>JAYUCJ010000024.1:0-40545 GCA_043740415.1 Polaromonas sp. | reverse complement strand
CTTTTGTGTCGCGCTTTGGCAGACTGCAAGACACCGTAGGCGATAAATTGTTGCCAGCCTTGCTAGGTGCTTTGGCCGAAAAGACGGGGCCAGCCATTGACAACTTAGACAAAGCTGAAAAATTTGGCCTGATTGATTCAGCCGATAGCTGGATGGAAATGCGCCGCCTTAGAAATCAGATGGTTCATGAATACATCGAAGATTTGGCGGTGTTGACAAGTGCCCTGCGTAGCGGACACGCTTTTGTACCCGTGCTGGTGGCCGCAGCGAGACGCTGCGTGGCCGAAGCCCAGCGCTTGCTCTTGGCGCAGACGGTTACAGCTGCGTCAAAAGCATGAAACTTAAATTTAAAAAACAAGCCTATCAAACCAACGCCGTCGAAGCGGTGGCAGATTGCTTTGCGGGGCAACCCAAGCGCGAGGGCGCGATATTTCGGGTCGACCCGGGGCGCACGGTTGACGCCAACGGGCAGTTGACGACTGGTTTAGAGACGGACGGCTTTAAAAACGCGGATTTGGAATTGACCCCAGGTCAGATATTGCAAAACATCCATGCGGTGCAGCTCAGGCAAAACCTGCCGCTGTCACCAGGTTTGGTGAGCACCAAGGTGTGCAAATATAACCTTGACGTGGAAATGGAGACGGGGACGGGCAAAACCTATTGCTACGTCAAAACCATGTTTGAGCTGAACGCACGGTATGGCTGGAGCAAGTTCATTGTGGTGGTGCCCAGCATCGCCATCCGTGAGGGGGTTTTTAAGTCGCTGGAGATCACGGCTGAGCACTTTTTGGATGACTACAAAAAACGCATTCGCTGTTTTATCTACAACTCCAAGCAGTTGCATAACTTGGAAAGTTTCTCCAGCGATGCGGGCATCAACGTGATGGTGATCAATGTGCAGGCCTTCAATGCCACGGGCAAGGACGCACGGCGTATTTACGAGGAATTGGACGATTTTCAATCGCGCAGGCCGATGGACGTGATCAGCGCCAACCGCCCCGTGTTGATTCTGGACGAGCCGCAAAAGATGGAAGGCGGCAAAACGCTGGATTCGCTGGTCAACTTCAAGCCATTGGCGGTACTGCGCTATTCAGCCACGCACAAAACGTCGCACAACAAGATTCACCGTTTGGACGCATTGGACGCTTACAACCAGAAATTGGTGAAAAAAATAGCGGTACGTGGCATATCGGTCAAAGGGCTGACGGGTACGAATGCTTACTTGTATTTAGAGTCGATTGAGATTTCTACCAGCGCGCCCCTGGCGCGGGTAGAGCTGGAAATCAAGCAAAACAATGGCATCAAGCGGGTGTTGCGGAAATTGTCGCGCAATGACAATTTGTTTGACTTGTCGCAAGGGCTAGACCAGTACAAGGGTTTTGTGGTGGCTGACATCAATGCGCTGACCAACAAGGTGACTTTCACCAACGGGCTAGAGTTGGCCACAGGAGATGCGACGGGCGATGTGAGTGAGCCCGCTTTGCGACGCATTCAAATCCACGAGGCGATCAAGGCGCATTTTGAGAAAGAGCAATTTCTATTTAGCCAAGGCATCAAGGTGTTGTCGCTGTTTTTCATTGATTCGGTCGGCAAATACCGTAGTTATGATGAATCTGGCGAGCAGCCTGGTGAGTACGCCCAGATGTTTGAGCAAGAGTACGACCAGCATCTGAATGAGGTGTTGACACTTGAGGACACGCCGTACAACAGCTACCTCAAAGGCATTGCCACTAAGACAACGCACAACGGCTATTTCTCCATCGACAAAAAAACCAAGCGCCTGGTTGACCCTGAGACGGGTAAAAAGTCCACCGAAGCTGACGATGTGGATGCGTATGACCTGATTTTGAAGGACAAAGAGCGGTTGTTGTCGTTTGCAGAGCCGGTGCGTTTCATCTTTTCGCACTCTGCCTTGCGCGAAGGCTGGGACAATCCCAATGTGTTTGTCATCTGCGCGCTGAAGCACAGCGACAACACCGTGAGCCGTCGCCAAGAGGTCGGGCGTGGGCTGCGCTTGTCGGTGAATCAGCAGGGCGACCGCATGGATGTGCCGGCTACGGTGCACCAGATCAACGTGCTGACCGTGGTGGCCAGCGAGAGTTATAAGGATTTTGTGACTGCGCTGCAGCGCGACATCAGCGACGGTTTGTCGGAGCGGCCACGTGTGGCGGACGAGGCTTACTTTACGGGCAAGGTTTTGAAAACGGCTGCGGGTGATGTGGCTGTCACACCGCAACTGGCGAAGCAGATTTACCGCTATTTGGCTAAAAACGACTACACGGATGACAACGACAAGATCACGGCAAGCTACCACGATGCCAAGAAAAACGGCACCCTGGCTGCGCTACCCCCTGAACTGGCCGCTTATGGTGAGGCCGTGCCGGGGTTGATCGACAGCGTGTTCAGCGAATCGCAGCTGGATATATTCAGTGATGACCGGGGCGGAAAGCCCAATCAGCTGAATGCGAATTTCGAGAAACAAGAATTTAAAGCCTTGTGGAGTCGGATCAACCGCAAGGCAGCGTACACGGTGCATTTTGAAACGCCAGAGCTTATCGCCAAGTGCGTGAAGGCGCTGGAAAAAGAACTCAAGGTCAGCCCAATGCAGTACACCGTGGTAACGGGTGAGCAAACGGATACTGCGACCTATGACGCGCTGAAGCAGGGCGAATCGTTCAAGGTGATGGAGTCCACGATTGATTATGAACGTGCTTCCGTCCACTCAGCCGTGAAATATGACCTGATCGGCCGGTTGGCTGGCGAGACGCTGCTGACCAGAGCGACAGTGGCCGCAGTCCTGCAGGGCATCAACAAAGCCGTGTTCCGCCAATACCGAACCAACCCTGAAGACTTCCTGCAAAAAGCCGCTAGGTTGATGAACGAACAGAAGGCGACCGTGATCGTGGAGCATATCGCCTATGACCCGACAGGCGATACCTACAGCTCGGATATTTTTGCGCAAGAAAAAAACAAAGAAGACTTCAGCAAAGCGGTCAAAGCAAAGCATCACATCTACGACTATGTGTTTACCGATTCCAAAAACGAACGGGATTTTGTGAAGGAACTGGATGCCAGCACCGAAGTCGTGGTGTACGCCAAGCTCCCCAAAGGGTTTTTCATTCCCACCCCAGTCGGCAACTACAACCCAGACTGGGCGATTGCCTTTCAACAAGGCAAGGTGAAGCACGTTTACTTTGTAGCTGAAACCAAGGGTTCCATGTCCAGCATGGATCTACGCAAAATCGAAGAAAGCAAGATCGAATGCGCCCGTAAATTCTTTGCCAAGATTACTTCAGACCAGGTGAAGTATGACGTGGTGGACAGTTATGGCAAGTTGATGGATTTGGTGGTTTAGT
This sequence comes from Polaromonas sp., assembly GCA_043740415.1. Classification (GTDB taxonomy): domain Bacteria; phylum Pseudomonadota; class Gammaproteobacteria; order Burkholderiales; family Burkholderiaceae_C; genus Aalborgiella. The sequence goes on along the minus strand of JAYUCJ010000024.1, from coordinate 37,189 downwards.
GGCCTGAGTAGACAGCCTTAAAATAGAATGTAGCCGGCGTATTTACTGCCTAGACAGCTATTTAAAATATAGCAAAATACTCTTAAAATATACCAATGAGCAAAGCCTTTACCAAAGAAACCGATCGCGACGACGATGACGATATTGGTTTGCCGGCCTTGCCTGTTGGCGGCAAAAACTACATCACGCCTGCGGGTTATGCGCGCATTCGTGCGGAGTTGTTGGATTTAATCGACAACGAACGGCCAAAAGTGGTGGAAGTGGTGCATTGGGCGGCAAGCAATGGCGACCGTTCTGAAAACGGCGACTACATTTACGGCAAAAGACGGCTGCGGGAGATTGACCGCCGGATTCGGTTTTTGACCAAGCGCTTAGAAATCGCCGAAATCAGTGAACCCAGCGTGCATTTTGGCAGCGATCAAGTTTTCTTTGGCGCGACAGTGACTTATGAAGAGGAGAGTGGTTTGCAGCGCACGGTGACCATTCTTGGTATCGACGAAGCAGATAATTTGCGCCAGCAGGTGACTTGGGTTTCGCCGATTGCGCGTGCTTTGCTAAGAACGCAAGTCGGTGATGTCGTCCGCTTGAATTCGCCCAGCGGTAGTCAAGACATTGAAATTATCCGCGTGGTGTACCCACAAACTGCTTAACGTGTTGGTCGCGTAGGCATTTCACGCAAGTATTGATTGCAAGGCGAAGGGGTTACTCTTTCGGAGTCTCCGTGCCACTGGGAAGCATGCGTTCCGCCGTGAGAACGGACGAAATACGGCGTAAATTTTTCAAAACTGTATCCAAGTGCGTACGGTCACGCACTTCAATGACGAAGCGTAAATCGGTCGCGTCTTGGGCATATTCGGTACCCATGTCAACGTGCGAAATGTCGGATTCTGAATTGGCCAATGTCACCGCTACTTTGGCCAAAACGCCTTTGCCATTGGCGACGGTGGCAATCACACCAACTTCAAAGTTGCGAACCGGTTCGTCAGACCAATCCACAACAATGAAGCGCTCGGCATCTTTGTGCTGCAGGCGTTTCACAACGGGGCATCGCGCTATATGAATGGTCAGCCCTTCGCCACGGCCAAGATAGCCCAAAATGGGGTCGCCAGGAATCGGGCGGCAACAGGTAGCAAACTTCACAGAGGCATTTTCGCTGCCGTCCAGCGTGATGGCGCCTTGAGAGATCGGTTCGTGCGAGAAAAAACGCTCTCGGGTGATGAGTAAAGTATCCGGTTTTACGCCGGTGTCTGTCAGTAAGTGCACCAAGCGTTTGGCCACAATCGTTGCCACTTTTTTACCAATCGCAATATCAGCCATGAGCTCAGCACGGTCTTTGTTGCCCGTGAATCTAAATAGCTTCTCCCAAATAGCGTGATCATTTTGGGCGTTGCTGGGGAGTTGTAGCAGTCCTTCGGCCCGTACCGCTTGCAGCAGCAGTTTTTCGCCCAATTCAATCGACTCAGACTGCGCCATGGTTTTTAGATAGTGGCGAATTTTTGACCTGGCTCGACCCGTTTTCACAAAGCCCAACCAAGCCGGATTCGGGTTTGAATTCGGCGATGTGATGACTTCAATCACGTCGCCATTTTTCAACTCTGTGCGCAGCGGCACTTGGTTGCCATTGACTTTAGACCCAACCGCACGGTCGCCGACATTGCTGTGAATGGCATAGGCGAAGTCCACCATGGTGGCGCCTCTTGGCATGGACATGATTTTGTTTTTGGGCGTGAACACGTAAACGGCATCTGGGAAAAGATCGATTTTGACGTGATCCCAAAATTCAGCGGCATCACGGGTTTCATCATGAATATCCAGCAGCGATTGCAGCCATTTTGAGCCCATGCGGTCAGCCACTTGCGGGTCTTGTACGTTTGTTTTGTACAGCCAATGGGCTGCCACGCCCGACTCGGCCACCACATCCATCGCCTGCGTTCGGATCTGGAACTCAACATTCACGCCAGCAGGTCCAACCAAGGTTGAATGGATAGATTGGTAGCCATTGATTTTTGGAATGGCAATGTAATCTTTGAACTTGCCTGGCACCGGCTTGTACAGCTGGTGCATCAAACCCAGTGCGGTGTAGCAGTCGAGGGCAGACGGGACAACAACGCGAAAACCATAAATGTCGGTCACCTGCGCAAAGCTGAGGTGCTTTTCATCCATCTTGCGATAGACAGAGTAAAGCGTTTTCTCACGGCCATAGATCTGCGTTTCCATGCCGATCGTCGAAAAAGAAGATTCGACAGCTGTTTGAACCGCTGCAATAAGGTCGCGCCTGCGGTTTCTGGCTTTGGCGACGGCTTTTGAAAGAACCTCATAGCGCCAAGGCTGCAGGTGGCGAAAGGCCAAATCTTGCAGTTCGCGATAGGTTTGGTTCAAACCCAATCGATGCGCTATCGGCGCATAAATATCCAATGTTTCAGAAGAAATACGCCCCCATTTGCTGCGCGGCATGTCGCTCAAAGTGCGCATATTGTGGCTGCGATCAGCCAGTTTGATCAAAATGACGCGCACATCTCTGGCCATGGCCAGCAGCATTTTTCGGAACGATTCGGCTTGGTTTTCTTCCCGCGTATCGAACTGCAGCTTTTCAAGCTTGGTCAGGCCATCGACAAGCTCTGCTACCGGTGAACCAAACCGCTCGATCAGTTCAGCCTTGGTCACGCCGCAGTCTTCAATAGCGTCATGCAGCAGCGCCGCCATCAGCGCCTGTGCATCCAGCTTCCAGGTCGCGCATTGCGCCGCAACCGCAATAGGGTGCGTGATGTAGGGCTCGCCATTTTGCCGAAGTTGGCCCAAGTGCGATTCGTCTGCGAAACGGTAGGCTTGCCGGACGGCTTCAATGTCCGTTTTTTCTAAATAATCTAACTTCTCAGTCAAGGCCGCAAAACTGGCTGCCGCTGCATTGGCGCTGGCTTTTGCCATTGTTTTGGTGGTTGTTTTCGCCGTGTGTTTTGGCGTTGTTTTAGCAGGCGACTTTGCCCCTGGCACCAGCTTGTCATGCGTTTTTTTGAGGGGTGACGTGTTCGCTTCGGGATTCATACCTACACTTTAGCGGGTTGCGCTGTGTTTTGCGGTATGACGGGCAAAAAAAAAGCACCAATTGATGGTGCTTATTACCGGTCGAGTTGTTAGCTCAGAATGGATTGCTTCAAAGTGGCACTTTGCGCAACATTTCGATACCAACTTTGCCTGCCGCGATTTCACGCAAAGCCGTGACGCAAGGTTTGTTTTTGGACTCAATCTTGGGTGCGTGGCCTTGGCTGAGCATGCGTGCGCGGTAGGTGGCCGCCAACACCAATTGAAAGCGATTTGGAATTTGCACTAAGCAATCTTCGACAGTGATACGTGCCATGGGTAGCTCCGAAATGTAAATATAAAAGACGAATGGGTCGATACGTCAATATCGTTAAAACTAGGAAATATGCAGTGCTTCAAACACAGGCGCTCGGGCGCGAAGTTGGGCTGCAAATTTAAGACGTTGGGCATGAACGATGGCTTTTAGGTCAAAAAGCGCACGATCAAACAGTTCGTTGATTATAACGAAATCGAATTCTTTGGCCTGCGCCACTTCTAAAGCCGCGTTTTTTAAGCGTAAATCGATGATTTCTGGTGTGTCTTCACCGCGCCGCTCTAAGCGAGAGCGCAATTCTTCCCAGCTCGGTGGGAGTATGAAAATGAGCACCGCATTGCTGAAAATTTCGCGAATTTGCAACGCCCCTTGAAAGTCAATCTCCAAAATAACGTCGCCACCCTTGGAAATACGGTCTTCAATGATGGATTTCGACGTGCCATATTGCTTGCCGTGAACGCTGGCCCACTCTACAAAGGCCTTGGTTTTGACCATTTCGTCAAACTCGTCGGTAGAAATGAAGTAATACTCGCGCCCATGCTTTTCCTGGCCACGCGGCGCCCGTGTGGTGTGCGAAATAGAGGGGTGAACGTGCGAATCAAGCTCCAGCAAGGCTTTGACCAGGCTTGATTTTCCAGCGCCACTGGGCGCGGCGACGACAAAAAGTTGACCGGGGTAATCCATGGTTAATTTTACAGAAGTATTGTCGAATTTATTTCAACGCACTTCTGTAATGCTTAATTATTGGGTCATTATTCAGTTTTTATTCGATGTTTTGCACCTGCTCGCGCATTTGCTCGATCAGCACTTTCATCTCGACAGAAATACGGGTCAATTCCAAAACTGAGGACTTGGCACCCAAGGTGTTGGCTTCTCGGTGCAACTCTTGAATCAAAAAGTCCAGCTTCTTCCCCATTTCCCCACCCTTGGTAAGGATACGTTCGATTTCATCTACATGGGAGGCTAAACGCGTTAATTCTTCGGCAACATCGATCCGAATCGCAAAAGCGGTGGCTTCGTTGAGCGCTCTGTCCATGGCGACTTGATGGGCTTCTGCCTTGATGTCAGAGTTTTCCGAGTTGCCGGAGTTCCCTGAACTTCCCGAGCCTCCGATAGCCAAAGCCTCTTTCCAGCGGTCCATGAATTTGTTGCGTTGCTGCTCCACCAACATAGGAATGAGCGGCCCGGCTTGCGCTGCCAGCAAGCGCAGTTGCCCTAGGTGGGATTGCAACATCAGCGTCAGCCGTGCGCCTTCGCGCTCACGCGAGGCCAGCAAATCCTGCACAGCCGTTTGCGTCAAATGCAGCACGGTTTGCGCGGTCTCAGCGTTGTTTTTAAACGCATTGCCAGCAGAACCAGACAAGCGCAACACATCGGCAACACTGAGGCTGCGCGCATCTTTCAGGGTCGCTTGGATGTCTTTTTCAATCGTTTGTAGCTGCTCTAAAATTGCTGTCGTTGGCCTCGTTGGTAAATTCTGCAAAGAATTTTCAAGCGCGGCACGTATTTCCACCTTGCCGCGTTTCAGGTTTGCCGTCACCAGGGTTCTGAGTGCGGGCTCGTTTTGCCGTAACTCATCGGGCAACTTGAATGACAGGTCTAAAAAGCGGCTGTTGACCGACCGAATTTCAATCGAAAGTTGTATTTCTCCCAAAGCGCCACTTGCCAAGGCCGTTGCCGTGCTTGCATAGCCGGTCATGCTGTAAACTGCCATTATTAATATTTCCTTTATGACGAAAGCCAAACTTTCCCCGCTCCCGCCCAATATGGTGCTGAATGGGTACACCATTGTCCGTCAAGTTTCAGAAGGCGGATTTAGCCTGGTTTATTTGGCCCGCGACCCTCAGAACCAACAGGTTGCCATCAAAGAGTATTTGCCGTCTTCACTCGCCTCACGCTCTGAAGGGCAATTGGCGCCCCAAGTTTTGCCCGATAAATTGTCGCTGTACCGATTGGGTTTGAAAAGCTTTTTTGAAGAAGGTCGTTCGCTGGCGCAAATCTCGCACCCTTCCGTGGTGAGTGTGCTTAATTTTTTCAGACAAAACGAAACGGTTTATTTGGTGATGAACTACTTGCAGGGTGCGACTTTGCAAGACTTCATCATGGCTGGGCGACAAATCACCACTGGTAAAGCGTTCAGCGAATCGACGATCCGCAGCATTTTTGATGAAATTTTGCAAGGCTTACGGGTGGTGCATCAAAACAAAATGCTGCATTTGGACATCAAACCAGCGAATTTGTTCATCACGGATGATGATTCAGCGGTGCTGATCGATTTTGGCGCAGCGCGCGAGGTGTTGAACAAAGACAGTGACTTCACCCAACCGATGTACACCCCCGGCTTCGCCGCGCCCGAGATGTACAAGCGTGACAGCCAATTGGGCCCGTGGACCGATATGTATGCGATTGGCGCGTGCATCTACTCCATGATGCTGGGTTACCCGCCGCCTGAAGTGGTCAAACGCCGCGACAAGGATCCCGTGCCAGAACTGCTCATGCGCAAAGGCACTGGCTACTCGGACAAGCTGATTGAGGTCGTCGAGTGGTGCATGGCGCTGGACCCCTTGGCCAGGCCACAATCTGTGTTTGAATTGCAAACTGCGCTGGCGAACTACTAAACCAGCAGTTAAGCCGCCTTCATAGCTCGCGAAAACACCCAAAAATGGGTGAGCTTCAGTCAGAGCAGGGATAATCGCTAGCTGAATTTCTTAAAAACACCCCGAAAGTTATCAAAATGACCGATTTTGTCAGAAGCAGCAACCGTCAAGCCAACGAATTGCGCCCCGTGCGCATCACCCGCAATTACACCAACTACGCCGAAGGCTCGGTGTTGATTGAGTTTGGCAACACCAAAGTGCTGTGCAACGCCTCGGTCGAAGAAAAAGTGCCACCCCACAAGCGCGGCAGTGGCGAAGGCTGGGTCACGGCGGAATACGGCATGTTGCCCCGCGCCACCCACACCCGCAGCGACCGCGAAGCCGCGCGCGGCAAGCAAAGTGGCAGAACGCAAGAGATTCAACGCTTGATCGGGCGTTCCTTACGCGCCGTGTTTGACCTGAAAAAGCTGGGCGAACGCACGATTCACCTGGATTGCGACGTGATTCAGGCCGATGGCGGCACCCGCACGGCCAGCATCACCGGTGCTTTCGTCGCAGCACAAGATGCGGTGAATGGCTTGCTCGCTTCGGGCAAACTGGTTGAATCACCGATTCACCAAGCCGTTGCCGCGATTTCCGTCGGCATCGTGCAAGGCGCGCCACTGCTCGATTTGGAATACACCGAAGACTCGGCCTGCGACACCGACATGAACGTGGTCATGACCAGTGCCGGCCATTTCATCGAAGTGCAAGGCACGGCTGAGGGCGTCGCGTTTTCCCGCAAAGAGATGGATGCCTTGCTGCAATTGGCTGAAAACGGCATTGTTGATTTGATCAACATGCAACAAAATGCCCTGAAGTCTTAGATTAAATTGCCAAAATTACTATAAAAATAGTAGCAGCTTAGGCAATAAATACGACGGCTAGAGCTCAAAAATACCCCTAAAAATGTACTTTTAGATGAAATGTAGATGAAATTAGTCCTTGCATCGAACAACCGTGGCAAATTGGCCGAGTTACAAGCTTTGTTTGCGGGTTTGGATGTGACTTTGATCCCGCAATCCAGCCTAGGTGTCAGCGAGGCAGAAGAGCCATTTCGCACCTTTGTGGAAAACGCCTTAGCAAAAGCGCGACATGCCAGCGCTGCAACGGGTTTGCCGGCTATTGCAGATGATGCTGGGCTGTGCGTCGATGCTTTTGGCGGTTTGCCCGGTGTGGATACTGCCTTCTATGCTACAAAATTTGGGTATGCCAAAGGCGACGACAACAATGTGAAAGCTTTGTTGGAGCAGCTGCAAGGCGAAACCAATCGCCGTGCGGCCTTGGTCAGCACCTTGGTCGCAGTGCGGTCCAAAGACGACCCTGAACCACTGATCGCGCTCGGTCGCGCAGTGGGTGAAATTATCGAAAAACCTATTGGCAGCAACGGCTTTGGCTTCGATCCGGTGATGTACATCCCGCATTTAGGCAAAACTTTTGCCCAATTGAGCGATGCTGAGAAAAACGCCAACAGCCACCGTGGCAAAGCCGCCCAGCATATGCTGGCATTGATGCAAGAGAGCTGGTTTTGAACAAAGTTATTCCCGTCGTCCTGGCGACAGCCGAAACGGCTGCTGCAAAACAGGCTAAGGACATCACCCATTACATGCGCTCTGGCTTGCTGCAGCTGGCCGCGCTGCCACCACTGTCTTTGTACATTCACCTGCCGTGGTGTTTGAAAAAATGCCCGTATTGCGACTTCAACTCACATGAGATTCAAACAGCAGGCTCATCAAACGGGGCTTTATCCACGGAGCTAGAGCAGCGTTACATCGATGCCGTGGTTGCAGATTTAGATGCTTCATTGCCCTTGATTTGGGGTCGCCCTGTCCACAGCATTTTCATTGGCGGCGGTACACCCAGCTTGTTTTCGCCCGCAGCCATTGACCGATTGCTGGGCGACATACGGGCAAGGGTGAAACTAGATCCAGACTGCGAAATCACCCTAGAAGCCAACCCTGGCACCTTTGAAAAAGACCGATTTAAGGCCTTCAGAGCCGCCGGTGTGACGCGCTTGTCCATAGGTGTGCAAAGCTTCAACGACGCACATTTGAAGGCTTTAGGCCGCGTGCACGACAGTGCGCAGGCTTATGCTGCCATCGAAGAAGCCGCGCAATCTTTTGATACCTTTAATTTGGACCTGATGTACGCCTTGCCCGGTCAAACCATTGCAAATTTAGAGCGCGACGTGCAAACCGCCTTGTCCTTAGCGCCACCGCATATCTCGATTTATCACTTGACCATCGAGCCGAACACCTATTTCGCCAAATTCCCGCCCCAAGTGCCGGAAGAAGACACGGCTTATGCCATGTTGGATAAGTTGACCGAGTTATTGGGTGCGGCGGGGCTGGAGCGCTACGAAGTCTCCGCCTACGCCAAGCCCGGGCACCGCTGCTGGCACAACCTCAACTATTGGCAATTTGGCGATTATTTGGGTTTAGGAGCCGGTGCGCACAGCAAACTCAGCTTTGCACACCGCGTTGTTCGTCAGGTGCGATACCGTGAACCCAAGTTGTATATGCAACATGCGCTTTTAGGCAATGCGGTGACGCAAGACGATGACATCAAGCACAAAGAGCTGGCGTTTGAGTTCATGCTCAACGCGCTGCGTTTGAAAGAGGGATTTGATCCGATGCTGCTTTTTGAGCGCACCGGCTTGGCGATATCTGCTTTGCAGCCAGGATTGCAGCAAGCCATCGAGAAAAACCTGTTAATTCAAACCCCCAAAAGCATCAAACCCACTGAGCGCGGGTTTGATTTTTTGAGTGATTTGCAGGAATTATTTTTGTGAGTTAAAACTGAGTACCATCTGCAGGACTTCTACAGTACTGGGAAGGAATGTATTGAGCAGGTACCGTAGCGGTGCTACTATCATTAAAAGTGGTTGTTTTAGTACCCCAAACTACGCCTGCCTCCGGGTATCGATAGTAATCGAATTCGCACACAATTTTGTCTGTAATTCGTTCGGGTGAAGTAGTGGCAGTTACGCCACGTGCGCCACTGATACTGACAACGCCTTCAACATCGATCCATTCATATGTGGTTGGTTTACCAGGAATGCCAGGGACCCGCGGTGTAGTGGCTGTTGCCGCAACGGGTTGAGTTGGATCGGTCGCTTCCGTAGCTACTTTTGCAAAGCCACGACATTTTTCATAGTGATATTCAGTAGAAGCGGCGTTTGAAATGATTTTAGCTGGTGCTCCCAACCTTGCTTGAACTTGCTCTGCTGACATACCAACACCAACGCTTTGCCAATTATTCAAACTTGTGCATACCGCTTTGGACAATGGGGTGGATGCACCTCCACTGCTGACATCACTAGAATTTGTCCCACTACCATTACATGCCACCAAAACTGTGGCAGTTATCAAAGTCGTTGCGAGAGAAACTAAGATTTTTTTCATGCAAATGGCTTCCAAGAGGCTTCCAAAAAATATGGCGGAAGCGGTGAGATTCGAACTCACGAACAGATCACTCCGTCGCCGGTTTTCAAGACCGGTGCCTTCAACCGCTCGGCCACGCTTCCAAGCTTTGTATTCTAGCTTGCGTTCAGGCGGTTTCTGATGCATCTGTGGTTTATTTGCAGTAAATGCTCTATTGCACTTGAACTTTGTTGTCTAAAGCTTTGATTTTCAACAACCCCGACGACAACGCCGTACCGCACACAACAACACAACCGCAAAAAATCATCCACGGTGTAATAACTTCGTTCAAAAACAGCGCGCCATAAAGGATAGCGAAGACGGGAATCAAGAATGTCACCGTCAACGCTCGGGCTGGGCCGGCGGCTTCAATCAAACGAAAGTACAGCACATAGGCCACAGCGGTGCACAACACCGCCATGACGACAAGAGCGTTCCACGCATGTAGGCTGGGTGCTTGGTCAGGCCAAAACCATATGGCGGGCAGTGCTAAGCCCAGCGAGGCACCGATCTGGCTACCCGTCGCCGTCGCCAGTGGGTTCACGCCCATGAGGTATTTTTTGGTGAAACTCGCAGCCAAGGCATAACACAGCGTGGCACACAAGCAGGCCAAGATCGCCCAACCCGTGCCGCCGGGCTTGAAGCTGGCTTTGTCGCCCGCCAACAACGCCACACCCACAAAACCAACGACCAAACCCAGCACGCGCGAGACAGATGGCTTGTCTTTCAGCCACAGCCAGGCCACCACCGCACCGAAAAGCGGCACGGTCGCGTTCAAAATGGCGGATAAGCCGGTGGTGATCGACAGCACTGCATAAGCGTACAAGGCAAACGGAATGCCTGAATTGAGCAAGCCGACAAACAAAATCGGTTTAGCGTGCTGCTTAAATGCGCCCCAATGCGCACTGCGCAATAAAAATGGCAGCATCACCGCTGCGGCAATGCCGACGCGCATGGCGGCGGTGGGGAAAACGCCAAATTCAGCCGCAGCAATCCGTGTGAACAGAAAAGACGAACCCCAAATGGCGGCCAAGGCAAAAAATTCGATAAACATTGATTTTTTCATGTCACACGAGTATGCCTTGAGATGCCGGCATGACCCCTTCAAGCGTTAAAAAAGCCTCTTTTCTATGCAGGCCGCCCGCATATCCTGTTAACGAGCCATCCGCACCCACCACCCGGTGGCAGGGCACGATGATGCCAATCGGGTTGCGCCCAATCGCGGTGCCCACGGCGCGTACCGCCCGTGGTTTGCCCATGCTGCTACTTAAAGCGCCGTAGCTGGTGGTATTGCCAAATGGGATCTTCAAGAGCGCCTGCCAAACCGCTTGCTGGAAAGGCGTGCCAGCGCTTAAATCCAGCGGCAAGTCGAACTGCTGCAACTCGCCTGCAAAATAGGCTTCCAGCTGCTGCTGGGTTTGTTTGAGCACGCGTTGTTGACTCGTATCGTCGTGGCGCTGCCAGCTTGAAACATCGGGCACATGCCGCTGGTCGGTGAACCACATGCCGGCCAAACCACGCTCGGTAGCGGCCAAATACAAGTTGCCTTGTGTGCTGGTGCACTCGGCGTAAACCATGTTGGGGTCGTATGTCATAAAAACCTCTGTATTTATTCCAAATTATCTAAAAGTACAGTTTTAAGTGCTCAAATTGGCATCTAGCCGGCGTTTTTGTTGTCTAAGGCGCTATTATATTTATAGTGAATTGAGTTATATGGCAGATGCTCATAACGACGTCCAAGCCCGCATCACCGCATAGCTGCGCCAAGGCCGCCAAGCTTGTGAGGCCGTCACAGCGGCTGCGGCCGTTTTTGTGGGACTTAATGGGGGTGTTTGATGTTGCAGCCCCATCGCCTTGTGCAACGCCACATCGCCCGCTACAAAAGCGTCTGGCCAGCGCAGCGCCCGCATGGCGATGTATTGCGCTGTCCAGTCGCCCACGCCCGGCAGGGCACGCAGTTGCGCCATCGTGGCGTCAATGTCCACGCCGGGGTGCAAAGCCAGTTCCTTGCTCGCCACAGCGCGCGCCAAAGCCACAATCGCCGCTTGGCGCTGTTTGACGATGCCCAAACTGCCTAAAGCCTCGCCGCTTGCCACTGCCAGCGCCTCGGGCGCGGGGAACAGCCGCGTCAACTCAGGGAAGGGCGTCGCAATCGTGCTGCCAAACGCATCCACCACGCGCTGGGTGAAGGTGCGCCCAGCGGCAACGGTGACTTGCTGCCCCAAAATCGCCCGAACGGCCAGCTCAAAACCATTCAAACAGCCTGGGACTCGGATGCCTGCGGTGGATGCGTCGCTCCCAAAGCTGCCAGACAGTACCTCATTGATCGCCATCGGGTCCGCGTCTAAATCCAGCAAAGCACGGACTTGGCGAATCACCTGCGGCAGCACGGGGCGCAGGGAGTCGCTTACTTTGAGCAGCAAAGTGGGTTGGGTGGGGTGAAATTCAACACTCAGCCAGCCCGCATACGATTTCCCGTTAAAAAAGTAGCTAAAAGACCATACAGCCGACGTATTTATTGCCTCAGCAGCTATAAATTCAGTAGTATTTAGTTGCCTTTCTTTGAAAAAATGAAGCATCCATGGCACGTTGTAGGGCGGTCGGTAGCTCAGTTTGACGGTGCAAGACGGCCAGTCGATACTTGCCTTTGAAGTTGCCTTGGTTGGGCTGCGGGCCGATTGACGCAACGCACTGGGGTTGAGCCGATAATGTGTCAAAAAAGCATCTGAAAAGCGCCGCACGCTGCCAAAACCACTGGCATGTGCGATGTGCGAGGTCGGCATGTCGGTGTCTGTGAGCAGCTGTTTGGCGGTCAAAAGCCGGCGCGTTTGCAGGTATTGCAGGGGCGAAACGCCGAATTGCGCCTCAAACAAACGCCGCACGTGGCGGTCAGACACCCCCAAATGCGCGGCTAAACGGGCGATGGATGGGCTGGCTTGTCCCCAGGCCAGTGGTTCGTCCAGCCAGCGCGCTGCTTGTAAGGCCAAGGTGCGGCTGGCATCTTGCGATGACCAAGGTAGGCTTTGCGGCGCCAGCTCTGGCCGGCAGCGCATGCAAGGTCGGTAGCCGGCGTGTTCGGCCAGGGCCGCATGGTCGAAAAAGCGGCAATTTTCAAATTTAGGCAGCTTGACGCGGCACACTGGGCGGCAATAAATGCGGGTAGAGCTGACGCCCACGAAAAACCGCCCGTCAAAACGCGCATCGTGCGCCTTCAGCGCTTGGTAAAAGGCTTGAGAGGCAAGAGCGTCATGGTTGCGGCTGACTTCTGATGCGGCTACGGCGGTGTTCATGGGCAAATGATACGCCGTTTGCTCGCTTGGATTAGCCATTTTCGGACATGCCCATGCGCCGTTTTCGGCTAAATGACACCTACAATTGCTTAAACAATTGCAAAAAAATATTAAAGCGGCTGATCGGTTGAAAATACTTCTTGTTAAACTTTCCTCGCTAGGCGATGTGCTGCACACTTTGCCCGTGGTGCAGGACATCAAATCAGCGTTTCCAGATGCGCATATTGACTGGGTGGTGGAGGCTGCGTTTGCAGGTGTGGTGCGGCGCTGCGATGGTGTCAAAAACGTCATCACTTGTGAGCTGCGCAAATGGCGTAAAACACCGTTTTCAGCTGAAACCAGAGAAGCTTGGCGCGCTTTTAAAGCCAACTTGCAGCGCGAACATTACGATGCGGTGATTGATCTGCAGGGTTTGACCAAATCAGCCTTGGTGTCAAAACTCGCGAAGTTATCACCCACAGGCAAACGCTATGCCATGGCGAACCGCACCGATGGCTCAAGCTATGAAGCGCCCACGCGCTGGCTGGCGGATGAAGCTATTCGGTTGGCGCCACACGTGCACGCCGTGCAACGTGCGCGTGACGTATGCGCACAAGCGCTGCGGTTCAAGTTGTCTGAAAATGCACTTTTTGAGCCTCAATATAGACTTCTAGCCGGCGTAAATATTGCCTTTAATGCTATAAATAAAATAGCAAAAAGCGATCAAAAAGCAACCATCGTTTTCACCCATGGCAGCTCGCGTGACGACAAGCTCTGGCCGGTGAGTCATTGGGTTGCGTTGGGGCAGCGTCTTAACGCAGCAGGTTTTGGCATTGCCTTGGCGCATGGCAGTTCGGATGAAGAGCAGCGCAGCCATGTGATTGCTAAGCAGCTAGCGGATGCCATGGTTTGGCCACGTTTGGGTTTGGATGCGATGGTGGATGCGCTTGGCGGTTCTGCCGGCGTGGTCGGCGTGGACAGCGGGCTGAGCCATATGGCGGTGGCCTTAGATGTGCCGCATGTGCAGATTTACAACTTCGACACGGCTTGGCGGACTGGGCCCAATGCGTTGAACGATCCGCAAATCGCAGTACGACAAGTCAGCGTGTATGCAGCACCTACACCGTCGGTTGATGCTGTTTGGAATGCTTGGCTATCTGTCAACTCGGTTGCTAGCAATCCATGACACCCCTCGTCTTATCTCTCTATTCGGCCGTGATGTGGTGCGCACAGCCGTTTGTAAGACGCAAGATGGCGCGGCGTGGCCGAGCTGAGCCGGGTTATTTGGTCAATATCGAGGAGCGTTTTGGTCGATACCAACAGCCAGCCGTCCAAAACCCGACGCAAGACCAGCAATTTGTGTGGATTCATGCGGTTTCATTGGGTGAAACCCGTGCTGCTGCGGTACTGATTACTGCTTTGCTCGAACGCTTGCCGACCATGAAGTTGCTGCTAACGCATGGCACGGCGACAGGTCGGGCAGAAGGTGAGAAGTTATTGCGAGCGGGCGATGTGCAAGTCTGGCAAGCGTGGGATACAGCGGCGACTACGGAGCGTTTTATACAGCATTTTCAGCCCCGCATGGGCATCATGATGGAAACCGAGTTGTGGCCGAACATGGCGGCTACGTGTGCCAAACACCACGTGCCACTGGTCATGGCGAATGCCCGCATGAGTGACAAATCGTATGTGCAGACTAAAAAATTCGATGGGCTGGCACGACCCGCCTATGCGTCTTTGGCTGCCGTTTGGCCCCAAAGTGCTGCGGATGCAGAGCGTTTTAAAAAACTAGGTGCACCCGTAGCGGGCGTTTTTGGCAATCTTAAATTTGATGCCGTTGTTGATGTAGCGCAGTTGGCCGTGGGTAAAAGCTGGCGCTTAAAAACGAGTAGACCGGTGGTGATGTTTGCCAGTTCACGCGAGGGGGAAGAGCTGCAGTTGTTGGACTATCTGCAAAAAACCGCCTCAAACGTGCAATGGTTGATCGTGCCGCGCCATCCCCAGCGGTTTGACGAGGTGGCAGCGTTGATCACGCAGCATGGATTCAAGGTATCCAAGCGCAGTGACTGGTTAGACCAACCCGATATCACCGAAGCAAATACGATTTGGCTGGGCGACAGCCTGGGTGAAATGGCTTTGTATTACGGCATGAGTGACATTGCTTTGCTGGGCGGTAGTTTTGAGCCTTTGGGCGGGCAAAATTTGATCGAAGCGGCTGCGTGTGCTTGCCCCGTAGTTATGGGGCCATCGGTCTTTAATTTTTCAGAAGCTGCGGCGCTGGCGGTTCAAGCTGGCGCTGCGTTTGCTGTGAACGCCATGCCGCAAGCCGTGGATGCAGCTTGCGCATTGGTTGAGCGTGTTGAATCTTTGGATGTAGCACGTACAGCAGCGCTGCAATTTGCCAACGCACACCAGGGCGCTGCCGAAAAAACAGCCGCCGCAGTGGTGCAATTACTTGGTTAATGGACAACGCCAGTTTATTTGGCTAACAAAGCGTTCACGGGCGCTAAATCTTCCGCTGTGAGTGTGCCATTGGCTTGGCGAAGTTTCAAACCCCCTAGCAACACGTCATAACGCGCTTTGGCCAAATCGCGCTTGGTTTGAAACAGCTGGCTTTGCGAGTTCAGCACATCGATGTTGATGCGCACTCCCACTTGGTAGCCCAATTTGTTCGCGTCTAAAGCACTTTGGGTCGAGAATTCGGCCGCTTCAAAGGCTTTGACGCTAGAAAGACCGGATTGCACGCCGAAGAAAGCCGCTCGGGTCGCCTGGGCTACCGTGCGCTTTGCAACATCCAAGTCAGACCGCGCTTTGTCTTCAAGCGCCAGCGTTTCTTTGATGCGGTTTTGCACCGCAAAGCCCGCAAATAGCGGGAAATTGAAAGCCAAAGCTACTGTGCCTGAGGTGCTGCGTGTGCTTGCGGTACTGATGGCCGAGCCTTGGTTGCGGTTCGCGCCGTAGCTGGCATTGAGGTCAAGCGTGGGTTTGTGGCCCGCTTCGGCTTTGGTGGTTTCTAGCTGCGCCACTTCCAGCGCCAAACGCGCTTGCGCGATGCTGGGGTGGCTGGCCTCGGTTGGTGCGACCCATTGGTTCACGTCATTGGGCGCGAGCGCTAGTAGGGTCAATGGAATGGCCAAGGGTTTGGGTGTTACATTGCTTTTGCCAACCAATTGATCCAAAGCCATTTTTTTGACGAGCACATCGTTTTCAGCCGCTATTTCTTGCGCAATCACCAGGTCATACCGTGCTTGTGCTTCGCGGGTGTCGGTGATGGTTGAGGTCCCCACTTCAAAATTACGTTTGGCGGAGGCCAATTGTTCCGCCACAGCCGCCTTTTGCGCCTGGACAAACGTCAAAGTGTCCAAGGCTGCCAGCACGTCAAAATACGCTTGACTGGTACGAATGATCAAGTCCTGCTCGGCGGTTTGCAGCTGCGCTTTGGCAATAAACGCTTGCTTTTCACCTTGCTCGTAGTTGACCCAATTGCTGGGTCGGTACAAAGGCTGAGACGCGGTTAACGTCGCGTTTTGTCCGCCAAAGTTAGAGGTGTTTGCCGCACTTGCCACATCCGCGAAAGTTCGAGATGCACCCACTTGAAAACCTGCCACCGGCCAAATACCCGCTTTGGCTTGCTCACCCCGAGCCAAGGTGGCGTTTGCCGCAGACAAAGCAGACTGGTAACCCGCATCGTAGCTGCGCGTTGCTTGGTATAAATCTGCCAAATTTTGAGCTTGTGCAGGTTGCGCACAGGCAACAAGTGCTGCAATTGCTAAAACAGTATGCTGTGGGACAAGTCGGGGATAGCGTACGTTCATATCGTTCTTAGAGATACTTTTTTAAAGCATTAAAACTGAAAACGTGGCGTTTCAGCAAAGCCACTCAAACGTGGGGCTACGGTATCCCAGCTTTGTTTGGTTTCAAAAGCAGTTTCAGAAACGCGTTGTACCAAAGTAGCGCGCATGATGGGTTCATCGCCCACGATGGCCATGCAACGGCCACCGATGCTGAGCATATTGAGGATGTTGGCAGGAATTTGCGCCACCGAACCACTGAGCACAATGACATTAAAACTGCCGTAGCTGCTCAGGTCTTTGCTACCGTCGGCGACGACCACTTTGGCGTTGTAAACATCGGCTTGCTCAAGGGTTTGGCTCGCTTTGGCTGCCAATTCAGCATTGATTTCAAGTGTCGTGACAAATTGTGCGCGGTGCGCCAGCAGGGCAGCCATAAAGCCTGAGCCTGTACCGATCTCTAAAACAGTCTCGTGTTTGTGGATTTGCAGGTCTTGCAACATGCGCGCTTCTACTTTGGGTGACAGCATGCATTGCCCCAAAGCCAAAGAGCCAAGGGGGATTTCCATATCCACAAAAGCCAGTGCTTTGTGCGCCAAAGGCACAAAATCTTCACGCTTGATGACGGCCAACAACTGCAGTACATGCGCATCCAGCACATCCCACGGACGGATTTGCTGTTCGATCATATTGAAACGGGCTTGTTCGATATTCATGTCTTGTATTCCTGCTGGCTTTGCATTCTGAATGCTGGTTTGTCTATAAAAATAGAATTAATTGATTTTATGCGTTAATAAATGCAGAGTTAGCCGGCTTTTTCAAGCTTTACCGCAGGTTTACGCCACAGACGCATGGCCCAGTTTGCCAAATCATCCATATAGCAATACATGACGGGAACGACAACCAGGGTCAGCAATGACGAGGTGATGACACCGCCAATAACCGCCTGCCCCATGGGCGCGCGTTGTTCTGAGCCTTCTGTCAATGCAAACGCCAAGGGCACCATGCCGAAAATCATGGCCAGGGTTGTCATCAAAATCGGGCGCAAACGCACTTTGGCGGCCAAAAGCAGGGCTTCGGTGCGCTCCAAGCCTTCTTCACGGCTGCGAATAGCGAAATCGACCAGCAAAATCGCATTTTTGGTGACCAAACCCATCAGCAGCACCACACCAATGACGGAGAACATGGACAGCGTTGAGCGGAACATCAGCAGCGCCAACACAACGCCAATCAAGGTCAACGGCAGCGCCGTCATCAAAGCCAAAGGCTGCAAAAAGCTCTTGAACTGGCTGGCCAGCACCATGTAGATAAACACAATGGCAAGCACCAGGGCGGAAATGGCGTAGGCAAACGACTCGTTCATGTTCTTCGTCGAGCCGCCAAACTGGTAGCGGTAACCCGGCGGAAAACTCACGCTGTCCAAAATGGCTTTGATATCCGTTGACACCTCGCCCGCAGAGCGGTTGAACACATTGCCATTGATGGCGACTTCACGCGTCAAATCGCGGCGGTTGATTTGGTTTGAGCCGGTTGATTCTTTGACGGTG
Source organism: Polaromonas sp. (assembly GCA_043740415.1). Classification (GTDB taxonomy): domain Bacteria; phylum Pseudomonadota; class Gammaproteobacteria; order Burkholderiales; family Burkholderiaceae_C; genus Aalborgiella. The sequence goes on along the minus strand of JAYUCJ010000024.1, from coordinate 19,172 downwards.
GCCACTTGGCTAAGACGAATCACGCGTGATGTGCCATCTGCATTCGTACCCACGGTGAATGGCAAACGTTCAATATCTTGGGGGGTGTCTCGCGCTTGCGGCTCCAGGCGGACGTTGACATCGTAGGTTTGATCATCCGTTGCACGCCAAGTGCCAACAGTTGTGCCGGCCACCAAGGTGCGCAGCTGTGTGGCAATTTGCGACACACCCAAGCCCAAATCAGACGCTGCATCACGTTTGACCTCAATGCTCACGGTGGGCTTGTTGGGTTTGACGCTGGAATCCAAATCCACCAAGCCTGGCACATCGCGCACCTTGCCCATCACCAATTGTGCCAATCGCTCAAGTTCTTTCAAGTCCGAGCCTTGCAATGAAAACTCAACCTGCTTGTTGCCACCCACGGCATCCAGCAGGCCTGCATGGGTGACGGTGATGCCAGGCACTTGTTTCAAGCGTTGACGCAACACATTAGACAGCTCATCCACATTGCGGCTGCGGTCTTTGCGGTCCACCAAACGCACATACACATTGGCGTAAATTTTGCCAGCGGCGTTGCCGGTGTTGATGGTTGACAGCGTGTATTTCACCTCGGGAAACTCGCGCACTATCGCTTCGACTTGTTTGGCTTTGGATTCCGTCACTTCAAGCGATGAGCCGACAGGTGTGTAAAAGCTCAGCGAGGTCTCTGAAAAATCCGCTTTTGGCACAAACTCCGTCCCCAAGAGCGGCACCATGAAAATACTGCTGGCAAAAACAGCGATAGCCAAGCCCACAGTCACCAATTTGTGCTTCAATGACCAGCGCAAAATACCTTGGTAGGCGTCAGACATCATGTCGGTCGCGCGGTCAAACAAACCCGTCACGCGGCCAATCGTTTTGTCATACAGCGTGACTGGTGGGCCATGCCGGCCATGCGCCTCGATGCTGGGGTCATGCCAAATGCTGGACAACATCGGATCAAGCGTGAAGCTCACAAACATCGACAGCAACACCGCAGCCACGATGGTGATGCCAAACTCGTGGAAAAACTTGCCCACAATGCCGCCCATGAAACCGATCGGTAAAAATACCGCCACGATGGACAGCGTGGTTGCCAGCACCGCCAAGCCAATTTCTTTGGTGCCATCCATCGACGCATCGTAGGGTGATTTGCCCATTTGTACATGCCGCACAATGTTTTCACGCACCACAATGGCATCGTCGATCAGCAAGCCCACACACAAACTCAGCGCCATCAGTGTGATGTTGTTGATGGTGAAGCCAAACAAGTTCATGAACAAAAACGTGCCGATGATGGAGATCGGTAAAGTCAAGCCGGTGATGATGGTGGAGCGCCAAGAGTTCAGAAACAAAAACACAATCAAAATTGTCAACGCGGCGCCTTCAAACAGCGTGCGGCGCACATTGTCCACCGCGACACGAATCGGGCGTGAGCTGTCGTTGATTTGCTCTAGTTTCACGCCTGGAGGTAAGGTTTTGCTCAATTCTTCTACGGTTTTTTTCAAGCCATCAACCACGGCAATCGTGTTGTCGTCTTGTGATTTTTGTACTTGCAGCATCAGTGTGCGTTGGCCGTTGTAGAGCGCCAAGCTGTCAATCTCTTGCGCGCCATCGGCGACACGCGCCACTTGCTCCACACGAATAGCGCTACCATTCTTGCGTGCCACGATGATTTTGTTGAAATCTTCCGGCCGCTTCATACGGGCTTCAATTTGCACCACGCGCTCTTGTGTCAGGGAGCGAATCGCACCGGCTGGCAAATCTTGGTTTTCAGATCGCACGGCATTCGCCACTTGGTCGGGCGTGATGCCCAAGGCATCCATGGCTTGCGGATTCAGGTAAATGTTGATTTCACGCTTGGTCCCGCCCACCAGGGTGACAGAGCCCACACCGCGCACATTTTCCAAGCGTTTCTTCAGCGTTTGATCGGTCCAATTCGTCAGTTCAACAGCCGTAAGTGGTTTGACGCCCGCTTGGGTATCCGGCAAAACCGCGAGAGACCAAATCGAACGACTCGATGGATCGAACCGCAGCACTTTAGGTTCTTTAACTTCAGCGCGAAAATTAGGCCGGATAGCTGCCACTTTTTCACGCACATCGTCCGCCGCTTTGCGGCCATTCACATGCAGTTGAAACTCGATGATGACCACCGATTGACCTTCATAGCTGCGCGACGTCAAAGCGCTGATGCCGGCAATGGCGTTGACACCTTCTTCAAGCTTTTTGGTTACTTCGCTTTCAATGATCTCTGGTGATGCACCTGGGTATTCAGCCGTGACGACGACAACTGGAAAGTCGATATTCGGAAACTGATCAACCTGCAAGCGCTGGTATGAAAACAAGCCCAGCACCACGATAGCCAGCATCGCCATGGTGGCGAATACGGGGTTTTTAAGACTAATTTGGGTAAACCACATGGTAGAAGTCCTAGGCTTACTTGGTCGCAACGACTGGCGTGAACTTGGTTGTCGTACCTTCGCGCACAGCGCCCAAAGCACCCACCAGCACGCGGGTGTTTTCAGCAATACCTTTGACAGCGACGACAGTTTCGCGGCGACCTGCCGTCACGACGTCACCCCGCTGCGCCATTTCCACGCTCACGTGTTTGACGACATTACCGTCCAACACTTGCACATACGGCGTTGGCTTGTCGGTTCGCACGGCGCTCAGTGGTGCCGTCAAAGCTGAGACCTTGGCTGTGCCCAAGCTGCCTTGGGCAAACAAGCCCTGGCGCAAATTGGCAGCATTGGCAATGCTTAAGTAAACCAGCACATTACGGCTGCCCGCTTGGGTGTTCGGGTTGATGCGTACCACCTGGCTGCTCACCGGCGTTGCGCTGCCTTCAATCGTCAACATCGCGGTTTGACCCACTTTCACATCTAAAGCTTCCGCCGCGCTGATGTTTGCTTCTAGTTCCATGCGGCTCAGGTCAATAATTTCAACCACACGCCCATCCACCCCGATACGCTCACCTGGTTGTGCCAAGCGTTGTGACACCACACCTGAGATGGGCGACCGCAGCACGGTGTCCAGCATCGCTTTTTTAGCGATATCCACGTTCGACACAGCAGCGCGATGCGTTGCCTGGGCTGAATTCAACGTCGCCAACGATGTATCCAGCGCCGTTTTAGAAATAAAACCTTGGTCAACCAGCGCCTTGTTATTGTCAAACTGGCGCTGTGCAATGGCTATTTGCGCTTTGGCGGCATCCGCTTGGTCTTGTGCCAGTTGTTGGCGGGCGGCGTATTCGGTCACTTCGATACGCGCAATCACTTGGCCTGCTTTGACCGTATCACCTTCACGCACCGTCAAGCCCTGCAACTCACCTGGGACTCGCGCTTTGATGATGGCTGAATTTGCCGCCTTCAAGCTGCCTGAAATCGGCAAACCCATGGCCAATTCTTTGACTTGCGCTGTCACCACATCCGTTGCTGCCAGTTCGATGACAGACTGCGTTTTGGCATTGGCTGCCGTGGCTGCCGCAACGGTTTCTTGCTGCGCTTTTCTGGCTTGCAGCGCACGCATGATGCTCACGCCAATAGCGGCTAATACGATCAGGGCAATGATCCATTTGATCCAGCGTTTCATAGTCAACGAGTCCTTAGATTGAAAATTAATTTAGATTGATGGGTGCGCTATCGTTCGCCAAAATGCCGCGCACAATAATGTCCGCTTGGCTGGTGATGTAATCTTTGGGGTCAAGCGGCGCTTCCAGGCTGCAAGTGCCCAACGAGTGCTTCCACATGGTGAGAAACATCAGCGGCGCAATCACGCTGTACACCGCATAGTCCATGTTCAGCGTGCGAAATTCGCCCCGGTCCACGCCGCGCTGCAAAATCGCGCGTATCAGCTGCCGACCAGGTTTCACCACGGTTTCTTGGTAAAAATTCGCCAGTGCAGGGAAGTTGCTGGCTTCAGACATCACCAGCTTGCTGATACCCGATGCCTTGGTATTGCCCACACGCTCCCACCAGGCAAACATCGCAAATTGCAACATTTCCGTCGTCGTGCCCTCAAAACTGTCTATTTCAGCCAAGCCTTGGTTGATTGGGTTGCCCATGTTTTCCCGCACCACGGCTTCAAACAGCTCTTCTTTGCTTTTGAAATACAAAAACAACGTCCCCTTGGAAACACCGGCTTTGGCAGCGACCTCCTCAGCCCGCGTGGCGGCAAAGCCTTTGGCCACAAACAAGTCCAAAGCCGCGTCCAGCAACTCACCCGGGCGCGCTTCTTTGCGCCGTAAGTGCTTGGCACGCGTGGGGTCAGTGCTGCAATCGGTATTGCAAATAATGTCTTTGATGGACATGGCTAAGGGCTGTGCAGTTTATGTTGCAGGTGAAAACGTAAAAAATTTAATGACTGATTGGTTATTAGCGTATTTTAAGCGATATTAAAGCACGATCGGCGCTTGCATTGATGCGGGCTGTAAGTTGCACAAGGGTTGGATATATTGGCTTGGATAAGTATGTGTAAAGTAGATCTATTAAAAACACACTATGCAGCACTATGAATCGCAAGATACCCCAATTAAGCTATAAAAATAGTAGCGATTCAGACAATAAATACGCCGGCTAGAGGCTAATTTAATGCCTAAAATTGTCCTTTTCAACAAACCCTTCAACGTTTTAACCCAATTTCGGCCAGACGCGGATCGGCCAGACCGCCAAACGCTGGCCAGCTTTATCCACGACCCGACTTTACGCATTGCCGGCCGGCTGGATATGGATTCTGAAGGGCTGTTGTTGCTCACGGACGATGGCGTTTTGAATTCACGCATCACCGAGCCGAAAGAGAAGCAGTACAAAACCTACTGGGCACAGGTGGACGGCATCGCCACTGACGCGCAGCTTGCGGAACTGCAAACCGGGGTGCTGCTGAACGATGGTTTGACGCTGCCTGCACTGGCGAAATCAATCCCCGAACCCGCCCTTTGGCCCCGAACCCCGTCCGTGCGCTACCGTGCTAACTTGCCCACGTCGTGGTTAGAAATTCAAATCTGCGAAGGCCGAAACCGCCAAGTTCGCCGTATGACGGCTGCTGTGGGCTTGCCTACGCTGCGGCTGATTCGGGTGCAGATCGGGCCATATAGTTTGGGCAGTTTGCAACCGGGTGAACATACCCTGTACTTACCCTAATAGGTTTTCGAGCAATGCCCCTTACGCATTCTTTAAAACTCGCTTAAACTGGAATTTGCATCGCCCTGAGCGCCATCGTCGTTTAATTTAAGGAGTTTCAATATGAAGGTTCTCTCTATTTCCCGCCGCCTGGCCTTGTTGGCCGTGGCTTCTACAGCGTTCTTATCTGCCTGCGGCAAGCAGGAACCAGCACCGACGGCGGCTCCTGCTGCGACCCCGGCGGCAGCCGCGCCTGCCGCGCCAGCGCCCGCTGCAGCCAAAATCTATGTGGTCGGCACGGATGCCGCCTACGCACCGTTCGAATCCGTCGCTCCTGGTGGCGCGATTGAAGGTTTTGACGTCGATGTGGTCAAAGCCGTGGCGGCCAAAGCTGGCATCGAAGTGAAATTTGTGAATACCCCGTGGGAAGGTATTTTCAAAACGCTAGACACGGGTGAGCGCGACATGGTCGTCTCGGCCGTCACCATCACCGACGAGCGCAAGCAAACCATGGATTTCTCAGCGCCTTACTTCAACGCCAACCAGTTGATCGCTGTGAAAGAAACTTCAAAAGTTGCCAAGTTTGACGATTTGAAAACCCTCAAAATTGGTGTGCAAACCGGTACCACGGGCGACGAAGTGGTGCAAAAATTAGTGGGTAAAACCAACACCAACATCAAGCGTTTTGAATCCACCCCATTGGCTTTGAAAGAGCTGGAGGCCGGTGGCGTCGCCGCTGTGGTGGCGGACAACGGCGTGGTGCAACACTACATCCAAAACAACCCGGCAGCCAAGTTCAAAAGCGTGAGCGATGCGTCATTTGCACCTGAGCAATACGGTATCGCCATGAAAAAGGGCAACACCGACTTGGCTAAAAAGGTCAACGATGCGTTGGCCGCTATCAAAGCTGACGGCAGCTACGAAACCATCCACGTCAAATACTTCGGCATGAAGTCGACTATTACTGCTGCTGCAAAGTAAAGTCAATAAACCCGCTCTCTCGCCGTAAAACGTAGTGATTAAAAGTTAGTACTTTAAAGGTATGGATTTACGCTGGGAGATTTTGACGCCCTACGCGTCCCTCTTTGTCGAGGGCGTGTGGATGACCGCCAAGCTCACGGTCATCGCCCTCACCTTGGGCATGATCGCGGGCTTGCTGATTGGTTTGGTCAACGCCCAGCCGGGCAAAGGCTGGCAGCGCATCTTGCGTTGGATTTGCACCGCTTATGTTTGGTTTTTTCGCGGTACGCCGCTGTTTGTGCAAATCTTGTTGGTGCATTTCGCGCTGATGCCCACCCTGATTCACCCCGAGCACGGTTGGCTCATGTCGGGTGAGGCCGCTGGCGAATTCCGCCAATTGCACGGTGCGTTTTTCTCGGGCATTGTGGCTTTGACGCTGAATGCCGGCGCTTATATCGCTGAAATCGTCCGCGCCGGTATTTTGTCCATCGCCCGTGGCCAAACGCAGGCCGCCCAAAGCTTGGGGCTGAATGAGCGCGACACCATGCGCTACATCGTGCTGCCGCAAGCCCTGCGCCGCATGGTGCCGCCGCTGGTGAACGAGTCCATCACGCTGTTGAAAGATTCGTCTTTGGTATCCGCCATCGGCTTGGCCGAGCTGGCCATGGCCGCCCGCACGGTTGCCGGTGCGTACTCCCGTTACTGGGAGCCGTATTTGGCCATTTCGGTGCTGTACTTGATCATGACCGGCATCCTCACCCTCGCCGCCAAGCGCCTAGAAACCCCGCTTGAGCATCGCGGTAAGTAAATGCCCCAAATTGGTAAGCAAAAATCATAAGCTGCGTATCCACTGGCTTTGACTATAGACTTTGCTGATAAGTGTTCACTTTTTAGGCATCGTATGACAAACAGTTTCAAAAAAATCAGCTTTCAACTTTCAATCGCGCTCTTGTCTGCGCTCGTGCTTGTGGGCTGTAGCGGCAGCAAAAGCGGTGGCACATACAGTCAAATCGTCGTTTTTGGGGCGAGTTTGTCAGACAACGGCAACGCCGCATCCGTTGTGCCCGGCCTCTTCCCTGGCGCACCGTATTACCCAGGCCGCGCGTCCAACGGTTTGCTGTGGATAGACGTGGTCGCGGCTGACTTGGGTAACAGCGTCAAACCCTTTGTCAACGGCGGCACCAATTTCGCCGTAGGAGGCGCACGCACCTGCGAAATCAGCGGCACCAGCCCCAACCCGTTCGACATGTGCTACCAAACCAACCTGTATTTGACGGCCGTGCTCAACAAAGCCGACGCCAGCGCCTTGTACGTGGTCGACGCTGCCACCGTGGGCAACAACATCTTCGCAGTCATCAACAACGGCCTGTCGCACAGTGAAATCACCACCCAAGCGCCTAGCGACATCGCCAAAATCATGGACAAGCTCTACAACGCCGGCGCCCGCAAATTCTTGGTCACCAACGTGCCCGATGTAGGCGCCACCCCGCGCGGCCAAGGCTTGCCGTCGCCAGCTACCGCCACAGCCTTGTCCAACGGATTCAACGGCACCTTGAACAACGAGCTAGCCAACTTCCGCGCCTCTCATGCAGGTGCTGATGTCCGCTTGGCAGACTTCAAATCCGCCGTCGCCATCACCACCGGCTTCACCAACAGCACAGACCCCTGCGTCGTCAACCTGGTCGCCTGCGCCACTCCAGACACGTATACCTACTGGGATAACCTGCACCCCACGGCTGCGACAGGGCGGAATATGGCTAAAGCGGCGTTGGCTGTGTTGAAGTGATTTGTTGAATTTTGCTATAAATAAAGTAGTATATTAAGCAATAAATACGCCGGCTAGATGCTAATTTGTCACTATAAATTCTAGGGCGCAAGCCGCTCCCGCAGCCACCCACCTTGCTCATCCAAGGTATACCGCAACCGATCATGCAGCCGGCTTTTGCGCCCTTGCCAAAACTGCCAGTTATCCGGTTTCAAGCGATAACCCCCCCAATGCGGCGGACGCGGCGGGCCGTCTTTGAGCAGGGTGGGCAAAAACTGCGCGCCGTATTTGGCGGCGTTGGCGACCAGGACGCTGCGGTTGGGGATGACTTGCGATTGCGGCGACGCCCAGGCGCCTATGCGTGAATCCATGGGGCGGCTTTGGTAGTAGGCGTCGCTTTCCTCGTCAGATACTTTTTCGACGATGCCTTCAATCCGCACCACGCGCTCAAGTTCTACCCAGTGAAATTGCAGCGCTGCATACGGGTTGCCGGCGAGTTCATTGCCTTTTCTGCTATCAAAATTGGTATACCAAACGATGCCGCGTTTGTCAAAACCCTTGATCAGCACCACACGGGTGCTGGGGCGCAGGTTGCTGGCAACAGTCGCTAGGGTCATGGCGTTGGGCTCGGGTACTTCGGCGCTGATAGCTTGGTTCAGCCACTCGGAAAACTGTTGCAGCGGGTCGGCGTGCGAATCAGTTTCGCTCAATTCAGCGCGTTCGTAGCTTTTTCGAAGGGAGGCGAGATCGGTCATACTGTCTAGTATAGAAACTTGTGGAGAGATGAAGGGCGTTTCGTAACCTTGTGGTAACAAAAACACGCACACAGCAAGACGTTTGGCGGTAAGATTCGGTGTCGTAACTAAGTTACCAAAATATATGAAACTAAACACCATCGTAGAACAAGTCACCCAGCGCATCAGAGAGCGCAGCGCGGTAACTCGGCAAGCCTATCTGGAGCGCGTTGACATCGCCGCCAACCGCCCACGCGGTGCCGATCGGCTGGGTTGCGCCAACGTGGCCCATGCGTTTGCCGCGCTACCCAGTAACGACAAATTCAAGGTCGTGGCTGAAAAAGCGCCAAATATCGGCATCGTCAACGCCTACAACGACATGTTGTCAGCCCACGCGCCGTATCAAAATTACCCCGACCTCATCAAAACCGAAGCCCGCAAACACGGCGCAACGGCGCAAGTGGCCGGTGGTGTGCCTGCCATGTGCGACGGCGTGACGCAGGGTACGGCGGGCATGGAGCTGAGCCTGTTCAGCCGCGATGTGATCGCCATGTCCACCGCCGTCTCGCTCAGTCACGATGTGTTTGACTGTGCGCTGATGCTGGGCATCTGCGACAAAATCGTGCCGGGTTTGTTGATCGGTGCGCTGCAGTTTGGCCATTTGCCCACGGTGTTTGTACCGGCGGGGCCGATGACCAGTGGCTTGTCCAACAACGCCAAATCCAAGGTGCGTGAGCTGGCGGCACTGGGCTTGGTCGGCCGCGCAGAGTTGTTAGAAGCCGAATCCAAGGCCTACCACGGGCGCGGTACCTGTACGTTTTACGGCACGGCCAACAGCAACCAGATGCTCTTGGAAGCCATGGGCTTGCACGTGCCTGGCAGCGCTTTTGTGAACCCTGACAACGACTTGCGTGACGAATTGTCCCGCGAGGCCACACGTACCGTGCTGGCTTGCAAAACGCCAATTGGCAAGTTGGTAGACGAGCGCTGCATCGTCAACGCCATGATCGCGCTGTTGGCGACGGGCGGCTCGACGAATCATTTGATCCATTGGGTGGCTGTGGCGCGGGCGGCAGGCATCACGATTGATTGGGATGATTTCTCGGCCTTGTCGGGCGTGATTCCGCTGCTCAGCCGTATCTACCCGAATGGCAGCGCCGACGTGAACCAATTCCAAGCGGCAGGCGGCCCTGGTTATGTGATTCGCGAGTTGCTGGACGCGGGTTTGATGCATGCCGATGTGCTCACCGTGCGCGCCGGCGGCATCCGCGAGTTCACCGGTGAGCCGCATATAGTAGATGCCAAGTTGCAATGGCATGCCATCGGTGAGACGCAAGACGACAGCGTTTGCCGTCCTGTGAGTGCGCCTTTCAGCGCCACGGGTGGCTTGATGCTGCTGAAAGGCAATTTGGGTCGCAGCGTGATCAAAATATCTGCTGTGCCGGACGACTGCCACATCGTCGAAGCGCCAGCCCGCGTGTTTGAGTCACAAGAAGCCATGCTGGCTGCCTTCTACGCCAAAGAAATGGAGCGCGACATCATTTGTGTCGTCCGCTGGCAAGGGCCGCAAGCCAACGGCATGCCCGAGCTGCACAAGCTCACACCACCGCTGGCGATTTTGCAGGGCAAAGGCTTCAAAGTGGCGCTGGTCACCGATGGCCGCATGAGCGGCGCATCCGGCAAGATTCCAGCGGCCATCCACGTGTCGCCCGAAGCGGCGGCGGGTGGGCCTTTGGCCAAAGTGCGCACCGGTGATGTGATTCGCCTAGATGCGGTTGCAGGTACGCTGCAAGTACTTGTTGACGAGAGCGATTGGGCAGCACGGACAACAGACACCATGCCGCAAGCCTTGCGCGACGCCAATGGCGTCGGCATGGGAAGAGATTTATTTGCCGCCATGCGGCGCAACGCCGCGGCAGCAGAGGAAGGCGCTACAACTTGGTTGTAAATGCCGCTTTAAATATCGTTCTTCGTACCGCTTTTAATACCGTTACCAATACCAATATGAAACCAATTGACCTTAAAAATCTAACAGCCTTGCAAGTGATGCAAGACGCGCCCGTGATCCCCGTGATTGTGCTGAACGATGTCGCGCACGCTGTGCCTTTGGCACGTGCCTTGGTGGCAGGTGGTATCCGCATGTTAGAAGTGACTTTGCGCACACCGCAGGCCTTGGCATGCATTGAAGCCATTGCCAAAGAGGTGCCTGAAGCGGTCATTGGCGCAGGCACAGTTCGCAGCACATCTGATGCACAAGCCGCCGCCAAAGCCGGCGCATTGTTTGCCGTCAGCCCTGGCTACACCAGTGCCGTCGGCAAGGCGTGTCGTGATCTGGGTTTGCCACTGTTGCCCGGCGTCGCTACCGGTAGCGAAATCATGATGGCACAGGAAGATGGTTTTACCGAGTTGAAGTTTTTTCCCGCGATGCAAGCGGGTGGTTCCGCGTTGCTCAAAGCATGGAGCGGCCCATTTTTTGACATCAAGTTTTGTCCAACAGGTGGTTTGACTTTAGCCAATGCACCTGATTTTTTGAGCTTACCTAACGTGCAATGCGTGGGCGGGTCTTGGCTGACGCCCGCAGATGCGATGGCTGCGGGCGATTGGGCGCGGATCACCAGCTTGGCCAAACAAGCCAGTTTGCTAAAAAGCTGAGCTAAACCGAACGCAAAGCATCGTTGGCATCAAAACGTTCGGATAAAGGACGTTGTATCAGCTCAATCTTGTACCCATCTGGGTCGGTCACAAAGGCAATCACTGTCGTGCCGCCTTTGACGGGTCCAGCCTCGCGGGTGACGGCACCGCCGTATTGAGCTGCTTGGGCACGCATGGCATCACAGGTTGCCGCGACATCAGGCACACCCAAAGCCACGTGGCCATAGGCTGTGCCTAGTTCGTAGCTGTTCACGCCGTGGTTGTACGTGAGCTCAATCTCCGCATGCTCTGGGTTGCTGCCGTAGCCTAGAAAGGCCAGGCTGTATTCGTACTCTGTGTTTTCAGAGGTACGCAGCAGTTTCATACCCAGCACGTGGGTGTAAAAATCAATCGATCGTTGAAGGTTGCCAACGCGAAGCATGGTGTGTAGAAATCTCATGGTGTTATTGTGCCGTGATTTATTGGGAGTTGCACAAGCCCTTTAAAAACGCTGCATAGAAACGGATTCACAGAGATAGTTCATAATGTTTACTGTTGGTTTCTGAGTTCTTGCTGTTAGCAAATGTTCGGAGGTAATTTTGAAAGTTTTGAAGTTGTCAGCGCAAGGGCTACCGCAGTCTTGGATATCGCTGGAAGAAGCGGTCATTCATTATGCGTGCAAAGACGTGCGCTGGGAATCTGGCGGGCAAGTGGCGGTGTACCACGGCGGGCACAACGCGCGCACGGGCGTGCAATCCATCATCACCGTCAACAGCATCATCGGCACACGCGGCGTACCTAAAAACAACCCGTTTTTAACCAAGCCAGGCTTGACCAACGGCAAGTTGTTTATCCGGGATCGCAATGTGTGCGCTTACTGTGGCAACTGTTTTCACGAACAAGAACTCACGCGAGAACATATCATTCCCTTCGCACAAAACGGCATCGACACCTGGATGAATGTGGTCACCGCCTGCCGTGGCTGCAACCATCGCAAAAGCAGCCGCACCCCCGAGCAAGCCAACATGCCCTTGCTCTACGCGCCGTATGTGCCCAGCTTGTGGGAAGATTTTATTTTGCGGAATCGCCGCATACTCGCCGACCAAATGGAATTTTTAATGGCGCATGTACCGAAAACATCTCGTTTGTCTGGATAATTATCTGTTTTAGGCAGAAGGAAGTTCGGATGACAACACGAGATGCTGCAGCGTTAGACAAACTCTATAACAATCGCCTGCTCGTACCGGAGTGCATGGACATATTGCAGCGGTGGACGCAAGATTCTGCGGCTGTTCGGCAATCGGTTGATTGCAAACTTGATGTTGCGTACGGGCTGGGTGACAAGGAAAAACTGGATGTTTTTCCTTGCGCTATGACTGACTCTTCGAAAACTGCACCGGTTTTGATTTTTATCCACGGTGGTTATTGGCGTTCACTCGACAAAGCGGATCATTCATTTTTAGCGCCAGCTTTTACCCAGCAAGGCAGTTGCGTCGTTATCCCTAACTACAGCTTATGCCCAGCGGTGACGGTGTCAGACATCGTTTTGCAACTCGTCAATGCGGTGGCTTGGGTTTACAAAAACATAGACAAATATGGCGGTAATCCTGAACGGATCACGCTTGCCGGCCATTCTGCTGGCGGGCATTTGGTGGCGATGCTGCTGGGTTGTTTGTGGCCAAAATTCGATAAAACCTTACCAAACGATGTCGTGAAAAATGCCTTGTCCATTTCTGGCTTGTTTGAGTTGGATACGCCCATGCACAGCCCGTATTTGCAAGATTCGTTGCATCTCACCCCTGCTGAAGTCAAGCGCATCAGCCCTGCTTGGATGCTTGCACCAGCAAGGGGCAAGTTGTATAGCGTGGTAGGCAGCGATGAGTCGCCTGAATTTTTACGCCACAACCAATTGATTCAAGATGCCTGGGGCAAACAAGCGGTGCCTGTGAGTGAGCAACTGCCCGGCTTAAATCACTTCACGGTGTTAGAGGCGCTGTGCCAGCCAACGCATCGGTTGCATCAGCTGGCACAAGAACTCTTGAGTAAATAAATTTACATCAGCAAGTGCTCGCCCGCATTGTCGCCACCCAGTAGCACGTAATTCACCTTGCGGATATCAAGCAGTTTTTTGCCGCCTGAATAGCTGATAGAGCTTTGCAGGTCTTGCTCCATCTCGATCAAGGTGTCTTTCAGCGTGCCTTTGATGGGCTCCAAGATGCGTTTGCCTTCCACGTGCTTGTATTCGCCTTTGTTGAAGTCAGACGCGCTGCCGTAATACTCTTTGAAAAGCTTGCCATCCACTTCAACCGTAGCTCCAGGGCTTTCTTCCAGGCCCGCCAGCATAGAACCAATCATGATCATGGTGGCACCGAAGCGGATGGATTTGGCAATGTCGCCATGCTCACGAATGCCGCCATCGGCAATGATGGGTTTGGTCGCCACGCGAGCACACCACTTCAGCGCGCTGAGCTGCCAGCCGCCTGTGCCAAAACCGGTTTTTAAGCGCGTGATACAAACTTTCCCTGGGCCAATGCCCACTTTGGTCGCGTCTGCGCCCCAGTTTTCCAGGTCAATGATGCCTTCGGGCGTACCTACATTGCCCGCAATGATGAAAGAACTTGGCAATTCCTTCTTCAAGTACTCGATCATGTTTTTCACACTGTCCGCATGGCCGTGGGCAATGTCGATGGTGATGTAATCTGGCACCAAATCTTGCGCTTTGAGTTGATCAACAGTTTCATAATCCGCTTGTTTTACGCCTAGCGATATCGATGAAAAAACGCCCGCAGCGCGCATGTCTTTGACGAATTGGACATTGTCCAAATCAAATCTATGCATCACGTAAAAGTAGCCATTTTTTGCCAACCAAATGCAAATTGGCACGTTGATGACGGTTTTCATATTGGCCGGGACAACAGGAATGCGGAACTTGCGCCCACCCAGCTCGATGCCAGCATCGCACTCAGAGCGGCTTTCTACGCGGCATTTACGGGGCAGAAGCAGCACATTGTCATAGTCAAATATTTCCACAGCAATCGTCCTTCAAGGCAAATAGTCAAAAAGCTAAAAAACAATAGGCAAAAAAAACCGAGCCACAAATACGTGAGCCCGGTGATTGATTCTACTAGTTTCCGTCCGATTTGCTACAAAAGAGTTTCTACAATGGCCTATGTTTCCAGAAAATCAAGCTTTTTCCAATAATTCAGGTGGTTTGCTGAATAACCTTAATCCTGAGCAGTTGGCCGCAGTCACTTTGCCCAATGGTCACGCCCTTATTTTGGCGGGCGCGGGCTCGGGTAAAACGCGGGTATTGACCACCCGCATCGCTTGGCTGCTGCAAACCGGCCAAATCACCCCCGGTGGTGTGATGGCGGTGACCTTTACCAACAAAGCCGCCAAAGAGATGATGACGCGGTTGACCAGCATGCTGCCCGTCAACGTGCGCGGCATGTGGATTGGTACTTTTCATGGCTTGTGCAACCGTTTGCTGCGCACCCACTACAAGCTGGCGAATCTGCCGCAAAGCTTCCAGATTTTGGATGTGCAAGACCAGCTCAGCGCCATCAAGCGGCTGTGCAAACAGTTCAATGTGGACGATGAGCGCTACCCACCCAAGCAGCTGATGTGGTTCATCGCCGGCTGCAAAGAAGACGGCCAGCGCCCCCGAGATGTGGACGCCAAAGACCCGGACACCCGCAAAAAAATCGAACTCTACGCGCTGTATGAAGAGCAATGCCAGCGCGAAGGCGTGGTCGATTTCGGCGAGCTGATGCTGCGCAGCTACGAGCTGCTGCGCGACAACGACCCCGTGCGCGAGCACTACCAGCGCCGCTTTCGGCATATTTTGATCGACGAGTTTCAGGACACCAACCGCCTGCAATACGCCTGGATCAAGATGTTGGCAGGCGGCAGCAATACCTTGAATACTGCACTGGGCGCAGACTTCAAACCCACGGGCAATGTGATGGCCGTGGGCGACGACGACCAGAGCATTTACGCTTTTCGCGGTGCGCGCGTGGGCAACATGGCTGACTTTGTGCGCGAATTCAAGGTTGAACACCAGATCAAGCTGGAAGAAAACTACCGCAGCGGCAGCAATATTTTGGATTCTGCCAACGAGCTGATCAGCCACAACAGCAAGCGCTTGGGTAAAAACCTGCGCACCAGCCAAGGCCCGGGCGAGCCGGTGCGGGTGGTGGAGTCGGTCAGCGACTATGCGGAAGCGGCTTGGTTGGTTGATGAAATCAAGCAATTGGTCCGTGGTGATGGTGAAGAGGGCAGCGTTGATAAAAAAGAAATCGCCATTTTGTACCGCAGCAACGCCCAAAGCCGCGTCATAGAAACCGCGCTGTTCAACGCCTCCATGCCGTATCGCGTGTATGGCGGTTTGCGCTTTTTCGAGCGTGCCGAGATCAAACACGCGTTGGCATACTTGCGGCTGTTAGAAAACCCGCTGGACGATACCAGCTTCCTGCGGGTAGTCAACTTTCCACCACGCGGCATAGGCGCACGCAGCATTGAGCAGTTGCAAGATGCCGCAAAGACAGCAGGTTGCTCGCTGTGTGATGCGGTGAGCTTGGTGGGTGGTAAAGCCGGTATCAATATCGGCGCGTTCGTGGCCAAAATCGATGTGTTGCGGGAAAAAACCCAAGGCGCAACGCTGCGTGAAATCATCGAACTGCTGCTGGACCACAGCGGTTTGATCGAGCACTACAAAGCCGACCGCGAAGGCGCAGACCGCATTGAAAACTTGGAAGAACTGGTCAACGCAGCGGAGAGCTTTGTCACCATTGAAGGTTTTGGCCGCAGCGCGGTGGCGATGCCAGCGGAGGACACAAGTAAAGAGCAAGCTAAAAATTTAAGCCAAAGCACTGCTAGCCAAGGGCTCACCCCCGCCGTTCGGTCTGAGCCTGTCGAAGACTTCACAAACACTTCGACAAGCTCAGTGCGAACGGATTTGGATAGAGATGCAGCCCTAGACGCAGAATTCGCCACCGGCGAAACCATGTCGCCGCTCAATGCTTTTCTGACCCATGCCGCGCTCGAATCCGGCGACAACCAAGCCCAAGCCGGACAAGACGCGATCCAGCTGATGACGGTGCATGCCTCCAAGGGGCTGGAATTCGACTGCGTGTTCATAGGCGGCATGGAAGAGGGCTTGTTCCCGCATGAAAACTCCATGTCCGACGTCGGTGGCTTGGAAGAAGAGCGCCGCCTGATGTACGTCGCCATCACCCGCGCCCGCAAGCGGCTGTACCTCAGCCATTCGCAAACCCGCATGCTGCATGGCCAAACCCGCTACAACTTGAAGAGCCGGTTTTTTGACGAGCTGCCTGAAAGCGCCTTGAAATGGATCAGCCCTAAAACTTCGAGTTTTGGTTCTGGTTTCAATTCTGCTATTAATTCAGGAGCTTATCAGTCATATAATACGCCGGCTAGAGGTCAATTTGCAGGGTCAAATGCAGGTAATCTAGAGCGCTTTGCCAGCCCGGCCGTGCCGCAACAAAAAACCGCTCCGGCACATGGTTTGCGGGCCGGCATGCAGGTGTTTCACCCCAAATTTGGCGAAGGCAAGCTGCTGACGCTGGAAGGCTTGGGGAGTGACGCCAAAGCCCAAGTCAACTTCCCGCGCCACGGCGTGAAGTGGTTGGCGCTGAGTGTGGCCAAGCTCACGCCGATATAAATCACCGACAAATTCGGAACATGCGACACAAAATGACGTATGAATGGAAATAATGGCTTTAAACAACCTAACTAAAAGCCATTGACAAACCTACAAATCAACGCTTGGTCCGAAACCCTGCAACAGCAAACCCGCGACGCCATTGCTCAGATGCCGGTGACGCCGGATGGGCGCATCCACTTCAAACACCCCACGATGGGCTATGCCTATGCGACGCTCGATGATTTGATGCAAGAGTGCCTGCTATTGCAGGCCAAAACACGCAGCGAAGCGTATCCGTTTGAAGGGGTTGAGGCGCTGCTGCAAGCCGGTTGGGCGGTGGATTAAGAACTGAACTAGCAAGAAAGCTGCATGCGCACATTCTCAAAATCCAAACTTATGGCTCTGCGCCAGTGCCCCAAACGCTTGTGGCTGGAGATTCATCGCCCCGACCTGCGCGAGGATTCAGAGGCCACCCAAGTGAGCTTTCAGATCGGGCATCAGGTCGGCGACATCGCCCAGCGCATTTATGACCCCGAAGGTCTTGGCGTGCTGATTGATGTGCAAACCGAAGGTTTCAGTCGCGCGTTCGAGCGCAGCGCGGAATTGCTCCACGCCATGCAACCCATCTTTGAAGCGGGTTTCTCTGCTGGCGGTGCGCTCGCCTTTGCCGACGTCATGCTGCCCGAACAAATTGACGGCAAGCAGGTCTGGCACATGGTCGAAGTCAAATCCTCCACCAGCGTCAAGGACTACCACCGCGATGACGTGGCGGTGCAGGCCTTTGTGGCTCAGTCAGCCGGTGTTCCGCTCCAAGGTATTTCCCTTGCTCATATTGACAGTTCGTGGACGTATCCTGGCAATGACGACTATCGTGGGCTGTTGAAAGAAAACGACCTCACGAGTGAAGCTTTCTCACGCACCGAAGAGGTCAAAGCCTGGATCGCCCAAGCGCAAAGCATAGCCGCCATGCCATCCGAGCCTGTCGCCAAAATCGGTGCGCAATGCAAAATTCCCTATCCTTGCGGTTTTATGGAGCATTGCAGCCGCGACCTGCCAAAAGCTGAATTCCCCATTCACTGGCTGCCTTATTTCAGCGCCAAAGCAAAGAAATTGACCCCTTTGGGCATTGACGACCTCAGAAATGTGCCTGATGACATGCTCAGTGTCCGGCAACAACGCGTCAAAACCCACACCCTGGCCAACACGGTTTTCTTCGATGCGGTGGGTGCTGCTGCGGATTTGGCTGTCCATAGCCTGCCCGCGTACTTTCTGGACTTCGAGACCATTCAGTTTGCCGTTCCGATCTGGAAGGGGACGCGCCCGTATCAGCAGAACACCTTCCAGTTCAGCCTGCATGCCCTGTCTGAATCAGGCCAACTTGATCACACTGAGTTTCTCGATCTATCTGGCAATGACCCATCCGAGTCCTTCGCCCATGCCTTGATTGCCGCCTGCGGTGTGCGTGGGCCGGTGTATGTGTACAACGCTGGTTTTGAAACCGCGCGCATCCGTGAGTTGGCCACGCGTTACCCGCACCTGCGTACGCCGCTACTCGCCATCAACGCCCGCGTGGTCGATCTGTACCCCATCGCCCGTGAACGCTACTACCACCCCAGCCAGCAAGGCAGTTGGAGCATCAAAAAGGTCTTACCCGCCGTGGTGCCCGAACTGCGCTACGACGCCCTCGACGGTGTGCAGGATGGCGGCATGGCGATGGAGGCTTTCCTGGAGGCCATCCATCCCGACACCAACCCCGAGCGCAAAAACCAGATCGAACAACAACTGCTGGCCTACTGCAAGCTTGATACGTATGCCATGGTGCGCCTGTGGCAGGTGTTTGCTGGCCGCACTGACCTGAAACTGTAGGCAAAAATATGTCCGAACGACCCAGCCCCCACGACACACTGCAGCTTTCAATCGAACTGCTGCACTCCATCCCCAAGCGCGGAACCATCACCACCACAGAGCTACAGAAAAAACTGGCGAATGATGGCTTTTCCCGTGAGCCGAGAACGATTCAGCGCCTGCTCGAAAGCCTGTGCGATGCTGACCTGTACGGCATCGAGCGGGACATGAGCAGCAAGCCCTACCGCTACCGCTGGAAAGAGTCAGCCAGAGGCTTGACCATTGGCAGCCTGAGCCCGCAGGAATGTCTGCTGCTCACACTGGCTGAGCAACAGCTGCGCAGCTTGTTGCCTGCCAAGTTGATGAAATCGATGGATGGCTTTTTTGATCAGGCTCGCAGCAAACTGGATGAGAAGGGCGCAACCCAGCGCGAACGCGAATGGCTGGACAAAGTGCGC
>JAYUCJ010000023.1:0-5242 GCA_043740415.1 Polaromonas sp. | reverse complement strand
TAAACAGCAATACCGCGACGTATGGAACGCAGGTTTGACGGGTGGCTGCAACTACTACCGCGCCTCTCCCCTGCGCCCCGCCACTGAAACTGACACAGGCGCCGCTGGCATTGAACTGCCGCACAACAAGCTGACCGTTGATCTACCGACCTTGGTGATTTGGGCGATGAACGACATGGCGCTGCCGCCCGAGTTGATTGATGGTTTGGACTCTTACGTCCCTCAATTAACGCTCATAAAAGTGCAGAACGGCACGCACTGGGTGATTCATGAGCAGCCCATGCTCGTGGCTGGGTATTTGCAGGATTTTTTGAGGGCGTAAGAATGCTATTTTTTTGATAGCTGTTTAGGCAATAAATACGCCGGCTAGAGGTGTTTTTCATTGTTAAAATTTAATGAGCAAGCCTAATAGACCGATTTTTCACCCGATGGTCTGTCTTTAAAGCGTTTATGCACCCAGAAATACTGCGCTGGCATGCTCTCAATATAGCCTTCCAGTGCTTTGTTCATTCGTGTAGTATCTGCCTCCATACTGCTTGATGGAAAATCATCCCAAGCGGGTAATACTTGCACCTCGTAGCCATAACTTGTCATGCGATTCAATACGGGTACGACTTTGGCCTTGCCCAAGCGCGCAAACCGATGCAAGGACGGCACGGTATACGTTGGAATGCCATAAAACGGCACCACAATCGATTCTTCAGGGCCAAAACCCATATCGGGCAAAATACCCAGCATTTCCCCTGAACGCAACGCGGCAATGATCTCTTTCACCCCCGCCACGCGGCCAAACAAGCGGATATTGCCAAAGCGGGCACGGCGCTTGAGTATCCACGCGTCCATCGTTTTATTCGCTTGGTTGGTGTAAATGGTGATGAGCTTGCGCGGTATTTGCTGGGTAAACGCGGTGTTGCCCGCATCCAGCCCCACAAAATGCGGCACAAAAAGCACCACCGGCTCGTCGTTTTGCAGTTGTTCCACCGCCCCAGTGATCTTCAAACGGCGCAGCGTCACCGCCGCGCTGCCATGCCACAGCCAGCCCCGATCCAGCAGCGCCTGCATGTAATAAACGAAGTTTTGACGTGCTAGCCGGCGTATTTGTTGCCTAGAGTGCTCTGAAAAGCATAGCGTTAAATTAATTTCAGCCACTCGACGGCGCGACCGAATCACATAAAACAGCGCAGAACCCAATAGCCAACCCAAACCACGAACAACGCTAAGCGGCAAGATCGCCAGAAGCCGCATGAAACCAATCGCCAAGTAAGCGCCTAAGCTGCTCATGACACAAGGTCTTTAACGGCTTCTTTGGATTCAACTCTAGGTTGCTTGTAACGCCCATAGCCCCACAAATACTGGCTGGGGCAGGCGCGGATCAAGGCTTCCATTTCGGTGTTCATGCGTTGCACAGCCGTGGCCAAATCGCCGTCAAGGCCTTGATGTATTTCGTGAAAATGGATCTCATACCCACGCCCCCAAGGCAGACGCCGGCCCCAGCCCACCAGCACCGTGGCACCGGTTTGCGCCGCCAAGCGCGCCGCCAATGTCATGGTGTAGGCGTCTTTGCCGAAAAACCCGCTCCACAGCCCCATGCCGTCGGGCGGCACCTGGTCGGGCAGCAGGCCCACGGCTTCGCCTTTGCGCAGGGCTTTGATCATTTGCCGCACCCCAAATAAATTGGTTGGCACAGCGATCAGACCGGGTCGGTCGCGGGAATTGGCCACCAGCTGCGCCATCCACGCCTTGCGTGCGGGCCGGTACAGCACGGTCAAGGGGCCGTATGGCGCACTGAATTGCAGCGCCAAGGCCTGCGCCACGATTTCAAAGCAACCCAGATGGGGGGTCAAGAAAATCACGCCCTTGCCTTGTTGGTAGGCCGCCTCTATGCCGGTGATGGTGCTGGCCTGGTCCCACACAAAAGGCACTTGCTTGCCACTTTCCTGCTGGTTTTGCGGCTTTCCGTGGTCACTCGTCCACAGTTTGGGGATCTCAGCCACCATGCGCCCCGTCTGCGCCACCGCGCCCACGACCTGGCCAAAACGGTAGCCTGCTTGCTGGGTGTTGGCTAAAAACCGCCGTCGGTACGTGGGCGACAGCGCAAAAACGATCCAGCCCAGCAATGCGCCGATGCCATGCGCCAACCACAGCGGTAAAAAGCTGAATAACTTGAAAAACAAAAACATACCCAGACGCGACTCACTAAAACGGTTTTAACGATTTTTTAAACCCATAGAGTATCGCCTAAGTCATTTTGCTTTTCGCTGAATGCCACAGCCTAGAACGCAGAACGCACCAATCGGACTGAATGTTCGCGCAGCGGCAACGCACCCAATGTGGGATGCTGCACCGTGCCGTCACGCAACAAGTTATCAACCATGTTGCTTCCTTCTGCGTAAAACCGTACCACCCATGACCGCTCTTGGTTCGCACCGAATTGTGTGGATGTGCCGTAGTAGCCATTCAAATTGGTGTTCGGAAACCAGTCCAGGTCTATTTGTGCCGTTGCGCCTGGCAAACGCAGGCTTTGCAGCTCGACTTTGGTGGGCATGCGCCATTTGTTGGAGCCACACAGACTGAGCGCATTCACATTGTTTGTATAGCCGGTTGAATTGTCGGGGGCGTCGATCTCCGCTTGTGTAGGGCTGCGCGCTGGTGTGGCGGCCGTCAATGGCACAGTGTTAGCCGCTACTTGCAGCAGACTGGTGCTGTCTAAATTGTTGTACTTGTTCTGACTGGCACGCAAGCCGGAAGCCGTTTTACCCTCCCAAATCAAGCCGGTCGTATTGTCGCGCACACACTCGGTTTTGTCGTAATACGTCGCCACATTACTGGCATCGCAGGCTTTGAAAACCAAGCTATAGCCCGTGCTGCCATTGGTGGCTAAGGCGCAGGTGGGTGGAACAGTGAAAGACGCGCCTGGCGTTGTTGTCGATGCTGTCGATGCTGAATTCGCCGCGCAGGCTTTGCCTTTGACGGTGACGTTGTAGGCCACTTTAGCGCCATATTTCTCTGTCACCGTGAAGCTGACTGGGCTGGTGTAGTCCCGTGCCACAGCGGGGTTGGGGCTGATGGTGACGCCTTCGTCCAACACGACACTGGCAACCAAGCTGGTCAGGGTGGAGCAGGTTTCTTTGCTGGTTAAATCAATCGTGACTTCTTGTGCGCTGCCTGTGACTGTGAGTGGTCCTGTACCTTTCACGCCATTGATGCTGAAGTCTGACGCGACAACCGACAGCGGCACTGGGTTGCAAGCCGTGATGAAGGCCAAACCAAGGCAAAGCAGCACAACACGCAGGCGACGGCATAAGTCCATGAAAATACCCCTTGAATAATCACCACAATCAGCTTTTTTTCATTGTAGCGACTAGCTTTGTTAAAGCAAGTTACATTCACTTCTAGCGGTTCGCCATTTCGCCCTCAAAAGTAGTTGTTCAAGCGAAAATCCGGTTTTCCTGTTAAAATCCTGCTTGTCGCTGAGTTAACTGAACTACTTGCAGGGCGACATTAAACATATCTGCTAAAGCGTTCGCCAAGCTCCAAGAGGTCACTCCAAAAAGTTACAGGCAACGCGTCCTTTTAACTTTATTGGAGTTTTTTTATGGCCAGCGATTTCCTCTTCACATCCGAATCCGTCTCTGAAGGTCACCCTGACAAGGTGTCCGACCAGATTTCTGACGCGATTCTCGACGCTATTTTCAAACAAGACCCGCTGAGCCGCGTCGCGGCTGAGACCTTGTGCAACACCGGTTTGGTGGTTTTGGCAGGTGAAATCACCACCAACGCACACGTCGACTACATCCAGGTCGCACGCGACACCATCAAGCGCATCGGCTATGACAACACCGACTACGGCATTGACTACAAAGGCTGCGCCGTGCTGGTGGCTTATGACAAGCAATCCAACGACATCGCCCAGGGCGTGGACCATGCGTCTGACGACCACCTCAACATCGGCGCGGGCGACCAGGGCCTGATGTTTGGCTATGCCTGCGACGAAACCCCAGATTTGATGCCTGCGCCGATTTACTACGCGCACCGTTTGGTCGAGCGCCAAGCACAACTGCGTAAAGATGGCCGCATGCCCTACCTGCGCCCAGACGCAAAAAGCCAGGTCACCATGCGCTATGTGGATGGCAAACCCGTCAGCATCGACACCGTGGTGTTGTCCAGCCAGCACGACCCTGACCAGTCTGAAAACCAGCACAAAATGAAGCAAAGCTTCATTGACGCCGTCATCGAGCAGATCATCTTGCCGGTGCTGCCGAAGGAAATGATCACCAAAGACACCAAGTATTTGATCAACCCCACCGGCCGTTTCGTCATCGGCGGCCCGCAAGGCGATTGCGGTTTGACCGGTCGCAAGATCATTGTCGACACCTACGGCGGCGCGTGCCCGCACGGCGGCGGCGCTTTCTCTGGCAAAGACCCATCGAAAGTTGACCGTTCAGCCGCCTACGCAGCACGCTACGTGGCGAAAAACATTGTCGCCGCTGGTTTGGCTAAGCAGTGCCAAATTCAGGTGGCTTACGCGATTGGTGTTGCCAAGCCGATGAACGTCACCGTCTACACCGAAGGCACCGGCATCATGTCTGACGAGAAATTGTCCGCCTTGGTGCAAGAGCACTTTGACCTGCGCCCCAAAGGCATCATCCAGATGCTCGATTTGCTGCGCCCGATCTACGAAAAAACCGCCGCCTACGGCCACTTTGGCCGCGACGAGCCAGAATTCACCTGGGAAAAGACCGACAAGGTTGCTGCGCTGCGTGCTTCTGCCGGTCTGAAATAAGCCCTACGCACATTAAAAAAGCCGCCAGATGTGAGTCTGGCGGCTTTTTTTGAATTTTAAAATCTTGGTTAGCGACCGGGGATTTGGCAGCAATTCGTGCTTTGGTATACCGTCTGAGCAGCTCCACTTAAGTTCGTCCAACCACACCAAGCCCCATTATTGATAGCGCCACCTGTTGAATATACACCTGTAGCAAAACCTTTCCAGCAATATGGTGAAACTGCTGCGTAACCCGCACTACAAGTAGAGGTTGTGTAAATAAAAGAGTCGTAACCAACTGGAAGACTCACTGCTTGTAAAGGCTGCAATACACATTGCAGCGCAGTAGCAACCGGCTTGGCGTAATACCCCGTCACATCCGCCACAAAATGCGTGGTCGCATATGTAAAGACAGTCCAGTCTGTTGCAAGACTGGCTTGGCTCACTTTAACAATAGCGCCATTTGCCACGATATCACCC
>JAYUCJ010000022.1:0-2114 GCA_043740415.1 Polaromonas sp. | reverse complement strand
GCAAAAACAATGTCTGAAGCCAAAGCCTGGATTGCAGAAAACCGCAAAACCATTCTCCAAATATGGGAGCAACGAGGAGCCAAAAGATGAATGAACCCAACATTGCCACAGTCTCAACGGTTGGCAAACAAACCGTCGAAATCACCTGGGCCAGTGGCAAGCTGGACCAGGTCGATCTTTCTGCATTTATTGCTGACCTTGCAGGCCTGCGGGCGCTCGACAAAGCCCGAGTTTTTGCGGCTGTATGCGTTGGCGAGGATGGCTGGTCGTTGATCTGGCCCCATGGTGAAGAAATCGGCACCGACACTTTGTGGCGCATGGCGCGTGAGCAGGCGGGCGAAGCCACGCCTATCACCGAATTTTCGGCTTGGCGCGAGCGAAATCAATTGTCATTGACAGATGCCGCCATGGCGCTTGGCATCACACGGCGGATGGTCTCGTATTACGAGGCTGGGCGCTACCTGATCCCGCGCATGGTCGGCCTGGCCTGCAAGGGTTGGGAAGTTGAGCATGGGCAGCATGCCTGAAGACTGGCGACGAACGCAGTGAAACCATGAAAAACGTGATGGAAATAGATGGCTATAAAGCTTTGATTGCGTTCGATCCCGACGCCAATCTGTTTCGGGGTGAATTCATTGATCTGAATGGCGGCGCCGACTTTTATGCTGCTGATGTGAAATCCCTGCAACGCGAAGGCAAAATCTCACTCAAGGTCTTTCTCGACATGTGTCGGGAAGACGGCGTGGAGCCGCATAAAAACTACTCTGGCAAACTGATGGTGCGTCTGCCTGCCGAACTTCATCAAAAGGCGGCTGCAAGCGCAGCGTCAACCGGGAAAAGTCTGAATTCCTGGCTGGCCGATGTGGTGGCCCAAGCCGCTGCTTGACCTCTGCTTAACCGCTGGCTGACCTCCGCCTGACCTCTGCTTTATCTCTGATTGATTCGTAACTCTGACGCGATCTTTTTTTTTGTGAACCCCACCTATGACTTACTGCGTCGCCATCAAACTCAATGCCGGGCTGGTTTTTCTGTCCGATTCCCGCACCAATGCCGGGCTGGACCAGATCAACACCTTTCGCAAAATGATCGTCTATGAAAAACCTGACGACCGCTTTATGGTGCTGCTGTCGGCGGGCAACCTGAGCATCTCGCAATCGGTGCGGGAGATTTTGCAGATTGAGCAGCTCAAGGAGCGCCCTGACGGCGAGCCCATCACCATCTGGAACGCCAAAAGCATGTTTGACGCGGCGCGCGTGCTCGGCTCGGCGATTCGCCACGTGCATGACCGCGATGGCGAGGCGCTCCAGCAATCAGGTGTGGAGTTCAACGTGTCGCTGATTTTTGGCGGCCAGATCAAGGGCGAAAGCATGCGCCTGTTTCAGGTCTATTCGGCCGGCAACTTCATTGAGGCAACGCTGGAGACGCCTTTCTTCCAGCTAGGTGAATCCAAATACGGCAAGCCGGTGCTGGACCGGGTCATCACGCCCGAGACGCCGCTGGACGAGGCCGCCAAATGCGCGCTGGTGTCGATGGATTCCACGCTCAAGTCCAACCTGTCCGTCGGCCTGCCGCTGGACCTGGTGGTGTACGAAGCCAACCGCTTTGAGACCGACAAGGTGGTGTGCATTGACGAGAACAACCCCTACTTCAAGATGATGCACAACAGCTGGGGGCAGAAGCTGCGCCAGGTGTTTGACAGCATCGAAGACCCAATGTGGAAAGGCGAGCAGACCCATGTGCCGCTGATGGTGGAAGGTGGCCGCGCCAAGCCGCTCAAGAAAATCCGCACGCCTGACGAGAGGTTAATTTGAATACTTGTGGGACAGACCGCCGCCACATGCGAAATCGGCCCCTGGCCGGTTTCGGGAAGTGGGCAAGCTCTGTCAACACTTCAAAAAATTGCGGGACAGACCGCAGTTACGCTGAGCGAAAAAGCTCTGTCCTCAATTGACCGTTGGCTGTCCATGCTCCTCGTCTTTTCCCACGCCAACAGCTTCCCCGCCAGCACCTACAAAGTGCTGTTCAAGAGCCTGCGCTCGCGCGGCTTCACTGTGAAGGCCATCGACAAATATGGTCACGACCCCAAGTACCCCGTCAGCAACAACTGGCCGCAT
>JAYUCJ010000021.1:0-5255 GCA_043740415.1 Polaromonas sp. | reverse complement strand
ACTGCGGATACGTCAGACCCAACGCCTCAAGCAACGACTTATACAGCTTGGTCATCGCCAGGGAGGCGGAATACAGGGCAAAGCACAACTGGTTGTCCAGCAACAACGCGGGGTTGATGCTGTTACCATGAGGCGATTCGGTGGTTTTTGCTGCATTCATGGTTGAATTATATCACACAATTAAATTGTGTGCAATTTAATTGTGTGATGAAGCCTAGTCAGGGTAAATCGGGGCAATCATTGGTATGAGCTCCTTAAATATTTGCCAAGCTGTCATATATATTGCTGGCTAGATTGGTTTTTAGGCAACTTATTCATGTTCGACTACATCATCATAGGCGGCGGCTCTGCGGGCTGCGTTTTGGCCGCTCGGCTCAGCGAAAACCCGGCCATCACCGTGGCTTTATTGGAAGCCGGCCCGGTTGACAGCAGTGTGCTGATCCACTGCCCCGCTGGTTTGGCACTGTTGGCGCGCACGGGCGCAGCCGGTTGGGGCTTTGAAACCACGCCACAAGCGGGGCTGAACGGCCGCAAAGGCTACCAGCCGCGCGGCAAGGTGCTGGGCGGTTCTAGCTCTATCAACGCCATGGTCTACATGCGCGGCCACAAAACCGACTACGACCACTGGGCCGAGCAAGGCAACCCCGGCTGGCGCTATGCCGATGTGCTGCCCTACTTCAAAAAAGCCGAAAACAACGCGCGCACGTTTGACGCCAAAGATGCTGAATTCCACGGCACAGGCGGCCCCTTGAACGTGATGGATCTGCGCAGCCCCAGCACCTACGGCCCCATCTTCGTAGCAGCCGGCAAACAAGCCGGCCACCCCGAAAGCAAAGACTTCAACGGTGCCGAGCAGCACGGCGTGGGCATGCACCAAGTGACCCACAAAAACGGCGAGCGCCACAGCGCAGCCAAAGCGTATTTAACGCCGAATTTAGCCCGCCCCAACCTCACCGTCATCACCAGCGCCCACACCACGCGGATTTTGACGGAAGGCAAGCGCGCCGTGGGTGTGGCATACCGCCAAGGCGGCGAGATCAAGCAAATCAAAGCCTCCTGTGAGGTGCTTTTGTGCGCAGGGGCCCTTCAATCACCGCAAATTTTGATGCTCTCAGGCGTCGGCCCAGCGGCAGAATTGCAAAAACACGGCATCGCTGTCGTACACGACTTACCCGGTGTGGGCGAAAACCTGCACGACCACATTGACGTGGTTCAAGTCGTCAACGCGCCGCATTTGAAAGACCTGTTTGGCGTCTCGCTGAGCGGCTTGGTTCGTGCCGTCAAAGGCATCTTTGAGTGGCGCAAGCACCGCACCGGCATGCTGACGACCAATTTTGCCGAAGCCGGCGGCTTCATCAAAACCAGCCCTGATGAGCCGACACCTGATTTGCAGCTGCATTTCGTCATTGGCAAATTGGTGGACCATGGCCGCAAACCGACCTTTGGCCACGGCTACTCTTGCCACATTTGCCTGATGCGCCCGAAAAGCCGAGGCCGCGTCACCCTCGCCAGCGCCGACCCCATGGCCGCACCGGTGATTGACCCCAATTTCTTGGCCGACCCCGACGACCTACGCCGCCTGGTGCAAGGTTTCAAGCACATGCGCACGATTTTGAGCCAACCCGCCCTAGCCGGCTACCGCGGCCAAGAGCTGGCCACCACCGCCAACGCAACAACCGATGCCGACATCGAAGCCGTCATCCGCAACTACGCCGACACCATCTACCATCCCGTCGGCACCTGCCGCATGGGGCCGCTGGCAGGCCCACAGGCCAACCCTTTGAACGTGGTCGACAGCGAACTGCGCGTACACGGCATGACCGGCCTGCGCGTGGTCGATGCCTCCATCATGCCGCGCATCGTGGCGGGGAATACGAATGCACCGGTCATCATGACGGCTGAAAAAGCGGCGGACATGATCAAAGCCCTGCAAAACACTTAAAGCCGCTTAAAATAGGGGTAAATATGCCTCTAGTCGGCGTATTTATTGCCTAGGACGCTATTACATATATAGCATCCTTGAAACTTCCCCGCAATGCCAAGTATTGCCACTGTGACAAGGCCGCGTCCTACACCGCATGGCGCTAAATGCTGCTGGCAAGGTTTTGTCATACTTTTTACAGTAAGTGAATAGAACTTTGCACGGGTGTGCGGGTCGTACTTACGCAGACTGGAGGGGTGAACCATGCGAAACCTTCTTAAAGCACTGTGTTTATTGTCAGTTTCACTGCTGGCGGTGTCGACCCTTGCTGTGGCGCAGCAGCTGGCTTATGCCTCGAAAACTATCAGCATGAGGGCGGGGCCCTCGCGCGATTACCCTGTGGTCGCCACTTTAGGCTCTGGCACGGCGATGACGATTTATGGTTGTTTGCAAGGCTACAGATGGTGCGATGTGGTGGTTGGGGCGTCTCGGGGCTGGGTTTATTCTGGCAACATTGTCTACCCCTACCAAGGCCGAAATGTGCCGGTGATGAGCTATGGCTCTAGCATTGGCTTGGGCATCGTCTCCTTCAGCATGGGCAACTACTGGGACAACTATTACACCGACTACCCATGGTACCCACAGCGGCAAAACTGGGCCAGCAGGTCGTGGGCAGGTTACGGCTCGGGCTACGGCAGTGGTTATGACTGGCGCGCACCCACAGCACAAGTGCGCCCCGTCACGCCTGCTGTGCGGCCACCTGTGCAAGTCAGACCCATGAGTCCTCAACTGCAACAAGTCGTGCCCCAACGCGCAGTCCCTGCACAAGTGCAAGGTGTAGGCAAGCCAATGCCACCTGGACTCGCGAAGCGTTGCGGCCCGAACAATCCAGACTGCTGATTGAAAAGCCTCTGAAACTTGAATTTCAGAGGCTAAATTGGCATCTAGCCGGCGTATTTATTGCATAAGCAGCTATATATAATATAGCAAAAATACAATCAAAATCTTGCCAATTTCTCACCAGTAGCCGCATCAAATTCTATTCCAGGTTGCCGATAAGCGTTCGCCAACGCATACTGTGACGAGCCTTGATTTTCACGACTTTCAATTTTTATTAAGTACGGCTCAATCTTTTGTATTCCACCCCATCCGACTAAGCGGTCTGCATTCACTTTATGAAATTCAAACCGCCCTGAATTGCTGCTTGTAACGCATCCTGGGCTATACGCCTCGATATCAAACCACTTTTCAAACCGCGCAAAGCTGTCTGCTAATGAGTTAAAAGCAATATCGTCTATACCCATTAGTGACCATAGCATTGAGGCAGCTTTGGGCTCGTGCTTTAGATCATCTTTATCTAATTTATCAATTAAAGTTGCAGAAAATTTTTGCCCTAATACAGTTAACGCCCCATTTTCCGAGCTTTCCATGTGTGAATTTGACTGTTCACTATATTCAACCCTTAATAACTTATAAGCAATATTCAATCTTGATGAGTCGAGTAATACTGAGATTTGTGCATACAACCAGTCAGGTGACTCTTTTTGACTGGTTCTTTGGCCTCTGAATTTACGGCTTGACCAAGTCTGTATTACTTTTGCAAAGTGTCCATCAATATCATCGTTGTTTAATATTTCATTTACCTTAGCCAAATCAACAACCAAAGAATCTAAGTTTGCGCTAGGCACTGTATTTATATTTAGATCATCTAATTGACCATACAAATCTATTGCCAACTCATAGGAAAAATTTCTTTTAAGAATCTCAATCCGTTTGCTAGGTTCATTCAAAAGTGCATTAATTTCATTCTGTGTCCATTGCTCTTCAAGACCGCCCGCATTCAAGGCCACATTCAAAACTCGTAAATTGTCTAAATGACCGTTTTCTTTTCTACTATTTTGCTTGAATTCACCCCATTCCATAAACGGAAATAAATCGTAAATAAGCTTAGAAATCGCAGTCCTAGCAGTTGGTGTTTTTGCTTCAAGTAACTCCGTTAAAAACTCAGATTCAATCTCATCGCTGTTATCGTTTGAACTTTCATTTCTTTTCAATGTTTTGTTAAGCCTTGCCTTTGGACTGCTACTTTCCAGCGCTTCACCATGCGTAAAGCGCTCTGGAAATCTACATATTTCGTTATACACATTTGGAGTTTTTATATATACAGCCTGAAGTGCAAGCAGGTCAATTGGATTAACCTCTCCTCTGCAAGCGGGTTCCACAAATATGAATCGATTCCAAATTCGTTTGATGTCACGAGGATTTTCTATTACTTTTGCGATTGAGCTTGCCAATTGACCCAACCTGTACTCACAAGCGTCTTTGCCACCAGGCGCAGCTGAAATCATGGCACTTTCCCAATAACAATCCAACTGTTGTCGTAATAGTTTCCATTTTTGTGGGTAGCGCAGAGGTGGCACAGCCACCCTTAACTGGATTATTTTGTCTAAATAATTGTCATATTGACCATGGCCGGCATTGCGTAAAGCTGATTCAACGTATTCAGGATCCACAGCCACGACATAAATCACGTTTGGTAATTCGCCCACCGCTTTGATAAGTCGAATTACTTCTACCACTTCTGCGGGCGCTAGGCGGTCAATGTCGTCGATGACAACTACTATTTTTCTTGGCAAAAGCTTCAACTGATCAGCAAGTTGAAACCTTAAATCAGCCAGACTCTCTAACTCTGACTTTTCGCGTAATGCAGCAACTGCAATAGAGCCAGCAACGGCAACATATTCATTTCCGGCACCTTGAGCTGCCTTTGACAATCTTTTGGCGTAACTACTCATCAATTTTTTGAGCTTCGTAGCTGTTGCCTCCTTCAACTGGCTCGATAAACAGGAAAAGAACTCTGTTAACAATGAAGCTCTATTGCCCACTAGCCAAGGATTGAACTCTACGACATGAGCGGAAACGCCTAACTCGACCTTCAACTTGTCAATAATCCAACTTTTTCCCTCCCCCCAGCGTCCCTCAATTGAGATCGTAAAACCCTGATCATCTGGCCGAAGCTTAGTGATTACATCTCTAATTCGAGCGGCTAAAGGCGCTCTATCAAGCTCGTCTGCGGTTCGGGATGGGTGGTCAGCCTTTATCATTTCGTTAGTTTAGTTCTTAACAATCGTTTAACGAGTCGTTTTTTTGGAAAACATCCAGATTTTAAAAATCCCTCAAAAATTACTTACAAATATGAATCTAGCCGACGTATTTATTACCTAAATAGCTATTTTATTTAGGCTATGTCAACGTTAGATAGTGGTTCAAAATAGACTCTATATAAATCAACGAGTTAGCCGATGCAGCAACGCTGTTTTCTATGCCTATATTT
>JAYUCJ010000020.1:0-2123 GCA_043740415.1 Polaromonas sp. | reverse complement strand
GGTACGAAAATTTGTCGTCTGGCCCTGATAGAGTCTTGCTGTGATAAATTGTACTGCGCCGTCATAGACGTAGTTGCGTACGTCAAACTTGAGCAGATGTGGGGATTGATGATCCGCTATAAGGCGCTCTCCAGGAGGCACCAGCGCTTGCGCTATATAATCCCCAGCGATTATTTCACCCCACACACGTTTGGTTAATTTATCACCCCGATAGGCAGCTCTGCTGCCGAAGCCTGCTGCTGGCTTGAAAAAGAGTTTGCGCCGCTCTGACCACAAGCGCTCATCATCGGTGGCATCGACAATCTCAGTTCGCGGAATGCCGCTCAGAAGCGTTTTCGCAACGTCATCAGAGACGCCGAACGAACGCAGTCGCTCAGGATCGCAGAGCACGGCGAGGTTACGCTTGTTTGCGTAAAGCGCATGAGCACGCGGATGGGGTGTTAAAACGACTGTGTCATTAAGATATGCATCACGTAGAACCATGTGCGCAGGCTCTTCCAGCATGAAGTCGGTAAGCCGGTTGTATATGAGGTCGATTGGCGCTCCCTCATGCCACAGAACTCCATCCTGCAACTTCAACTCCGTTGGGTCGGCGATTACCGCATCAATACCATGCCGGCGAAACAGCTGTTGGAACAGGACGAACTCGGGATAGAGATACTGGTTTTGCGGGTTGTCGTCAACGATAGCAACTCGTCGTAAATCCTGGTCGCCACGCGCCAGACGCCATTCAGACAAAAACATAGAGACGAATGTTTGAGGGAGTATTCCGAGCGCAACTGGGTTGGTAGTCATGTCGGCAATCGCTGGACAGCAAGCCCGCTGCGCACGAGCCAGTACAGCATTAAGCAGTGCGCCGCCTGCGTTGGTATTGATCTCAATCAGTTTAGATTCGGTGCCGGATATATGGAAATCGTAGCTCAGGAACACACCTTGCGCACCACCTGCAACGTAATGCGCGATCTTGGGCGCCCATTCGAGCACGATCTCTCGGAATGCAGGTAACGCAATGACCGTTTGCGCCGCACGCACGATTGCCGCCATGCGATCCAGATGATGCCTTGACACAAAAACTGGCATTGCCGCGAATAGATGTGGGCATTTCTCCAGAATCAACGGATACAAATTGCGCGTCTCGGCGTCCATTTCGAGCTCGCTTCTCAGCGCATCAGCGTCAAGACTGATGCAGAAGCAGTTACTATTAAGCGATTCGACACCGATGGTGTCTGGTTGGATAGCACAAGCGGGCTGCTCTGCAGTTGTGCATTGTGTTTCATGAATGGTGCTCAGGTGCTTGGATTCGATCATGGTTTTTCCTTGTGCGCGTTATAGTGCAATGGCTTGCAAGTAATAGGTTCAATGATGCTTGATCCAACCCACGCCTTTAATATCATTCCACGAAGTCGTTTGATGACAAAGATAGCACTGATTCACTTTAGCATTCGGTTGACGCGCAATCGGGGCTGACATCATTGTGAAATGCATCATGTTGTGACTGGGTGGTGCTTTATGACATTGTGCGCAATTGGTCGAGCGTGGGGATGGATGACGAAACTCGGAGACTGTCCACTGATTCGTGGTATGACACTGAACACAATTTGTGCCAAAGTTACCTTGATGGCGATCCTTGGTCGCGTGACAGCTAACGCAATTGAGCATCGATTCATTCGCGCTTAAGCCTAGGTGGTTGACTGGCAATATGTGTGCACTTGGCGACTTGGCTGCGGTTTTAGTTTCAGAACTGCTGTCTGAAGCGCCATTCTTCACCATCTCTCTGTTACGTGAACTCGCAAGTGGTTCCTGCGCAACATCGCGAGGAAATTTATCTAATAATTTAACCGCTGTTTGGATGTCTTGAAGACCTAATCCTTCCTCCGATGCAGCCTTTAATTGATTATGACCTACTTGCGCTAGCAATGCATGATCCATGGTTGTCGGCATGCGCACCGTTCCTTGGTGTTCTACATGACAGCCTGTACAGGTTTGAATGTTTGCATGAAACGCCGTTGGCTGACGTTGTAAAAGCACTAAGTTGTCGGCGTGGCAAGCGATGCATTTCCCAGCTTCGACACCTTTCACTTGCGTGTGACAAGCAACACAATTGTTTGAGAGCGATGCATGTG
>JAYUCJ010000019.1:0-2126 GCA_043740415.1 Polaromonas sp. | reverse complement strand
GCTGAAAGTTGAACAGCTTCTGCCAGACCAAGGTGTCTTGGTAGCCGGTGCGGTCATTGGGCAGCACATCTTCGTTCAGGTCTTCCAGAAACTCATTGAAGATGTTGTAAAGCATCAAAAAGTAGATGCGCTCTGGAGAGTTTTCTTGGTAGACCGAAGCGATATGGTCACAAATGCGGGTGGTGACATCTTCTAACTTACTGGCGTCGTTCCAAATCTGGTCAAACAGACTTAAATACATGCCAGTGTGCGCGGGTTCGACAAACTTGCTGACAATATTAGAGACAGCATCGCCTTGCTGGTAGCCCAAGTCAACCGCGGTGAAGCCATGCAACGGCATATAAACGGCGGCAGGCTCATGGGACTGAACGGTTGCAAACTGCTGCATGGGCGCTGCGGCACGGTTGGAGCGAAAGCTGGCTTTGCGACGCAGCCAGTCGGCGCATTCACGGGCAATGGCGCGTTGGGTCAGTTTGTTTTTGAGCTGAACTTCAAACTCTGTGCCGTACAAATCACGTTCGCGGTCAGCTTTGGGAATATGAAATTCACGACGCTCTTTTTTTGCGGCATCGGTAACGTCTTCAGCGGCGAAAGTGGGTGCGGTAAAAATGAAATCGAACGATTCAACGGTCTCAAGTTCGCGTTTCAGCGCCTCGAATGCATAAATTGAAAAGCAAGAAGCGGCAATTTTGAGCTTTGCGCCTGGCTTGATGGTCGTTTTGAGGTCATTCCCCAGAAGTTCGTTGATGTTGTCGATTAATTTCATGCTTTTTGTAGATTTTCTATAAACCCATCATTAAAAGCATCTTAACTGACTACCAAGAACCCCAAAAACAAGAAAGGGATACAACCCGAATCAGGCTGTATCCCTTATAAAAAATGGTGGGACGTGTAGGACTTGAACCTACGACCAAAGGATTATGAGTCCCGTAAAATGTCTAACTTTATCTAACTATAGCTTACAAAACAAAGACTTAACGCATGTCATCTAACTATAAGTATCCGTTAAACACCTATACGGTTGAACCTTTGTTGTTCCTTTACAGCAGTTTTAAGCACTGATTTCATTTTCGTTCTATAATTCCACTAACAGTCCCACAGCCCTCTATGTTCGGCATGTCTGCTTTTGCAAGACGGTTATAGAGATAAGCCGAGAGGGCTGTTACTTTTTTGTAGAGCCAGAAGCCAGTCCTTTTGGTATCACATCATCAACATACACCACACCTCGGGCATCTGACCTGATCGGCACGTGGATATGATAACCAGCTCCTACATAGTCCAAAAATAAGCCTGTTTCAAGACGTGGTCTTTCGCGATCATCAGTGGCGACCCCAGATTGATCTGAACAGCCATCTAGCAACCATTGAGCGTATTGCTCAGACGAAAACCCATCTTTGATAACGCGACTTTCATAGCCATGACGTGGCTTTAAATCTATCACGTCCGGACATTGATAATCTGGATTATTCCAAAGCGCTTGCAGGTGATGCGTAACCTTGACGCGCTGCTTTGAGGTCAAAACGACAGCCTTGTAAATAGTGTCTTTTCCGAGCGAACCAGCATCAGCGCGTGCTATGTATTTTTTAAGGGCTGTCAAAGCCTGTGATGTAAGTGCCATGCGCCTATGATACGTGACGCGCAGGAGAGGTAGTGCGCCAAGATGGTAGGTTCGCCCATGCTTTCGGTCGGGATACGCTAAAAACCGCTTTGAGGCGGTTTTCTTCACGCTACCGACCTCATAAAACAGTCTCCCAGACTGTTTTAACGCTTCATGGGCTCTGGTGGATGGCGTGTACTTGTTCGGTTCTGTTTTTCAGGGCACGAATACCGTTCCGTAATGAGGTTGATCGTTGCCGCGCTCGAATGAATCGACTTGCGTGACGACTTCGTTTCATAGAAACCGTGCATGGGTAACTCGTTTTGATTAAACCAGTAGCGTCATTTAGTGCGGCAATATAGTTTTTAGTGGCTATTTTGGCTTCGTGAGCCAATGCGTCGATATCTTCTGCATCGTTTGATGTACCACTTGTTGATTTTCACTTAGAACTGACCCCATGGGGGTGCGGCATAAAACTTGGACTGGTTTATGACGCGATACCGAGGCTCTCCCGGTACTCGAGGGGACT
>JAYUCJ010000018.1:0-40881 GCA_043740415.1 Polaromonas sp. | reverse complement strand
CTTGACTGGTACACCATTGGCTCGCTTGCGCAAGAAAGAGAAGTGGCTGGATTACGCCCAGCAAATGCAGCAAGGCGCCAGCGTACGCAAAAGCGCTAAAGCTTGTGATGTGCATCGAAACACCGCATTTCGCTGGCGGCATCGCTTTCTAGAACAACCCAATGGTTTAAAACCAGCTGGACTGACGGGTATTGCTGAGGCTGACGAGGCCTTCTTTCTTGAATCCTTCAAGGGTAAGAAGCAAGCTATGCCGCGTGCTTCTCGCAAGCGTGGCAGCAAAGCTGCCAAACCAGGCTTGTCTGATGAGCAGATTCCTGTGCTGATCTGCCGTGATCGCTCGGGCATGACGACAGATTTCATTCTAGAAAAGGATGATAGGCAACACTTAGTTGAAGCACTCAAACCGATATTAGCCAGCGATGCTATTTTGTGCACGGATGGTAGCCAAGCCATGGTGGGTGTTGCCCGCAAACTTGGTGTTACTCATAAACCTGTCAATTTAAGTGCGGGGGTTCGGGTGCGAGAAGGCGTGTATCACGTGCAAAACGTCAATGCATATGGCTCGCGACTTAAAACTTGGATGCGACGTTTCAACGGCGTGGCGACTTGCCACCTCGCAAACTATCTGGGCTGGCGAAGGTATCTAGATCGACATGTCGACAACGATTCTGCTGCTGCTTTCTTGGCTACTTCGCTTGGCTTGAAATCGTTTCAACAGCTAATGGTGACATAGCCAAAATTTATACCATATGTTCTTTTTATGCCAACGTTTAGTGCTCATCTGCATTGTTTTTTCTGCGCTAACCGCGTGTAAAAACAGCTCAGATCAAACTCCAATTGCCTGTACTGCAGCCAGCATTAGTACTAACGGCTACAGCCCAGTGTTTAAAGGTTGTAGCGCAGCCGATTTACCAGAGTATTACGATAAAACGGAGTGCGTACGTGATAACACCACTGGGTTGATCTGGCAAGCTCAAACCGCTGCAGGTACAGGCCTACGGGCTAATGATCAATTTAAAACCAACTTTGACAGTACAACTGCGCTTCAAATATACAGTCATCATGTCTCTTCAGACGGAATTAAAGATGCCGTGTTTTTTTATATAGCCCCAATACAAGCTCAAATTGATTCTATTTCAAATTCAATAGGATTCAAAAACGCCGTCAATGCAAGCAAGCTATGTGGATTAAGCAAGTGGCGATTGCCGAATAATAATGAGTTGCTAGGATTAATCAGATTATCGGAAAATTCGATTGTTGATAAATCATGGTTTCCTAACATGCCATCAACAGGAAAATACTGGACTTCCTCCGTTACTGTAGGTATGCATCCCCGTTATGCTTTGCAAGTGGACTTTGACGAACATAGAGAGTACAACGGACACGTCGCCGATAAGGATGATGGGCGTGATTATTCGAGAACCCGCGCCGTTTGGGTGGACAATGACATACTTGTCCGCTTGGTGCATGAGTAGTAGACATTGAAGTTCTTGGTGGGTGAGTGTTTTACAGTAAGACCAAATAAAGACTAAAATTAGTCTTATTGTTGAAAATACTTGAGGCCACTATGCAACTCTCTACCCACATCAAGCCCATCAGCTACCTGAAAAGCCACACCGCACAGATTGTGAAAGACATTTCGCTGAGTCGTGAGCCGCTGTTGATCACACAAAACGGTGAAGCCAAGCTGGTGGTGCTGGATGTCAAAACCTACGAAGAGCGCGAGGCCACGTTGGCCATGCTCAAAATTTTGGCACTGGGCAAACGCGAAATTGAACAGGGTAAGTTCAAAGACGCTGAAGCTGTGTTTGCGCGTTTAGACCAAGAAGATACGAGTACTGACCAGCAAACGCAGCCATGAAGGTCGTCATTCTTGACTCGGCAGAGCAGGATTTGAAGGAGTTACGCAGTTATGTCGTTAAAAACTTCTCGCAAGCTACGTGGTTGAAAACGTACAGCAAGCTGAAAGAAAGCATTCGAAATTTGGCGACATTCCCGATTTTGGGCGCAGTGCCACCTGAATTGGAAACGCTAAACCTGAACCAGTACCGGCAAATCATCTCTGGCATGAACCGTGTTATCTATGAGCCACGGGCGGATGCCGTGTATATTTACATGATTGTGGATACGCGACGCGATCTGGAGACCTTGTTGATGCAGCGCTTAATGCGGTAACTTGAAAGATCAGTTTTAAGCCCTTTATTTTAACCTCTAGCCGGCGTATTTATTGTCTAATGTGCTATTAAATTCATAGTAAAAATTAACTAAAATCATGTACATCGCCCACTCCATTGCAGATCTACGCACGCATCTTGCGCAGTTCAAACACCCCGCCTTCGTCCCCACCATGGGTAATTTGCACGCGGGCCATTTGGCGCTCATCAAGCAGGCCAAGCCCTTGGGCGATGTGACGGTGTCCAGCATTTTTGTGAACCGCCTGCAGTTCGCCCCGCATGAAGATTTCGACACCTACCCGCGCACGTTTCAGGCGGATTGCGACAAGCTGTCTGAGGCCGGCTGCGACGTGCTGTTCGCGCCCACAGAAAAAGAGCTTTACCCCGAGCCGCAAACCTTCAAAATCTCGCCCCCTACCGAAGTGGCCGATATCTTGGAAGGCCATTTCCGCCCCGGCTTTTTCGTTGGTGTCAGCACGGTGGTGATGAAGCTGTTTACCATCGTTTTTTCAGAAGCTGAAGGCAAACGCACCGCCCTGTTTGGCAAAAAAGACTACCAGCAGCTCATGGTGCTCAAGCGCATGGTGCAGCAGTTTGCCCTGCCGATTGACATCGTAGGCGGCCAAACCCAGCGGGCAGACGACGGCTTGGCTTTGAGTTCGCGTAACGGCTATTTGAGCGCTGAAGAACGGGCCGAGGCGGTGCAGTTGTCATTAGCCTTGAAACAATTGGCGAAAAATTACCGACTTAATGCGAACAATATCGCCGCCCTAGAGTTTGAGGCCATGGGTTTATTGACGGCCAGAGGCTGGCACCCCGACTACCTCACCGTCCGCCGTCGTGCAGATCTGCAACCCCCACAAAGCGGCTTCTCCATGGGCGGCCAAAGCAGCGACCCACTGGTGGTGCTGGGTGCGGCGAAGCTGGGGAAGACGCGGTTGATTGATAATTTGGAGTTTTGAGGCTTCACAACGCAATGAACGATTTACTAGGAATATCATTACCGTCAGCAATCATTGGTGTAGCTGTTTTATTACTTTTCGTTTTAGTGCTTCGTAATAAATCAGCAAGGCAAAGTGAGCGTGTTAGACCCAAGGGACCAGGTAGCCTTCGTTATGCATGCGTAAAGTGCAAAGGACAGTTCATACATTCTGATCGAACGATTGAAGTATGGAAAAAAGGTAATCGTCGAACTTTTTGTGATGCCTGTCATAAAAAATGGCTGGCATCAAAGCCAAAAATAACGCATCCTCAGAGTAATTCTCAGCAACCTGTATTTCGTCACTCCTCAGTTCAGTCAAGCCGAAGTAGTTCTCCAAAAACAAGTGGTTGCTTGGGAGTGCTTATTTTGTTTGCGGTAGTACCCGTAGTTGTAGTTTATGCAAATTACTTAGTCTAATTTCTGGCGTTAAAGCTCCTCCGTAGCATCCCGCCCCATCAACAACCCCACCGCCTGCTTCGCACTCAACGTACCATCCAGCACCTTCACCACACACTGCGTGATAGGCATATCCACCCCTAGCGACAGTGCGCGCTGGCTGACGGTGCGGGCGCAGTAGACGCCTTCGGCTACGTGGCCTAGCGATGCTACGGCTTCTGAGAGGGTTTTGCCTTGGGCTAAGAGCAGGCCAACTTTGCGGTTACGGCTTAAATCGCCGGTGGCGGTGAGCACCAAGTCACCCAGGCCGGACAAGCCCATGAAGGTTTCGATATCTGCCCCCAAAGCTAGCCCAAGCCGTGTCATTTCCGCCAAACCACGGGTGATGAGGGCGGCGCGGGCGTTCAGGCCCAGCTGCAGGCCGTCGCACAAACCGGTGGCGATGGCCAGGACGTTTTTCACCGCGCCACCCACTTCAACGCCAGCCACATCGCTGCTGCCGTAAACGCGCAGGGTGGGGCTGTGGAAGGCTTGCGTCAAGGCGTCGCGCACTTCGGCAAAATCGCTGGCAGCTACCAAGGCGGTGGGCTGGCCTCTGGCGACTTCTAGGGCGAAGCTGGGGCCACTCAAGATGCCAGTTTTTAGGGTGTTTTGCGTCGTTTTAGCCTGATTTGCGGCAATTTGCGCGTAGATTTCATGACCGAGCAGACCAACGGCGCCGTCAATTTTGTTATTTTCAGCAGCTTCAAAGCCCTTGCACAGCCAAACGACGGGGCAAGTCACATCCGCCAGTTGCAGCAACATGCCGCGCAGACCGGACATGGGCGTGGCGATGATGACCAAATCTGCTGCTTTGACGAGTGAGGAGCAATCACCGCTGGCAATGTTTAGCGGTTCAGGAAAAGCCACTTGTGGCAAATACTTGGCGTTGCAGCGCTGCGATTGCATGTTCGCTGCTTGCGCTGCATCACGCGACCACAAAGTGACGGCATGGGCCGCTTTCACGTTGCTTGCCGCGCTGATAGCCAGTGCCGTACCCCATGCGCCTGCGCCTAAAACGATGATGTTCATGGGGTAATCATGCTATTTATTTGCTATATTTTTAATAGCAATTTAGGCAATAAATACGCCGGCTAGAGTCATATTTATGCCTATAGATATGTTGAAAATAGCTTACTGTAGCGGCGTTGCAGCTTGTTCTGCTTGCTGCTGCTCGTACATGGCCTGGAAGTTGATTTCGGCCAAATGCACAGGCGGAAAGCCGGCGCGGGAGACGAGGTCAGCCACGTTGCCGCGCAAGTACGGATACACAATGGCCGGGCAGGTGATGCCCATGATGGGGCCCATTTGCTCTTGCGGCAGGTTGCGAATCTCGAAAATACCGGCTTGCTTGGCTTCCACCAAAAACACGGTTTTCTCGCCAATTTTGGTGTGCACAGTCGCGGTGACGGTGACTTCAAACACGCCATCCGCTACAGGTGTGGCGTCCACGCCGAGCTGAATGTTCACTTCTGGCTGCTCTTGCGCGAGCAAAATAGCCGGTGAATTGGGCTGCTCTAGCGACGCTTCTTTGAGATAAACGCGCTGGATTTGAAAAACTGGGTCTGCGTTAGTTTCAGTAACTGGAGTCGCTTCATCTGCCATGGGGTTGCTTTCGAGAGTTTGAGAAAAGAAGTAATTATCTCAGACCTGCAGCGCCTACCAAATCCGTTCGCCCTGAGCCCTTCGACGGGCTCAGGACAGGCCTTGTCGAAGGGTTTGTGAAGGCTTCGACAGGCTCAGCCCGAACGGAAAGGGTTTGCCGAAAGGGAAAGTTGATTTTGTTAACTATTCAACTGCTTTTCCAGCAGATCCAGCACCTTGTAACAAGCCAACACGCTGGCAACGCTGGAGTTCGGCTCGCTGCCTTCTTGGATGGCGGCGAAAAACTCGCGGTCTTGCAGTTCGATGCCGTTCATGGACACTGCCACTTGGCTCACGTCGATTTTTTCGTCTTTGCCAGTAAACAAGTCGTCATAACGCGCCAAATAGGTCGCGGTGTCGCCGATGTAGCGGAAGAAGGTGCCCAGCGGGCCGTCGTTGTTGAAGCTCAGTGACAAGGTGCAGATCGCGCCATTGGCGGCTTGCAACTGGAGCGACATGTCCATCGCAATGCCCAGCGCGGGGTGGATCGGGCCTTGCACGGCGTTGGCTTTGATAATCGGGCTGCCGGCCTGGTAGGCAAACAAATCGACGGTGTGCGCCGCGTGGTGCCACAGCAAATGGTCGGTCCAGCTGCGCGCCTGACCCAGCGCATTCATGTTGCTACGGCGGAAAAAATAGGTTTGCACATCCATTTGCTGGATGTTGAACTTGCCCGCTTTGATCTGGTTGTGCACATACTGGTGGCTGGGGTTGAAGCGGCGGGTGTGGCCGCACATGGCGACCAAACCGCTGCTTTTGGCCAGCGCCACCACGTCGTCAGCACCTTTGAGTGTGTCTGCGAGTGGAATTTCGACCTGAACGTGTTTGCCGGCTTTCAGACAAGCCAAGGTTTGCTCGACGTGCATTTGGGTGGGGGTGCACAAAATCACGGCGTCGACTTCTTTGAGTGCCAAGCTCTCGTTCAAATCAGTCGTGACGTGGCTGATGCCGTATTGGGCGGCGGTTTCTCTGGTTTTTTCCAAGTCACGGCTGATCAACGAGACGACTTCCACGCCGGCTATGTTTTTGATGCCGTCCAGATGTTTGATGCCAAAGGCACCCGCGCCAGCCAGGGCGACTTTGATGGTTTTGCTCATGCGTTTTTTCCTTATGTTCGTTTTAATCATTCCAGATATCCGTTCGCCCTGAGCTTGTCGAAGGGTTCGACAGGCTCACCCCGAACGGCGTTACTGGTTTTCCAGGATCAGATGTCCGACAGATGTGTTGCTTGCTGGCACATGGTGGAAGCGGTGTATTTCTTTGGGCGCTTTGCCAATTTTTGCTGGGTCGTCGCTCACATCAGCCATCGCACCACGGGCGATCAGCCACATCACCAGCTCAATGCCTTCAGAGCCGGCTTCGCGCACGTAGTCGAT
Organism: Polaromonas sp.; assembly: GCA_043740415.1. GTDB lineage: Bacteria > Pseudomonadota > Gammaproteobacteria > Burkholderiales > Burkholderiaceae_C > Aalborgiella. Next base: position 34,270 of record JAYUCJ010000018.1, on the reverse strand, counting down.
GTGCGGCATGGTGGCGAGATCGGCAGGGTCGTTCACCATGCGTTCGATGAACGCTTTGTCCCAATCTAAATTGATCAAACCCGCACGCGCGCCTTGCAGTTGGTGGCTCATGCCGCCTGTGCCCCAGATTTGCACGTTCAGGTCTTTGTCAAAACTTTCCACGGCTTTGCGGATGGCTTTGCCGAGGTTGAAACAACGCTGACCCGACGGCACGGGGTATTGCACCACGTTGACGGCGAATGGAATCACGGGGCAAGGCCAGGCATCCACGTCACCGCACATCAGCGACAAAGGCACGGTCAGGCCGTGGTCCACATCCATGTGGTTGATGATGGTCAGATCGAAGTCTTGCTGGATGACCGATTGCGCGATGTGCGCTGCCAGCTCGGGGTGGCCCTGCACCACAGGCACAGGACGCGGGCCCCAGCCTTCGTCAGCGGGGGTGTACGAATCCGCACAGCCGATGGCGAAGGTCGGAATCATAGTCAAATCAAACGCGGTGGCGTGGTCGTTGAAGACCAAGATGATGACGTCTGGTTTGTTGTCTTTCATCCACTGTTTGGATTTTTCGTAACCCTTGAACAGCGGTTGCCAATACGGTTCATGGTCTTTTTTGAGGTCCAGCGCCGCGCCAATGGCGGGCACGTGGGAGGTGTAAACGGAAGCGGTTATTTTTGCCATGGTGTTTTGTACTTAGTTCAATGGGATATTTAGTCCAATAATTTGCCTGTGCCGCTGCCTTGCGGTTGGTGGTTCGCCTGCGCGTCGCCATCTTCGCCAATCACGCGGTTGCCTTCGATGTGACGGCCACCCGCAATCATCATGTCGCGGTATTCAATCTCGGTTTTGCCGGTCATCGAGCCCGCCATTTGCTGGAAGCTCTTGCCGTGCGTTGCGCCCAATTTGGCGAGGAAGTAAATATTGCCACCAAGCGCGATGCAGCGGTTCAAATCGGCAGCGAGCACCGCTAATTTCTGCTCTTCCGTCATCGGCCACGCGTCAAGATAAGCGCGTTGGTCGGCTTTGAATTTTTCGCGATTCTCCGCCTTCATCAGCGACATGCAAAACTGGTTCAGGTGGTAGCCCTTGCGGCTTTGTTCGGCATCAAAAATGGTGGTGCCGGGTACGTTGAGGTAATTTTTTTCTAGTGACATGGTTCAAGCTCCCCAATACAAACGGGTTGGGTTGTCCACCAGCAGCTTTTGCTGCAGCTCAGGTGTGGTCGCAATCTGCGGGATGAAATCGACCAGCAAACCGTCGTCTGGCATGTGGTCTTTCAGGTTCGGGTGTGGCCAGTCGGTGCCCCACAGCACGCGGTCAGGAAAGGTTTCGACCAGGCGTTTGGCGAATGGCACCACATCGGCGTAGGCATGCTGTTCACCGTTCAGCGCTTTCGGGCCGCTCACGCTCAGGCGTTCGGGGCAGCTCACTTTGCTCCAGATATTGCTGTGCTCGCGCATCATTTTGACGAAGAGTTCAAACTCGGGGCCCTTAATTGGGTCGTTCGCGGGCTTGGTCACATCGGGGCGGCCCATGTGGTCGACCACGACAGTCGTTGGCAGCGCAGTGAAAAAGTCGTACAACTCGGGCAGATCAACCGCTTCAAAGTAGATCACCACATGCCAGCCCAGCGGGGCAATGCGGTTGGCGATCTCCAGCAGCACCTCACGCGGCGTGAAGTCCGCCAGACGTTTGACAAAGTTGAAGCGCGTCCCACGCACACCGGCGGCGTGCATCTCCTGCAGCTCGGCATCGGTCACGTTGCGGTTGACGGTGGCGACGCCGCGTGCTTTGCGATTGGAGGCTTTGAGTGCATCGACCAAGGCGCGGTTGTCCGAGCCGTGGCAGGTGGCTTGCACGATGACGTTTTTGTCAAAACCCAAATGGTCGCGCAGGGCGAAGAGTTGTTCTTTGGACGCATCGCATGGCGTGTATTTGCGCTCTGGGGCATAGGGAAACACGTCGCCAGGCCCGAAGACGTGGCAATGCGCATCGACCGCGCCGGCAGGGAGTTTGAAACGCGGTTTGCTGGGGACGGTGTACCAGTCGAGCCAACCCGCAGTCTTGACGAAAAGACCTTCGGCCTTGTTTGTAAATGCCATGCTGATTCCTCAATCAATATATTTCAAACCCGCTTTTTCCAGCGGTTCGCGCATCTTGTACATGTCCAAACCCAGCACACCTGCGGCGAGTTTTTCGCGTTTTTCGCCTTCGAGGTCTTCACGGGCTTGTGAGGCATCCGCCACTTTTTGCGCCCATTCAGCGGGGACGACGACCACACCGTCATCGTCTGCAATGATCACATCACCCGGGTTGACGTTGACGCCGGCGCAGACCACGGGAATGTTGACCGAACCCAGGGTGGCTTTGATCGTGCCTTTGGCATGGATGGCTTTTGAAAACACGGGGAAGTTCATGGATGTGAGGTCTTTGATGTCGCGTACGCCGGTGTCGCTGATCAAACCCGCGCAGCCGCGTGCTTGGAACGAGGTCGCCAGCAGGTCGCCAAACATGCCGTCGTTGTTTTCCGACGTGCAAGCCAGCACGACGACATCACCAGGCTGGATTTGCTCTGCGACGACGTGCAGCATCCAGTTGTCGCCCGGCTGGGTTAACACCGTCACGGCGGTGCCGCAGATTTTTGCGCCCACGTAGATCGGGCGCATGTAAGGCTTCATCAGCCCGACACGGCCTTGCGCTTCGTGGATGGTGGCGACGCCGAATTTGGCGAGCTGGGCGACGGCGGCTTTGTCGGCACGGTTGATGTTGCGTTTGACGATTCCGAGTGTGGTCATTTTGAGATTCCTTTTTGATTTAAATATATTCCGTTCGGGCTGAGCCTGTCGAAGCCTTTTCAATTAAAACCCTTCGACAAGCTCAGGGCGAACGGGATGGTTGGGTTATGAAATTATTGGTTCTTGGCCTTCAACGCAGCATCCAAACGCGGGAACACGCGTCGCACGTTGCCTTCGTAGATTTGGTAGCGGTCGGCGTCGCTCAAAATTTTGGAGGCTTCGATGTAGCGCTTGGTGTCGTCGTAGTAGTTGCCGGTTTCAGGGTCGATGCCGCGTACCGCACCAATCATTTCAGACGCAAACAGCACGTTTTTGACCGGAATCACGGTATTCAGCAAATCAATACCGGGCTGGTGGTAGACGCAGGTGTCGAAGTAGATGTTGTTCAGCAAATGGTCTTGCAAGAGCGGCTTTTTCAGCTCTTGCGCCAAGCCACGGAATCGCCCCCAGTGGTAGGGCACCGCGCCGCCGCCGTGCGGAATCAAAAAGCGCAGGGTCGGGAATTCTTTGAATAAATCACTGGTCAGGCATTGCATAAACGCCGTTGTATCCGCGTTCAGATAATGTGCGCCAGTGGTGTGGAAGCAGCTGTTGCAGCTGGTTGATACGTGAATCATCGCGGGGATGTCGTATTCGACCAACTTCTCGTAGATGGGGTACCAGGCTTTGTCGGACAGCGGTGGTGATGTCCAGTGGCCGCCGCTCGGGTCTGGGTTCAGGTTGATGCCGACGTTGCCGTATTCTTTGACGCACTTTTCCAACTCGGGAATGCAGGTCGCAGGGTCAACACCTGGGCTTTGCGGCAGCATGGCGGCACCGATGAAGTTGTCGGGGAAGAGCTCGGCCACGCGGAAACAGAGCTCGTTGCAGATCGCCGCCCAGGTCGACGACACATTGAAATCGCCAATGTGGTGCGCCATGAAGCTGGCGCGGGGGCTGAAAATCGTCAAGTCGCTGCCACGCTCGCGCATGAGCTTGAGCTGGTTCAACTCAATCGACTCGCGCAGTTCGTCATCGCTGATGACCAGTTCGGACACTTTGGGCATGCTGGCGGGGTCTTTGATGCCGGCGATTTGGCGATTCCGCCAGTTTTCCAGCGCTTTGGGGGCGGTGGTGTAGTGGCCGTGGCAGTCGATGATTAAAGGTTTTTGTTGGCTCATGGTGCTTTTCGGTTAAAAATTAAACAGAATATTAGAGAAATTGAAAAAATATGGATGAAATATGCTTGTATCCGGCGTATTTATTGCCTAAAGTGCTATTAAATGTATAGTAAAAATCGTTAAAAAACTTCCATGCCCTGCCGCAATTTTGCAGCTGCCGCAGCGGGTGACGCCATGTACGCTAGCATCTCACGCACCGCACCGGCTTGGGTGGAAGTGGTGCACACACCTGCTGAAAACGTGGTGGTGATTTGAATCTCAGGCGGTAGCGGCCCAACGATGCTGATGCCGTCTAAATGAATCAACTCGCTGAGCTGCTGAAAACCCAGTTCAACCTCGCCTTTGGCTATCAAGGAACCAACGGGCACGCCAGACGGCGCTTGCACGATGCGGTTATGAATCTCCAGTGCAATGCCCCAGCGCTCAAACAAATTGGCCACAGCTACCCCGCTGGGGCCTGTGGAATAGCTGATGGTTTTGGCTGCTAAAACGGCTGCTTTTAATGCGGCTTCAGAGGAGATGTCAGGCGCTGCTGCACCCGCCTTAACGGCAACCGCCACGCCAGAATTGACCAAATTGACCTTGCTTGTCGGGTCAATGTGGCCGGAGGCGATGAGCTTGTCTATCGCATCCGATGCCAAAATGACCACGTCAAACGCCTCACCCGCCTGCACACGCTTGGCCGCGTCGACGCCGCCTACGGATTCGATGGCAATATCAGCGTTTGCTAACTTTTTGTAATCCGCCACCAGTTCCGCCAATAATTGACGGGTCGCCATAGAGGAAATGCCTCTAATAGTCGTGTTTTTCGTCATGTTTATCATGTCAGGGATTGTGCTTTGAAAGGCGTGAGATGTGAAGGTCTGGCAACGCCTAGCAGTTATATCAAAAATGAATATCCGAATTTACGTTATTCCCAACTTGATACTAGAATAACCCATGGAACTCGAACAAATCGAATACTTCGTGCGTGTGGCTGAGCTGGGCAGTTTTACCCGTGCCTCTAGCGCGCTTGGCATTGCGCAGCCTGCCCTCAGCCGCAAAATCAGGCAGCTAGAGGTTGAATTGCGGCAAAACCTGCTGGTGCGCAATGGCCGTGGCGCTACGACGACGGATGCCGGCAAGCTGTTGCTGGAGCACGGGCGCGGCATTTTGCACCAGGTGCAGCGCCTGCGGGAAGAGCTGGGGCGTGTGCGCGGCTCGCTGGCGGGGCGCGTGGCGATTGGCCTGCCGCCCAGCATCGCCAAAGTGCTGACCGTGTCGCTCACCCGCGAGTTCCGCGCCAAATTGCCGCAAGCGGCGTTGTCTATCAGCGAAGGTCTGTCTGCCGCGATGCAAGAATCCATCTTCAACGGCCGCCTCGATATTGCCCTGTTGTACGGCGCTGTGCCCACGCTGGGACTGGAAATCACACACTTATTAAATGAAGATTTGTTTCTGGTGCAGCGCCAATCACAGCGCAGCCAACCAGAAGCAGTCACTTTGAAGGATGTGGCCGCCTTGCCGCTCATCATCCCCACCCGCCCGAACGCGATTCGCATGTTGGTCGAGTCTGAAATGGCCAATATCAACTGCCACCCCAACATCGTTCTAGAAATCGACGGCGTGCCCGCTATTTTGGACTTGGTGCTGGACGGCGCAGGCTGCGCCGTGCTGTCCAAAAACGCTGTCACCACTTCGGGGCAGGCCAGTTTGTTTTCGGTGAGCCCCATCGCAGGGCTGCACAGCAAATTGTCCATCGCCGTCAGCTCGCAGCGCCCCGCCACGCTGACCCAGCAAGCCATGCTAGAGTTGATACAGCAATTGGCAACCACTGCTTTAAAAATTCCCCAAAAAAACTAAACTTAGATCTAAAAATGAGTACATCTCCTAACTTCAAACTTGCCGGCATCATGGGCTGGCCCGTTGGACACTCTCGCTCCCCTAGTATCCACAACCATTGGATAAAGCAACATAATTTGAACGGCGCTTACGTGTATTTGCCCGTCAACCCTGCCAATCCTGATGATTTGAAGGCCGCGCTCAAAGGTTTGTCCGTCATGGGTTTTGCGGGCTGCAACCTCACGCTGCCGCACAAAGTTATGGCGCTGCCGATGGTGGACCGCCTAGATGCCACCGCCAAACGCATGGGCGCGATCAACACCATCGTGGTCGAAGCGGACGGCAGCTTGAGCGGCTACAACAACGACGGCTATGGCTACATCCAAAGCCTGATTGATGCCAAACCCGATTGGCAAGCCGACGCTGGCCCCGTGCTGGTCATGGGTGCGGGCGGCGCGGCGCGGGCTGTCGTGGTGAGCTTGGCTGAAAAAGGCGCAAAAGACATCCGCATTTGCAACCGCACCGAAGGCCATGGCCAAGCTTTGGTTGATGTTTTTAAAGCTGATTTTGAGCAAAATTTAGGCACAACCCTGCGCAACGTGCCGTGGGATCAGCGCCATCAAGCCTTGGCAGATGTGGCCTTGCTGGTCAACACCACCAGCCAAGGCATGGGCAGCAACCCAGCATTGGATATCAATTTAGACCTGCTGCCAACAACGTCTTTGGTGTCCGATGTGGTGTACATCCCCATGGAAACCCCGCTCTTAAAAGCCGCCAAAGCGCGTGGCAACCCCACCGCCGGCGGCTTGGGCATGCTGCTGCACCAAGCGCGCCCCGCGTTTCATAAATGGTTTGGCGTGCTGCCAGAGGTGACGCCAGAGTTGGTAAAAATCGTGGAAGCGACGTTTTAAGATAATTTATAGGCTAAATATGACTCTAACCGGCGTATTTATTGCCTAAGGTGCTACTAAATTTATAATAAATATGAATAAAAATTCAACGCTTTTACGCCGTCAATTACTGGCAGGTTTAGCCACTGCAGCGATTGCTCCCGCAGCATTCACGCAATCGAAAAAGACAGCTGCAGCAGTCGCACCATGGCCGACAAAACCCGTCCGCATCATCGTCGGCTTCCCCGCAGGCAGCTCTCCCGACATGCTGGCACGGCTGCTGACTGAGCCGCTGGCCAAAGCCTTTGGGCAGCCCTTCGTCATTGAAAACAAACCCGGCGCAGGCGGCAACATTGGGGTCGATTTGGTGGCCAAAGCGACGGACGAGCACACGCTGGGTGTCAACATCAACGGCCCGCTCACATCCGCCAAGCAGCTGTACAGCAAGCTGCCATTTGACCCCGTGCGCGATTTGCGCCCCATTTCACTCATCGCCAGCAGCCCGTTGCTGCTCGTGGGTGCGGCCAATTTGCCGGCCAACACCTTGCATGAACTCATGGTTTACGCCAAAGCGCAGGGCGACAAACTCAATTACGGCTCGGTCGGCGCAGGCTCTGGCGCGCATTTGACCATGGAGCTGTTCAAGTCGCAAAGCGGCATCACGCCCGTGCACATTCCCTACCCAGGCTACGCGCAAGTCATCACCGCGATGATTGGCAAACAGGTCGATCTGGGCTTCATGGTGCCGTCCGCCGCCGTCGCGCAGGCCAAAGCCGGGCGGGTGAAACTGTTCGCCGTCAGCACCTCGTCCCGCTCAACCCTGCTGCCAGAGCTGCCCACGGTGGCTGAAGGCGCAGGTTTGCCAAAGTTTGACGCGGCAGTGTGGAACGGCATCTTCGCCCCCGCGTCCATGCCCGAAGCCACGGCAAGACGCATCGCCGAAGAAATCGCCAAAATCGTCCGCACCCCAGACATCCGCCAGCGCCTGTTCGAGCAAGGCTGGCAAGCCCTAGGCACCGCCCCCGAAGGCTTGGCGCTGCGCATGCAGGCGGATACAAAGCTGTGGGGTGGGGTGATTGCTAAGACGGGGACGAAGCTGGATTAAATATTGTTAAAGTGTCATTATGGAGGTTATAAATGACTGTAGCCGGCGTATTTATTAACTAAAATGCTATTGAAAGTATAGTGATAAGAATGTCTATATGAGCCAAAACACAAACTTTAAACTGCTGTCAGATTACAACTCTTGGATGAACTCCAAGCTGTACGACGCAGCCGCCACGCTGTCTGCAGCCGATTTGGCCGCCGACAGGGGCGCATTTTTTGGCTCCATTTTGGGTGCTTTGAACCATATTGTGGTCGCAGACACGGTTTGGCTGCAACGCTTCGCACAGCCAGCCAGTTCATTACAGTCACTACGTCAGCTTGAGCCGCATGTCGCCTTGGCCAGCATTTGCCAACTTCCCAAGCCCACATCACTAAACGCGCTACTTTTCGCCAATTTAACTGAACTGCGCCAGCGCCGTATGCTGTTAGACACTGCCATTTCCAGCTGGATTGCCGAGCTCTCAGACGACGATTTGGCGCAAAGCGTGCAATACAGCAACATGAAAGGTACGCCACAATGCAAGCCGCTGGACAGCCTGCTGTTGCACTTTTTCAACCACCAAACCCATCACCGTGGCCAGGCGAGCACTCTTTTGTTCCAAGCAGGTGTGGATATTGGGGTGACTGACTTGTTGCCGTTGATACCTAATACAGTAGATTAATAATGGCTGTGGCTGGTGTATTTATAAACTAAATTGCTATTAAAAATGCAGCATAAAATAACATAATGCAGCAACAATCGACAACTTAATCATTGTTTTTGAAGATTCGCACGGCTAATCACGTCACCCCAGCGTTTGATTTCAGCCTTCAAAAGTTCGCCCAATACCTCAGGGCTGCTAGAGCCGGCTTCTACGCCCAAATCAGCCAAGCGTTTCTTCACGTCTGGCGAGGCTAGGGCGGTGGTAGCGGCGGCGTTGAGCTTGGCGACAATGTCTTTCGGGGTTTTGACGGATACGGCTAAGGCGTTCCACGACGCAGCGTTCATGCTGGGCAGGCCGGATTCTCTGGCTGTGGGTACGTCTGGCAAGCTGGATGAGCGTTTCAGACCAAACACGGCCAGCGCGTTGATGGCTTTGGCGTCGATTTGGGTTTTAACGGGGCCCAAGATCTCAACCGCCGCGTCGATTTGGCCACCGCGCAAAGCGGTAATCACGGCAGGTGTGCCGTTGAAAGGCACGATTTGTACGTTGATGTCTGCTGTCGATTTGAAAAGTTCCGCCGCCAAGTTTTGCGTGCTGCCAATGTTGATGGTGCCTAAATTGAGTTTGCCGGGGTTGGCTTTGGCAAACGCCAGCAGCTCGGCCATGGTTTTGTAGGGCGAATCGGCTTTGGTGATCAAAGCGATGTCGAAAAAACCAAGGGTTGAGACAGTGGCGAAGTCTTTGGCGGTGTCGTAAGGCAAGCTTTTGAACAGGCTGGTCGTCACGGCGGTGCCGTTCGACATCAACAGCATGGTCGTGCCATCGGGCTCAGACTTTGCGACCATGTCACCTGCCACGATGCCGCCAGCGCCTGGTTTGTTTTCAACGACGACGGGTTGACCCAGAATCTCGGCCATTTTGGTGCCGACGGTGCGTGCCGTCAGGTCGGCAATACCGCCAGCGCCGAAGGGAACGATGATTTTTAGCGGTTTGCTGGGGAAGGTGGCTGCCGTTTGGGCATACGTCATGGGACTGAAAGACAAAGCAACTGATGTGAGCAGCGCGCCGAAGATAGTAGGTAAATGTTTATTCATGTGGAAAATTCTAGTTTGGAACTTGTGTTTAATCAATCAGGCATCGGAGCGGGTTTAATAGACATTGGCGACTAGCTGTTATGCAAACACTGGTAATATTCCTTTATGTTAATGAAGAAAACCGACACAATGGCTGCAGAACCTTTGAACCTTAGCGACGAGGGACGCCCGATGTCCGTCGTCATCCGTGAGCGGGTGGCAGCATCCAAAAAGCGATATTTTGCCAATGACAACATCAGTGACTTTATTCAGCCAGGCGACATGGACAAGTTGTTGGATGAAGTTGAAAGCAAGATGAAGGGCGTGCTGGACAGCATGGTGATAGACACTGAACATGACCACAACACCCACAACACAGCGCGTCGCGTGGCCAAAATGTATTTGAACGAGGTGTTCAAAGGCCGCTACCAGCCCGTGCCCCCTATTACCGAGTTCCCCAACGTGGGTCACCTGAATGAGTTGATGATTGTGGGTCCGATTGTGGTGCGCAGTGCTTGTTCACACCACTTTTGCCCGGTGATAGGCAAGGTTTGGATTGGCGTGTTGCCGAATGAACATACCAATGTGATTGGTTTGTCCAAATACGCGCGTTTGGCGGAGTGGGTGATGGGCAGGCCGCAAATTCAGGAAGAGGCGGTGGTTCAATTGGCTGATTTGATTCAACAAAAAACCCAGCCCGATGGCTTGGCGATTGTGATGGAAGCCACCCACTTTTGCATGAGCTGGCGCGGTGTGAAAGACATGGACAGCAAGATGATCAACTCCGTCATGCGTGGCGTGTTTTTGAAAGACATGAACTTGCGCCGCGAGTTTTTGGCCTTGATTCCAAAATAAGTTTTCAAAATAATAAAACCGCAAAGGAAAACATCATGCTAGTACGCCTACTTTACGCCAGCCGCGCGGTGGATACACAACCAGAAGCCATAGAAACCATCTTGGCGCAGTCGCGGCAATTTAACCCCGCCAGCGGTATTACTGGCATTCTTTGCTACGGTGGAGGCATCTTTTTGCAAGCCATTGAAGGTGGCCGTAATGCGATCAGCGAGCTATATGGTCATATTCAAAAGGATGTGCGCCACAAAGATGTGGTGTTGCTGCATTACGAAGAAATTACTGAACGCCGCTTCGGTGGCTGGACCATGGGGCAGGTCAACATGGAAAAGATAAACTCCTCCATTTTGCTGAAATACGCTGAAAAGCCCGAGCTTGACCCTTATTCCACCTCTGGCGCGGTGTCGATGGCGCTGTTGGAAGAGCTGATGGCGACGGCATGCATCATTGGCCGTGCTTGATTGCCCAAGTTTGAAGTCCACCATGTGACGCAACTGATTGGCTGCGATTTTTCGAGCAGCCCAAACAAGAAAAAACCTATTCTTTTTGCCATCGGATCGGCGAATCATGGACGTGTATCACTCTCAAAGTTAGAGCAAATTCAAACCTTAGAGGGTTTTAGTGCTTGGCTCAAGCAGCCCGCAGATTGGGTAGGCGCGTTTGATTTACCGTTCGGCTTGCCGCGTGAATTGGTTGAAACGCTGGGTTGGCCTAGCGATTGGAAATCTTGCATTGACCATTACGCTGGCTTAACGCGAGAAGAAATCCGCACCACCTTCAAAGCGTTTTGTGATGCACGGCCTGCAGGCGGCAAATTTGCACATCGCGCGACCGATTTGCCAGCGGGCTCTAGCCCCTCCATGAAGTGGGTGAATCCGCCGGTAGCCTACATGCTGCATGCGGGTGTGCCGCGCTTGTTGGACGCTGGGGTGCATTTTCCAGCTTTGCACGATGGAGATGCAAACCGTGTCGCTTTGGAAGGCTACCCAGGTTTGCTGGCCAGAGAAATACTGGATAAATTGGGTAAGCGCAGCTACAAATCTGACGACAAAGCCAAACAAACGCCAGAACGGCTGATTGCACGCAAAGACTTGGTGACGCAGCTGGAGCTGGGTCAAACGCGGCTGAACTTACGCTTGAAACTCAGCCACGCCCAGCGCGATGCCTTGATTGACGACGCCAGTGGTGACAGCTTGGATGCGGTGTTGTGCATGCTGCAAGCGGCTTGGGCGTTGCAACAGCATGAAAAAGGCATTAAAAACTATGGCTTGCCTGCCAAAACGGATCCACTGGAGGGGTGGATTGTCACGGCTTGAAAGTTCGGTAAAGCACTTTAGCCGGCGTATTTTCTGCCTAAACTGCTATAAATAATATAGCATATCAGACTAATATTAAATTAAGCTTGCTGCAGCATGGGCACCAAGCCGCCAGCGCTGTCCAAAGCCATCAAATCGTCACATCCACCCACATGTGTGTCGCCAATGAAAATTTGCGGCACGGTGCGCCTGCCCGTGATTTCCATCATGTGCTTCATGGTAGCTTGGTCTTGGTCGATACGAATTTCTTCGATTTTTTCAACACCTTTGGTTTTTAGGATACTTTTTGCCCGAATGCAGTAGGGGCAAACGGCGGTGGTGTACATCTTGACGGTTTGCATGGTTCAGATCTTTCCTTCTTGCCTTTAGGCTTTTTCAAGCGGTAAGTTGGCTTCTCTCCAGCTTTTGAGACCGCCAGCCAGGGCTTGCACATTGGTAAAGCCGAGTTTTTTAGCGACAGCAACAGCGCGGTTGGAGCGTGCACCTACGGTGCAAACCAAAATCAAAGGTAATTCTTTGTTTTTAACTTGGCTGGCTAATTTGTCTTCGAGTTGGGCAAAAGGCACGTTTTTAGCGTTGTTGATGTGAGCTAGAACGAATTCTTCAGCGTCGCTCACGTCGATAACCACGGCTTTTTCACGGTTCATCAGCTGTACAGCACCCGCAGCAGAGAGTGTTCCACCTGCTGCGTCTTTGATTTGGGGTAAAAATAGCATGGTTCCAGAACCCAGCGCGACGGCAATGAGCATCCAATTGTCAATAATAAATTTCACGTTGTACTTTCTATAAAGAGTTAGATTTTAGAATAGAGCTTGTATCCTTTTGGGATCCTGTGTAATTTCATGAAAAATTTCGACCAAAAAGGTCATAAAAGGCTGTAGATAGCCATAGAAAGTGTTTGTATGCATAAATTAGTCTTGATTCGGCACGGCGAATCAACCTGGAACCTGGAAAACCGCTTTACAGGCTGGACCGATGTGGCTTTGACGCCATTGGGCATCGAGCAAGCGCAAAACGCGGGGCACATGCTCAAAGCGGCTGGTTTTGAGTTTGATGTGGCTTACACCAGTGTTTTGAAGCGCGCGACGCACACTTTATGGCATTGTTTGGACGCAATGGATCGTACTTGGCTGCCTGTGGTCAACAGCTGGCGGCTGAACGAACGCCACTATGGTGCTTTACAAGGACTGGACAAGGCTGAAACAGCTAAAAAATATGGCGATGCACAAGTGTTGCTGTGGCGTCGTAGCTATGACGTGCCACCACCATCGCTTGAAGCGAGCGACCCACGCAGCGAACGCGCAGATATCCGCTATGCCAAGCTCAAACCAGAGCAAATTCCGCTGACCGAGTGCTTGAAGGACACGGTTGCCCGCATGATGCCGTTTTGGGACGAATCGCTGGCACCGGCCATTCGCGCAGGTAAGCGCACTGTTATAGCTGCGCACGGTAATTCGATTCGGGCGCTGGTGAAGCATCTGGATGGCATTTCGGACGAGGATATTGTGGGCTTGAACATTCCGAATGGTTTACCGTTGGTTTACGAGCTAGACGCAAGCTTGAAACCGATTAGGCATTATTATTTGGGTAGTGAGTGAGCTGCTAAGGTTAATTACTGAACTTAGTGCCAATAAACAGCTCCTAGGTGTATATTGGCTTCTATGAATGAGATTGGGTTACTAAATGGGTCAAACGATAAGGCAAAGTATGGGCAATAAACTAAAAATTGCAGGTTGGATTTCAGTCGGTGTGCTGACTGGTGCGCTCACGACGGTGTCGTTGCAAACCGTTGCACGTGGTGCCTTGTCACCCATGCCACTGGAAGAGCTGCAGCAGTTGGCCAATGTGTTTGGTTTGATCAAAAGCGATTATGTAGAGCCAGTAGACGAGAAAAAACTGATTTCTGACGCTATTTCCGGCATGGTGGCTAGCCTTGACCCGCATTCTCAATACTTCGATAAAAAATCATACAAAGAATTCCGTGAGGGCACGACGGGTAGGTTTGTAGGTGTGGGTATTGAGATCAGTTTTGAAGACAGCTTGGTCAAAGTGGTATCGCCGATCGAGGGTTCACCCGCTTTTCGGGCTGGCTTAAAGCCCAATGACTTTATAACCAAAATTGATACCACCTCGGTGCGTGGCTTGACGCTGAATGAAGCCGTCAAGCGTATGCGTGGCGAGCCCAATACAAAAGTTATTTTGACAATCTTTCGTAAAGACGAAAACCGTACATTCCCAGTTACCATCGTTCGTGAAGAAATAAAAACGCAATCGGTTCGCGGCAAAGTGATTGAGCCTGGCTATGGCTGGGTGCGCTTGTCCCAGTTCCAAGACCGAACGGTTGAAGATTTTGTGAAAAAGATAGAGGAAATTTATAAACAGGAGCCAAATCTGAAAGGCTTGGTGCTTGATTTACGCAACGACCCAGGTGGTTTGCTGGATGCTGCGGTTGCCATTTCTGCTGCTTTCTTGCCGGAGAACGTTGCTGTTGTGTCTACCAATGGCCAACTAGCGGACAGCAAATTTAACTACAAAGCAGCCCCTGAGTTTTATATGCGCCGTGGTGGAGCCGATCCGTTGAAGCGTCTACCAGCTGCGCTGAAAAAAGTTCCTTTGGTGGTGTTGGTTAATGAGGGTTCTGCCTCGGCCAGCGAAATTGTGGCGGGTGCTTTGCAAGACCACAAACGCGGCGCCATTTTAGGTACCCAAACGTTTGGCAAAGGTTCGGTGCAAACGGTTCGACCTTTGGGCCCAGATACTGGTATCAAACTCACCACAGCGCGCTACTACACGCCGAACGGCACATCCATTCAAGCCAAAGGCATTGTGCCGGATGTCATGATTGACGAAACAGCGGAAGGCAGCCCTTTTGCCGCACTGCGTACGAGAGAGGCTGATTTGGAGAAGCACCTTGAAAGTGGGCAAGGTACCACCGCAGAAGACCCTGCCAAAAAAGAAGCTCGTGAAAAAGAACGTGAAGTGGCGTTGAAGCGCTTAGAGGAGGAAGCGAAAAAACCAGTAGCTGACCGTAAATCCCCTGAGTTTGGCTCTGAGAAGGACTTCCAACTTGCGCAAGCCCTCAATCAACTCAAAGGTCGCCCGGTCATTGTCAGTAAAACAATGGTCGAGCGTAAAGAAGAGAAAAAAGACAATTAAATAAAGTCGATTTAAATTGACTCATTAAATTGACTAATTCTGAGAGTCAACATCTTGACTGATGACCAGCTACTGCGTTACTCACGCCATTTGCTCCTGAATGAAATAGGCGTTGAGGGGCAAGAGAAAATATTGCAATCGCATGTGCTTGTGATTGGTGCTGGTGGCTTGGGTTCTCCCGTTGTTTTGTATTTGGCAACGGCTGGCGTTGGGCGCATCACACTGGTGGATGATGATGTCGTAGATGTCACCAATTTGCAGCGTCAAATAGCACACAATATGGCGGATGTCGGCGAATATAAAGCCAAATCTGCTATGAAAAAAGTAGCAAATATCAATGCTGATGTTCAAGTAGTACCCGTGTTGCAACGCGTGGATGCCGCTCTACTTGACAGCTTGGTGCGTGATGCAGACGTTGTTGTCGATTGCTGCGACAACTTCGCTACACGCCATGCGATCAATGCCGCATGCGTAAAACATCGCAAACCCTTGGTGTCGGGTGCAGCGATACGGTTTGATGGGCAAATCACGGTGTTTGACAGTCGATCAGACGCTTCACCTTGTTATGCCTGTATTTTCCCACCCGATGCCAGTTTGGAAGAAACGCGTTGTGCAACCATGGGTGTGTTTGCACCTCTGGTGGGAATTATTGGATCTATGCAAGCGGCAGAAGCCTTAAAGCTGGTCAGCGGAACTGGGGTTTCACTGTCAGGTCGCCTGCAAATGCTAGATGGACGCGATATGTCCTGGAACGAAGTGCGGTTCAAACGCGATGCTACTTGTAGCGTTTGCGGTCATTCTTCGCAAGATAACATGAGCCATGCTCACGTCTGAAAACTCTAGGCTCAACTGCCGAGCCGTCGGCAAACAAACCAAGCTTGGAGCGCGTAGCTGCCTCTTCCTCTAGTCGGTAGGGGCCAGCGCTGTTTTTGTAGTGGTACGACCACGCGTGTCCATTGCGCACCATCCAGCCACCTACATCCATGTTATTTAAAGAGATTTTGGCAACGTCACGACCATAATCATCAAACCGCTTGCTCAGAATAGTGACCTCTTTAGAGACGATGAGTTTTTTCAAAGCTGCTGTGGATTGCTCGCCATATTGCTGGCAACTTTCAGGTGCATCGATGCCGTCAATTCTTATTCTTAATGAATCTGATTTGCTATTTGAACCCACTGGGCGAACCCGAAAGGTGTCGCCATCGGTGACGTGGGTGACGATGCCTTGCCATGCATTTGATGCTTTAGCCGACGTAAAATTTGCCTGATTGGCTATAAAAAATATAGCAAAAAGCTTGATTAATTTTAAATATTTCAACATCAATACTGTTTTCCAAACAACCACAAACCGGTTCGCATGATCGCAAATGCAAGCATCTCGTTGAAACGTTGGCCCCAAGGCCGATTTGCCATTTGCGCGGCATCAACACGTTTGCCTTCATTCGCCATGGCGAGCAGCAGACGCTGGCGCAAGCTTTGTGCAAAGTCTGCGTCTTGCATCACGATGTTGGCTTCGCGAGCCAAGAGCAAGCTCAATGGATCAAGGTTTGAAGAACCTACGGTTGCCCATACGCTGTCAATAACCGCTACTTTGGCATGCAAGTAGCTTTTGTCGTACTCATAAATCTCAATACCTGCAGCCAGCAATGCGCCATATACCGGTCTGGCAGCGTGGTATTGCATGAAATATTCGTATTTTCCCTGTAAGAGCAGCTGCACTTTGACGCCGCGTTTTGCTGCCAATACCAACGCTCGCCGTAGCTTTGCTCCTGGCACGAAATAAGCGTTTGCGATGATGATCTCTTTGCGTGCATCACCTATGGCTTTGAGATAGGCGCGTTCAATTTGTCCGCGGTGGGTGATGTTGTCACGCAGTATCAAAGCGGTGAGTGTTTGCCCGGCGTGTGAATGTGCTCTCCAGTGGTGGTGTTTTAAAACCTGCGGAAGTGTTTCAATAGCACTCTTAACGCGTTTTACATTCAAAGGCTTCCCAAGAGATAAGCGTTCCCAAAGCAAGCTTGTAGCTACTTGAATATCTTTTGCAAGAGTTCCTGTAACACGTACGCAAAAATCAAAGCGTGGCGCAGTTAAAGCACCATAACTGGGGTCGTGCCAATCATCGAGCACATTGATACCACCACAAAATGCAACATCACCGTCAATCACGCATAACTTACGATGTAAGCGACGCCATTGACTGGGCAAGAAAATACCTAAAGTCACGATAGGCTCATAGAACAATACTTGCACACCGGCAGCTTTGAAGCGGTCATTCCATACTGTTGGCAGTGTAGGTGTTCCATACCCATCAAACATGACCCGAACCATGACGCCGCGTTGTGCGGCCCGTTCTAAAGCTAGTGCCACGTCTGCACCACTGGCTGTTAAATCAAAGATATAAGTTTCCATCTGCACGCTTTTTTGAGCATGGTCGATGTCTGCAATCAAAGAGGGGAAAAAAGAAATACTGCCTTCAAGCAACTGCAACTCACTTGAATTCCCATAACTTTGCGCTATATTTCCCATACCTGAAATTTCAATTTGTAGTTAAAAAATCAGCGATCAAAGGCAAATGATCAGACATGCGAGCCCACTGTACGCCGTTCGGAACGGTCGCATGTGTGGCGCTTAGGTGCCTGGCGAACACATAATCTAACTGCACCAGAGGTAGTCTTGCTGGGTAAGTGCGCAGTTTTTTCGCAGTGATAGGATTGGTTTTGAAAGCATGGAGTTGTTCCGATTTTAGAACTGCTTCGCAGGTCGTTCCCCAATCATTGAAATCGCCTGCAACCAACAAAGGTACATTTTTTGGAATTTCGCGTTGAATGAAAGAGCAAAGCTGCTCAACTTGCCGACGTCTGCTGGATTTGATCAAACCCAAATGGATAACAACGACATGAACTGGCAGATCGTGTATCAATACTTCGACATGCAGCAAACCACGTTGTTCAAACCTATGATCTGACATGTCCTCATGTTGATGCTTGATGACTGGCCAGCGTGTCAGCAGTGCATTGCCATGTTCACCATGCTTGGTAATGGCGTTTGTTTGGTAAATGGGCGTATAGCCAAGCGGTGCTAAAAAATCGGCTTGCTCAAGTGCTGGCCAGTGTGCAAATCTTTGTGCTTCACCACGATGATGTTTTCGCACTTCTTGCAAACAAATGATATCTGCATCAAATTGGTCTACTGCCAATCCAATATTATGAATTTCTAAACGTCTGCTTGGACCAAGGCCATTGACACCTTTGTGTATATTCCAAGTCGCGACGCGAATGGTTTCCACGGCTATTTACGAATGTGTGAAATTAGCTTTGCGCTTATTCACGAAAGCATCCATGCCTTCTTTTTGATCATGGGTCGCAAAAAGAGCATGGAACAAACGCCGCTCGAACATGATGCCATCAGCCAAGCCACCTTCAAATGCGCGATTGACAGACTCTTTGGCAGCAAACAATGCGATTTGAGAAAACTCACAAATCATCAACGCTGCGCCCAAGGCTTCTTCCATCAACTTTTCTAATGGCACGACGCGGCTGACAAGACCAGCACGCTCAGCTTCAACCGCATCCATCATTCGGCCTGTCAAAGTCATGTCCATAGCCTTCGCTTTGCCAACGGCGCGCGGCAGACGTTGCGTTCCCCCCGCACCTGGAATCACACCGAGTTTGATTTCTGGTTGCCCAAATTTTGCATTCTCAGCTGCGATGATGAAGTCGCACATCATGGCTAATTCACAGCCGCCGCCTAATGCAAAACCACTTACTGCAGCAATGACTGGTTTGCGGACACTGCGAAGATGCTCCCAATTGCGGGTGATGTAATCACTTTTGTACACATCAGCAAAGGTGTAACTCGCCATCGCACCGATGTCGGCGCCAGCAGCAAATGCTTTTTCACTTCCCGTAATGATCACGCAACCAATAGCATCGTCTGCATCAAATGCTTTGAGCGCAGCACCTAGCTCGTCCATCAACTCGCCATTCAGGGCGTTAAGTTGCTTAGGACGATTGAGGGTGATGATGCCAACACGGGCTTGGGTACTGACGATGATATTTAGGTATGACATGGAAAGATTAATTTTGAAGCAATTATGAAATATTGAAAATAAAAAGCGGTTTGTGTGATTATTTCACCAATTGATTCAACTGGATGATTGGGAGCAATACAGCAAGCACAATCAGCATCACAACCAAACCCATGGTCACAATCAGCATGGGCTCTAGCAAAGTAGCCAAATGCATGGCTCGTCGCTGTACTTCAGCACTTAATTGCTTGGCTGCGCGAGAAAGCATCAACGGCAGTTGACCTGTTTGCTCCCCCAGCCGTGCAAACATGCTGACAATTCCTGGAAAACGTTTCTTTTGTGCAATAGCTGATGCTAAGGGTGCACCCTCACGCACCATCACCAATGCATCTAGTGCATCAGTGCGCATGGCGCGATTGTTCAAAGTCATGGCGGCTGCTTGCAAGCTTTTTAAGATGGGCACACCAGCCGTGGCGAGCATAGCCAAAGTGCTTGCAAAACGCGCTGCGTTGTACCCGCGGGCTAATTTTCCAATCAAAGGGATGTTGAGCCAAGCAGCATCAAATTTTTCACGAACATCGTCGTTTCTCAAGGCTACCCTAGAACCTAGGGTTATTAAAATAATGGCGATCAGCACTAACCAGCCGTAGTTTCTAACGAAATCGCTGATGGCAAGCATCGCAACGGTTAAAAAAGGTAATGTGCGCTTGGTTCCTGCAAAAACGTTAGCTACCTGTGGAACTACGTAACCAACAAGAAAAAGAACGATAACAATAGCAACCAAGGTGACAATGGCAGGATATAAAGCGGCCCCGATTAGTTTTGATTTGAGTGCTTGTTGCTCTTCTAAGTCATCAGCCAAGCGCTCTAACACTTGACCCAAGCTGCCACTTTGTTCACCAGCGCCAATCACAGCTGTATAGATGCTGGAGAATTCACGCGGATGTTGTGCCAACGCTTTTGCAAACGTGCTCCCAGCGTTGACCTCAGCGCGCAGGCTCGCCAATAAATTACGCTGGCGCTCGTCTTCAGCTTCGTCGGTCAAGGCTGTCAATGCGCGTTCCAGTGGTAAGCCCGAAGTCACCAAACCTGCAATTTGGCGCGTCCAAATGCTCAGCCCTGTTGCATTGAATATACGGCTTGCAAACAGAGTTCGGTTTAATCCACCAGAAGTTGAACCGTGTGCTGATTCACCAGTCACATGTTCGACATTCAAAGGCACTAAGGACTGCGCTCGCAATAGACCACGCACCACACGTGCCGACTCGCCTTCAATAACACCTTTGCGGGTGCCGCCTTGGTCATCTAACGCTTCAAAGGTAAAAGCAGGCATAAGTTATTTATGAAAGTAATACGTTAATCGCGTGTCACGCGTATCAACTCTTCACGGGAAGTGATGCCGGATTGAACCAAACGTTCACCGTCTTCACGCATCAAACGCATACCTGAGTCCAATGCAGCAACTCGAATATCAGCTTCGCTGGTGTGGTTGTGAATTTGTCCACGAATGGCATCGTTGGTGACCAGTAACTCATAAATGCCAGTACGACCTTGGTAGCCGGTTTGGGCGCAATGCTTACAACCTATACCAGCGCAATGTGTACAAATCTTACGCACCAAGCGCTGCGCCAATACACCGAGCAAGCTGGAACTCAACAAGAAGGGCTCTACGCCCATATCTGTCAATCGTGTTACGGCACTGGCTGAATCGTTGGTGTGCAACGTTGCCAAAACCAAGTGCCCTGTTAACGATGCTTGAATCGCAATTTGTGCAGTTTCAAAATCGCGGATCTCGCCAATCATGATGACATCAGGGTCTTGCCGCAAAATAGCACGCAGCGCTTTTGCAAAAGTCAAATCAATTTTGGCATTCACCTGGGTTTGACCAACGCCAGCTAACTCATACTCAATGGGGTCTTCCACCGTCATGATGTTTTGGCTGCTGGCATCAAGTTGATTTAATGAGGCATAGAGCGTCGTGGTCTTGCCTGAACCAGTAGGGCCAGTCACCAAAATAATGCCGTGGGGTTGCGCTAACAAGCTTGTAAAACGGCTAAGGGTGTTGCCTTCCATTCCGACAGCTTCAAGACTTAGCTTGCCTTCTGATTTATCGAGCAAACGCAGTACAGCACGTTCACCATGAGCGCTTGGTAGGGTGCTCACCCGAACGTCAACAGAGCGTGTGCCTATGCGCAGGCTAATTCGTCCATCTTGCGGTAAGCGTTTCTCAGAAATATCCAGATCAGCCATGATTTTCAGACGTGAAATCAATGCTGCGTGCAACGCGCGGTTGGGTTGAACCACTTCGCGCAAAGTACCGTCCACCCTGAATCGCACGCTGGAATGGCGTTCATAGGGTTCAATATGAATATCACTCGCACCGTCTCGTGCCGCTTGCGTGAGCAAGGCATTCAGCATGCGAATAATAGGTGCATCATCAGCGGCTTCTAACAAATCTTCGACTGCCGGCAAGTCTTGCATCATGCGGCTCAAGTCTGCGTCAGACTCTACTTCACTCACAATAGAAGCCGCATTTGATTCGCCCTGCGCGTAAACTTCGCTGATGCGCTGCACAATCGTTTCCTGCGAAAGTTTTTGAACAGCGTCTATCTTGTATTTTCTCAGAACCTCAGACATAGCATGCCGTGATGTTTCCTCGTGCAAGTACAAGGTCGAATCTTTGTCGTCTGTCGCTAGTAAAAGTTGATTTTGTCTAGCAAAAGCGTAGGGCAGAGGGTATTTCATTCCGCAGGTGTGGTTTTTATTAGTGTGGGCGAACGCAGGGCTGGCAGAGGCAATACTGCTGATTCATTGATGGGCAGAATAAGGTTGAACGGCGGCTGTGCAGATTCTTGACTGGCACGCATCAGATCGTAGCGATCCAAAGACAATTTTTCAGTGGCAGCACTGTCGCGCACCACAACAGGTCGTAAAAACACCATTAGATTTGTCTTTTTACGCGCACGTGATTCTGTTTTGAACAGGTTCCCAAACAGAGGTATGTCGCCTAGCAAAGGAACCTTCTCTTGGTTGTTTGAGTACTCATCTTGCAACAAACCACCCAGAACGACGATACCGCCATCTTCAACCAAGACATTGGTTTGAATAGATCGTTTGTTGGTGATAAGACCTGTCGCAGAATTGATGGATGAAGCCTGCACACTGCTAACTTCTTGGTATATCTCCAATTTCACAGTTCCGTTCTCACTGATTTGGGGCTTCACTTTCAGCGTTAAGCCCACATCTTTACGCTCCACTGTTTGAAACGGATTGACCGTGCCCGTGCTGCTAGAGCTGCCTGCACTGTTGGT
Organism: Polaromonas sp.; assembly: GCA_043740415.1. Classification (GTDB taxonomy): domain Bacteria; phylum Pseudomonadota; class Gammaproteobacteria; order Burkholderiales; family Burkholderiaceae_C; genus Aalborgiella. The sequence continues at coordinate 12,118 of JAYUCJ010000018.1, read as the reverse complement.
GTATTGTCCCGTCACAAAAGGCACGTTTTGACCTATGATTATTTTTGCTTCTTCGTTGTCTAGTGTAAGTAAGTTGGGTGTTGACAAAATATTGCCTTCCCCGGTGGTTTGTAAGAAATTTGCAAAAATACCTAAAACTGTTTTTCCTGCAATCAGTGTACCAAGCCCTATATTCAGACCAGTTGCAGGCAACACCGATGGCGCTGTGATTGTCGTAGCCGTGGTTGATAAGCCAGACAAAGCAAGTGCCAGAAGATTTTTTCCACCTGCACCGTAATTGGTGCCGGCGGCACTGAGGTTGTTGGTATCTGCTCTGTTACCAAGGGCGTTTTGCCATTGAACGCCAAACTCGGCGGCTTTGTCTGAGTTTATTTCAGCAATAAGAGATTCAACATATATTTGTGCTCGTCTACCGTCAAGTTGATCAATGATGGCTCTGAGCTGGCGGTATTGCGGCTCTGCAGCCGTAATAATCAAGGAATTGGTGGCAGGATCCGCTTGTATTTGACCGCCAGTTGAGGGCTGGGGTGATGCTTGAACATTCGCTGTTGTAGGGTTCGCTGTATTGCTGGCGCCGCTTGGTGCACTACCAGCAACTGTTGCTGCTCCAGGGCCTGTGCCTGGTGTCGATATTGATGCCAAAGAAGCGCGCAAGGTGATGGCTAATTTAAGTGCGTCAGCATTTTTTAAGAAAACCACATGCACGTTGCCTGACGCACTTTGTGAGCTGGGTTGGTCAAGCTTGGCTACGAGAGATTTCACCAATGCTAAACGCGCTGCATTGGCTGAGCGAACAATGAGCGCGTTGCTGCGCGGTTCGGCGATCACCGTTGTTTTGACCGCTGTATCTGATTGACCAGGCGCAGCGCCTGCGCCAGCAGCAGCGCTACCTGAATCAACCAAGCGCAATACCAGAGGCGCTAAATCGCTGGCGAGTGCGTGCTTCAAAGGAATAATTTCAACGTCGGTCGCAGTAGGTAAATCGCTTGCGGCAATGATGCGGGCAATGCGCTGCAAATTGTCAGCATAGTCAGTGATGATCAGTGAGTTGTTACCTGGATTGACGTTGATCGTGTTGTTCGGGCTGATCAAAGGTCGCAAAATTGGCAACAAATTGGCGGCAGAGTCGTAGTTGAGATTGAAAATCTGCGTCACGATTTGGTTGCTGCCCGCTTTGGTCGTCACTCCGCCGACAGAAACCACACTGGTTTGCAGCTTGGCATCCGCTTCAGGCACCACTTTATAAATGCCCTGAGACTCCACGACAACGATTGCCTGTAAGCGTAAAGCTGTTAAAAATTGGTTGTAAGCAGCCGCAGGTGACAAGGCTTTTTCACTCGACAAATTCATGGTGCCTTTGACGCGAGGGTCAACGACCATGTTGCGTCCTGTGATAACGCCTATGGTGCGGGTGACCGCCTCGATCTCTGCATTGACAAAATTTAAAGTAATGGTTTCACCTTGCTTTTGAGCATGTAATGTGGTGGGAGCCATCGCAAATATTGACGAAGCAGCTACTAAAAAAGTAGTGAATTGCATTTTAAAAGGTGCCTTTAAATAGTGATTCATGTCAAATTAACCCACAGTGATGATGGAGCGCGGCCCAACGCGGCGTCCTAAAATATCTAAAAAATTACTCAGCGCAGCTTCAAAACCGGGTGCGGCGCTGGCCTCACCATTGAAGCGCCAGCGGCTGCCGGCTAATTGACCACTGCCCGACAATAGCAAGCTGCCGCTGAGGGTTTCTAAATTCAAACTCGGTACCCCAGTCTCTTGGTTGCCTCGAAAGCTTAGGCGATAGCTGCCCACTGGCCTTAAGGTGGAAAGCCTGGTTGATGCATCTATGACATCTAAATTTGCCGAGCCTTCAATTTTTAATTCCTTGTTAAGCCATTTTAACGTGAGCGTTTGCGTCTTCAGCTTCAGTGTTGCCTGCAAATCTAGGGTGTTAAACGGTGCACCCAATCCGGTTAGCAATGTGGCGGGCCAAGTAGATTCACTGGCTTGCAAGACAGTGCTTAAGCCGGTTAGATGCGGAGAGACCAAAACATTGATGCTCTGTGCGGTACAGCAGTCAGCGTCTATCAATGCGCGTAGTTTTAAGTCGAGCGTTGGTTGAAGCTGCCAATGGATACGACCAGGCAGTGTCGTGGCATCGCGGCTTCCTGCGCCACCTGATAAGACCAATTGCCCCGAACCACTCCATACCGTCCCTGAGGGTTCGTTCATTACGACACGGCCTTGGCTACCGATACTTAAAGCTGACGCCAGCCAAGCCGCAGGGGCAAAAAACACGGTCGCAGCGAGCAAGCCCACTAAAGTCCCCAGAAAGGCCCAGCGCCATGGTGGTCTCGGTTTGAGTACGGTTTTGTTCATTTTTTAGGCAAACTCAGCACCAAGGTGCCGTCCCAATTCTCGCCATTTCTGGTTAATTTAGCTTCAGTAGGCAAAGCGCGGGCATTTACCCTGGCTTGTGCCAACCACAACGCCAATTCTTGTGGATTGGCATTTTTAAGCGTCACAGTTGCCCGCTCTCCGGCTAGATTCAATTGTGCCGTGCTGCCAAAACGCTGGCTCACTGAGCTTTGCAACGCTTTTTGAGCTTCATCAAAACCTAATTTAGGTTGACTTTGAAGGGCTTTAGCTTCGGCACTGAGCACGCGCATGCTCAGTAATTTAGCATCCAAGGCGCGGTGCTCGCTTGGAGCTTCTTTGAGGGTTTTGAGAGCTGGCGCAACAGCCAACCACCACAGCAAGGCCGTCAAAATAACCCAAAAAGCGACCAAAATCAAACGCCTTTCGCTCATTTTGAGCTGTCGCCAGTAGTCTAAATACGTAGCCATCATGGTGCTGCCTGCACTTTCACAGTGTCTGTTTCGCCGTTGAGCGCGAACACATAGCCCATGGCTTTAAGCTTGGTTTGCGCTGCGGTCGCATCATTGGCCGTCAGTCTCACCCCTTTGAAATTCATGCTATTTGCTATATATTCAATAGCTGAAGGTGTTGCAGATACGCCGGCCAAGTTGTTATTTGTACTGCTAAAAGCATAAAGCATAGATTCAAAATTTTGCACACCACTGGCACCTGTGGCTTGTCGTAGCGCAGATAATTCACGCGCCATTTGTTGTGGCGCATCAACCACCACTTTCACGCTTGGGAATGCTTGGGTGAGTATTTGATTCACCTGAGTTCGCTTGGCGTTCAAACTGGTTTTTTGTTGCCACGCCCACACGTTCAAGCCCACAATATTCGCCACTAAAAGCGCTGCCAACCCCCAACGTGCAGGCCGCCAAGCGGATGATTGCCAAAAATTTTGCCATTGCCGAATGAGATTTTTGACGCCTTGGCTGTCACCACTCAAGCTTTGCTCAAATTGCGCCAACTCCCACAAGGACGTTGCACTTTGTACCAGGCCATCGGCATGTTGACGTAATTGCACTTTGTGCGTCAAGCTGCTTTCTGCCAAAGCTACAACAGCTGACTCCGCCAAAATAGGTGTCGATTCGGGTAGATCTGCCAGCATCGCATCCAGCACACCGCTGGTGTCGTTGCCGTAAAACGGAAAAGTAATCACACCTTGCGCATCTGCGCGTGTGATCCAGGCTTCTTCTGCAGAGCCCGTGACACAGACCATGGCTTCACTTTGTGGCCAAAACTCAGGCACCACTTGGGTAACGCGGCAACCAGCTGCATCTAATGCCTGCAAGCTGCTCGTGAGCCAAGTTTTGTTGTAAGCGGCCACCCAAACGCCAGTGGCTGGCTTGCCAGTTTGAACCCCTTGCGCTTCAGGCGACAGGGCAAATGCCATGGCGCTGGTGTCGTCAAGTAATCGTTCTTCCAGCAAACCATCTAAAGCAGCGCGCAAGCGTGCTTTGGGTACTTTGGGCAGATCGACTTGATGCCAAGACAGCGCTCTAGCTGGCACAACCAAAACAGTTGCATCCGCTTTTGGGAGCTCGGTTAACGTTGATACGCCATTCTTACTTCGGTTTAGCGTGTCGATGGACAACACGTATTGACAGGAGGTGTTAACACTTTCACTGGCAAGTGGCGACAGGTTGGGATAGGGCAGGGAGACGATCAGCTTACTCATGAATGCATTGTATTGGGCAAAGGTGCTAAGGCAAAGTTATTAGGGCAAAGTTATTTGGGCAAAGTCGGCGACGGTGAGCCGGCGGTGTTTGCAGTTATTTCTGGCGAGGCGATGACAGCACGCTCGCGCCACAGGGTTTTGACATTATTGACATCACGCCGGTCGACCAAAGAATGTTCTTCCACCACGGTTTGTTCCAGCCGAATACGTCCTATGACTTCAAAAAATTGGGTGGACACGCTGTGTTGGGTGTCTTGCAGCTTGCCATTCAAGGCCGGCACTTTGGCAACAGCTTCGGCAATGCTGGGGAAATGTGCACTTTCACGTGTCGATACTGTCAGCTTAGCATCGGCAAGCCCTAAACCAGGCACACTGGCATAAATCACTTCTGCTGGCGCGGTGTTGATATTCACGGTCGTACGCACAGGGAGCAGTGTGATGTAGGGTGTGAGTTTTGTGACCGTTTGAGGCTGTAGACCCAGCCAGGTCAGCTGTCGCACCCGCTGTGGCATCAGTGCGGTGGTCGTGGGTGCTTTGGAGTCTAGCGCAGCTCTCAAATTGGCGACGAAGCCTTCAAGTTCAGTTTCTGGCAAGTTAAAGTGGGTAAATAGCTTGTTAAAAGCAGCCAAATCGGGTTTTGACACTTCGCTGTTGTCGATCAAATTGAACACGTTGAGTTTTGATTGCGCATCGACCATGCTGCCCGATAAAAACGCATCTACCTGCTCTTCTGCGGTCAGCCCGCCCGTGTTGTTTTTGTCCGCCGCTAAAAAGGTGGACAGGCGCGACTCTTGCAGCGCCACCGCCCAAGGTTCAGCCAAATGGTCGGTGGTGCCGGCTTTGCCATCAATACGCAAAATCAAGCGCGACCAATCCAATGCACCCACCAGCAGCCAAGCCACTTGCACCCGCGCTCGCTCGGCAATTTCTACCTCCACGCTGCGCCACTGTTGCCACAACGCCGCTGCCGCAAACGTAGCCACCAGCGTGACAGTCAGCATGGCTGACAGCAGCGCAGCGCCAGCTTGCTGCTTTTGGCGAAGAACAACAGCCGGCATCATTTGCCACCCCCCACACTAGGCTGTACCCAGTCCCGGGTGATGTCGCCCACCAGCGCCTGGCCGGGTGACAACGTGAGCACCAAGCGCACGCCATCTGGCAATGTAGCGGCATTTGAGCCTGGCATTCGCGCATCCAAGTCAGGGCTAGACAAAGCATTGCTCCAAGCATCGTTGCGGTAATAAGAAACCTGCCATTTATCAATCGCAGCCACCACCACCTCGCCTTTTTTATCGGCCTCAGTGGCATTGCCCGCCCATTGTTTGGCTTGCAGCCAAGCCGCTTGCAGTTCTGCACGGGTTTTGAGGGGCTCAGATTGCCAGCGCAGCCATTTGATCCCGCTGTCCGTATTGCGCTGGCTCCATGCCACCACACGTATGCTGTCGGTGCGCAAAGGATTTTGCGTGTTTTCAGCCTTTTCTGCATAGCGCCTTGTCAAACGCAGCACTTGCGCGTCATAGTCCAGCCCAGACACACCAGGCACATTGACTTGAATGGTGAGCGCGTCTAAATCCGTCTGCCACTGTGCCAAACCCGCTTGCAGCGCCAGCACACTGTCGGTATGCGTTTGTGTTTGGCTTTGCACCCGCGTCATACCGTCCAGCCCGCGCCAGCTGAGCAATGCCAAAAGCGCCATGATGACAATAGCCACCATCAGCTCTACCAGTGTAAAACCGCGCTGGCATGACTTTAGTAGGCGCGACAGTTTCATCAAAACCGCCCCACAATGGTGGAAAGTTTGATGACGCTGCCGCCACCCGCATCGCCTTTGTCGCCCATTTGTCCGTTAAACACTTCAGCATCCACACGTCTAAAGCTGGGGTTGGGCGTGGCCGACACGGTCATTTTGCCGCTCATGGTTTTACCGGCTTGCACACAGCTGAACGTGCTGTCGCCCACATTGGGCATGGCTTTGCTTAAGCGCACTTTGATCAGCTCGTTTTCCACGCACACCTGCCCCAAAAGCACGTCAGACAAGCGCTGCGCATTGTTTACCAACGAATCCGTCGCCCGCATACCCGCCAGCAGCGCTATCGACACAATGCCCAGCGCCACCAGCACCTCAATCAGCGTGAATCCTTTTGATGTATTCACTGGGTTTGATCGCTAGACTTGATGCTGAAAGGGCGAATACCATCCGTCGCCAAGGTCAAACTGCGGGCCGCATGGCGCAGCACCAGCTCCTGCGGCGCAATGATGGGCTCTGGGCCTAAACTTAGGCTATTAGCTAGGCTGCTAGCCAGTTCAGCGTGGGTTTCAGTGCTCAGCCAAGTGGTCGGAAACTTCACCAAATCCTCCATCGTGCCTGTTTTTTCGTTTTTGATTTTGGCCATGCCTTCAAACACAAAGCCTTCTTCGGTTGGCTTCCACGTGATGGCCAAACCGCTGGCGCGTGATTGCGCCCGGGCCGAATCCAGCAGCGCCGCCAGCCGCTGCGCATCCCGCTCTAAAGCCGTTGTTGACGCATCGGGAATGGCAAACATCACCCCCGCACTGGCAATGGCAACGATGGCGACCACCACCATCAACTCCATCAGGGTGAAGCCGTGCTGGCAATCACTCCGGTGCAGCGCACGTGTTTTTAGCTTATTGCCAAGAACCAATGTCCGCATTCTTGCCTTCGCCACCTGCCACGCCGTCCGCGCCAAAACTCATCACATCAACCTCTTTGTTGATGCCAGGGTTCAAATACTGGTAGGGCTTGCCCCAGGGGTCGTTCGGTAGTTTTTCAATGTAGCCCTTCCAGTTGGGCGCTGCAGGGCCCGTCGTGGGGCGGATTGCCAGGGCTTGTAAACCCTGCTCCGCTGTTGGGTAGTTTTGGTTGTCTAATTTATACAACTTCAGCCCTTGCATGATGTTGTTCACATCCGTTTTCGCCACCGCAGCACGTGCATCGTCATCGCGGCCGATCACATTCGGCAAAATCACGGCCGCCAGCACGCCAATAATCACCACCACCACCATCAGCTCAATCAGCGTGAAACCTTGAGCGAAGCGCCGCTTAAGACCTTTAATGCCATGATCTGCTGAACCTTTGTTTACGAATTTCTGCTGCACCATGTCTATTGACCTCATAAAATAACCACAAACGTCCTGCCGTCAATGTTCAAATCAACTATTTGACGCGAACTTCTTAAATAAATTCAAGTTTCCATCATAATCGCCTAATGACGACTGCCATCCTCAAATCCGACACCAACCGCTGGACTTTACGCCTCTTTACACTCTTGGTGTGGCTGCTGGTCGGTTTGTGCGCCGCCTATTGGGCCTTCAAGTTCGTCACCACCAAGCCCGTTGAAGCCACCGCAGCGCTGGCCACCCCCACCGTCGTGGTTGATTCTAAAGCCATCGCCAAGCTACTAGGCGCTACCGATACCGTATCTAAACAGCCGACAAACACTGCAGCTAGCACCAAATTCACACTCTTTGGATTGGCGGCTACAGCCGGTGGCAAAGGTTACGCCCTCATCGCCCTAGACGGCAAACCCGCCAGACCCTACCGCGTGGGCAGCTTGGTGGCGGATGACTTGATGCTCAAATCCATCTCCAAAACAGGCGTCGTACTGGCTGCCTCCCTCACCTCGCCCGAAGGCGTCACGCTAGAACTGCCAGAGCGCAAGCCGGCAAATACGACAGCTATCGCCGCTGTGAACCAGATCGGCGCCCTTCCCGCAGGCGCGATGCCAGCACCTCCCAGATTTCCCGCTATGAATACTAACATCGAGCCTATTCCAAGCGTTGCCCCCGTTTTACCACTAGCCATATCGCCAAATCAGCCGCCTGCTGCACAACAACCCAGTCGTGTCATACCTGGCGCCGCCGCCGCCATCAGCCGCTTCGCCCCGCAAATCGTCCCGCAAGTTTCCTCCCAAATGTCCGACGGCCAAGCCCCAAACCCAAACCCCAGCCCAAACCCCAGCCGTGCAACCGTCGGCACCGGCAGTTAATCTGAGGTTGCGGGCTTGATTGCTATAAATTTAGTAGCACAATAGGCAATAAATACGCCGGCTAGAGTCACATTTGTCACTCTAAAAGCATGTTTTCACTCTGTTATAAGCTGCGCTATGCCAAACTAAACCGATAAATCCCATCGGTGCAAAATTCACGCTTCAATTCCCCTTTAAACCATAAAAAGTGCAAATGCGCGATCACTTCTCCCATGGCAAAGGTGGTTTGGTGCAAATCCAGCTCTCTTTTGAACATCACGGGCAGCACGTCGGCGGCGCTGCTGGGTCGGGCGGTACAAGTTTCCATCACTTCGGCCAAGCGGTCGGCGTGGTGGTCGTGCAGCTGCTGGATGCGCTCATGGATGCCGACGAAGGGTTTGCCGTGCGAGGGCAGGGTGAGGGTGTCGGGGGCGCAGGGGGCGAATTTGTCGATGGAGTCTAAAAACAGCTGCAGCGCGTTGGATTCAGGCTCGATGTTGTAGACGCTCACATTGGTGGAGATGCGCGGCAGCATCATGTCGCCACCCAACAAAATTTTGGATTCTTCGCAGTACAGCGCAATGTGCTCGGGCGCATGGCCGTAGCCGCTGATACAGCGCCACCCTTTGCCGCCAATTTGGATGACGTCGCCGTCCATCATGCGGCGGTAGCTGCGCGGCACGTCGGGCACGAGGCTGGTGAAATAGTTTGATCGGGCTTTGAGTTTTTCTTGCGACACGGGGTCTACCAAGCCGTGTTTGGCGAAAAACTGGGCGCTTTCCAGCCCGTCAAAACCCGAATCTGGCGAGCAGGCCATGCGCACCACGTTGTAGTCCGTCCCGCTCATCCACAGCGCCACACCCCAGCGCGCGCACAGCCAGTGCGCCAAGCCAATGTGGTCGGGGTGCATGTGGGTGACGATGACGCGCAGAATCGGCAGGCCTTGCAGCGCGTTGACAAATACCTGCTCCCACTGGGCGCGGGATTCGGGCTGGTCGATGCAGCAGTCCACCACCGTCCAGCCGTCCACACCGTCGATGTTGTCGCGCAGCAGCCATAAATTGATGTGGTTCAACGCAAACGGCAAACCCATGCGCAGCCATTGGATGCCGGGCGCGACGGCCAGGCCGTTGCCAAACTCGGGCATCTGCTCCCCCAGCGGGTAGTGCAGCCTGCGCTCCAGCTCGTTCATGGGGCTGGAAATGTAGGGTTTTTCGGTGGTTTTTTGCGTCATAATCATTCGAAATCATGTTGACCTTTACGTAAACGTCAACTATGAGTCCATCTTACCCCAAGCCCTTCAAAAACCATGAACATAAGTTACACCATCACCGACTTGGCCAAAGAGTTTGACCTGACCACGCGTGCGATTCGGTTTTATGAGGACATGGGCTTGCTCAGCCCACAGCGCGAAGGCGTCGGTGGCCGTAGCCGCGTTTACAGCGCCCGAGACCGCACCCGCTTGAAGCTGACGCTGCGCGCCAAACGGCTCGGTTTGTCGCTCACCGAAGCGAAAGACATCATCGACCTCTACGACAGCCCGCGTGATACGGGCGTGCAGCTGCAAAAGTTTTTATCTGTACTGGCAACGCACCGGCAAGAGCTGGAAGAGCAGATGACGGATTTGCAGGCGAATTTGGAAGAAGTGAAGCAGCATGAGAAAGAGGCGAAGGGCTTGTTGGCGAAGTTGAAGAAATAATTTTTGTTCCCATAGGAGCAAAAATGCTATTTTCTAGCTTGAAAAACAGGATTTTGATCTTGTGGGATCAAATATTTTAGAAGCTTCGCAATTGCATTTTTCTATCTTGATTTGTGTTAATTTTGCTCCCATGAGGACAAAATTGATTTTATTTAATAATTTTTATGCTAGTATGACCTCATGGGGGCAAAAAAATGCTACTTGAATCAGGTCAACTTCTTAAATTAGCAGACAGTTTAAAAAAAGAACGCAAGCGACAGGGTTTGTCGCGTGAGCAAGCTGCATCCGTGTGCAACGTTAGCACCTCTTTTATTCGAGATGCAGAAACTGATCCTGAGAACTGCACTTTTGGTTTATTACTTAAGCTGTTAAAAGGTCTTGGATTACGTGTAAATGTGAACGGCTGGCATGGGGAGTTTGGTTCACTCGATGAGTATCCGTCCGCTGATCAAACCCCAACTGAGTTCGATGCTGAAATGGATAAACCATGATTCGCCTGCGCGTCTGGGCTAATGTGCGGCCTATGGGGTGGTTTGGCCACGAAGCGGGCGAGTTCTTCTTTGAGTACGACCCGCAATGGCTGAGCCAACCAGGTGGCTATGTTTTAGCGCCACAATTTTCACTGACTGCACAGCGTTTTACTGGAGTACTGGTGAAAACATTTTTTGAAAATTTACTACCCGAAGGCGCAGCGCTTGATGACGTGATGGCGGCGATTGAACTGCGTGATGCATCCGCTTTTGATCTGCTGGGGAGACTTGGGCAAGAGCTACCAGGCGTGTTGTCACTGTTGCCACACGGTGCGCAAGCAAGTCATTTGCAAAGCTATCAAAAAATAGAATACGTCGAAGTAAGTGAGCGCCTGTTATCGCGGAGTTTCAAGCCACTCATGCTGTCAAACGAGCAAGCCACGATGTCATTGGCAGGCGCGCAAGACAAAATGGGTGTGCGGTTTGACAGTAATACACGTGTATTGAGCGACAGCATAGGCGCCTCGCCCACCACGCATATTTTGAAGCCTGACACACGGCAAGCCAAGTACCTGCCCAGCGTAATCAACGAATTTGCTTGCATGAAGCTGGCAAAGGCGCTGAAACTTCCTGTGCCAGACGTGTGGTTGCTGCGTGTGCCTGAGCCTGTTTATTTGATTGAACGTTACGACCGAACGATGGTTGCAGGCAATATTGTTGCCTTGCATCAAATCGATGGTTGTCAACTACTGGGGCACGGATCGGGTTGGAAATACCAACGCAGTGCAGGTCTGGTGAGTTTGCCTAAGCTGGTGACGGCTTTGCGCGGGCTAAAAGTTCGCGCCAGTGACATGCTGCAATTTCAGCGTTGGGCGATGTTCAACTATTTGATTGGCAATGCTGATGCACATGGCAAAAACATGTCGGTATTGATTGATGAAAAAGGCTGCCGTTTAGCACCATTTTACGACCTGCTATGTGTAAGAGTTTATGGCGACACAGGTTTGGCGCTTTTCATTGGAGATGAAGAAACGTTCGATGCGGTAGGCAGGCATTCATGGGAAGCGTTTTGCAAAGACTGCGGTTTTCGGCTGCCAGAATTTCTCAAAGAATTCCGAAACATGGCGGAAAAACTGTTGCCTGCTTGGCAAAAAGTATGTGCCGAGATTGAGAAGAAAAATACACCCACCGAGGGTGAGACAAAGTTGCTTGAACGCATGACAGCCGTGTTTGAGAAACAAGTTCAAAACGCGATGTCAATGACCGCGAAATAAAACTAAAAAGCCGCCAAACACACCATCTGGCGGTTTTTTTTTGATTATTTTGAATAGTGAATACGCATCTTTATTCAGAAATAGTTCATTAAAAAGGCTTTCATCTCCCCCATTTGGGGTATTTACAAATGTTTACTTTTGGTTTAACTTTTGCCTACGGCTTTCCGTGCCGCAATGTGATTTTTAAAGGAGATGTCTATGAAAAGTTTTATAACAAGAATGGCAGCCTTGCTGCTGATGGTGACCCCTGCATTCGCGCAGTTTGGCATTACAACAGGAGCGGATTTGGTGTTCACCCCGTTGACGCCGTGCCGCATTTTGGACACCCGTGAACCGGGTGCAGGTGGCACCATACCCGCTGGCACGGCACGCGGTTTTAAAGCCTGGGGTGCTAGCTTCGCGGCACAAGGCGGAAGTGCCACAGATTGCGGTATTCCGCAAACCACAAACGTCGCTGCTTTGGCGCTGAATTTGGTGGTCGTTGGGCCTGCGGCAGGTGGCTACATAACGGCTTACCCAACTGGTGTTGCTCAGCCAAACGCTTCTACACTCAATTATGTAGCGGGTGATATCGTGGCAAATGGCGCTATTGTTAA
>JAYUCJ010000017.1:0-2151 GCA_043740415.1 Polaromonas sp. | reverse complement strand
GCAGAAGGATTTTGGACTTGTTGCCCACACCCGCCCCCAAAGGCGCGCAACTAAGTTTAGGCGATAAACTAAGTAGCTGGTGGCTGCTGGACGACTTCAAAGCTTTCCAGTTTGAGGTACAAAAACGCTTCAAAACCGAGATCCCCCTGCGTGAGCGAAACGACTGGGAGAGCTTGTTTGCCGAAGAGAAAAGCCGCATCCAGCAGCTCAGCCACAACATCGCCGCGACCGAGCGCAGCATCGACGCCATCGTTTACACCCTGTTTGGGCTGAATGCGGCTGAGGTGGCGCTGGTGGAGCGGGCTGTACAGCGGTAAAATACGCCTCTAGCCGGCGTATTTATTGCCTAAGCAGCTATTAAATTCATAGTAAATCATAAAAAATCACTGTCAGTATGTTCTCAAAAATCATCACCTTCATCCTCGTCGCTGCGGCGTTTGCCGTGGCTTATGCCACCTACAAATGGCCAGGTGTGGCGATTGTGGCGACCGGCTTGGTCACCTGGGCGCTGCTGCATTTCAGCCGCATGATACAGGTGCTCAAGCGTACGGCGGATCGGCCGATGGGTTACGTCGGCAGCGCGGTGATGCTGAACGCCAAGCTGCAAAAAGGCAAGACGCTGATGCATGTTATCGCCATGACCAAGGCTTTGGGCGAACTTTTGAGCGTGAAAGATGCGCAGCCTGAGGTATTTAGGTGGACAGATGGCACGAAATCGCATGTGACGTGCACGTTTATGGCTGGCAAACTGCAAAGCTGGGAGTTGTTTCGGCCTGAACAGGCTCAGGAGCAAACGCCGGAACAAGGGCGGGAACAAGGGCAGGAGCAAGGCCAAGAAGACGGAAACCCACCCGCAGCCGCTTAAAATCAAGGGATGCCGAGGATTTATAGAGACTTTTAGAGATATTTGCGAGAACTCACCATGACAACCACAACCCCACCCAACGTCAAAACCGCCAGCAGCACCATCGAACTCTTGGCGTCTGACTTGAACCACCAAGGCGGCGTGTTCTGCCCAAGCCCCAAAGCGGGCATGCCGGTGTGGAACAACCACCCCAAGGTTTTCTTGGACGTGGGTCGCACCGGCAGCGCCAAATGCGCGTATTGCGGTACGGTTTACGCCCTCAAAGCGGGCGAGCACTTTGCGGGTGGACATTAAGAAATTCACCGTTCGGACTGAGCCTGTCGAAGTCCTTGCAACCCTTCGACAAGCTCAGGGCGAACGGGAAGTTAAAACGTGACAAGTTCTTTAATCATCGCCCCCCAGTGGATAGGCGATGCGGTGATGACCGAGCCGCTGATGCGCCGTTTGCAGGCGCGCGGCGAGCGGCTGACCGTGGGGGCGCTGCCTTGGGTGGCGCCGGTGTACCGCGCCATGCCCAGTGTCGCAGAGGTGGTGGAATTTCCCTTTGCGCACGGTGGTTTGCAGTTTGCGGCACGGCGGCGCATGGCGCTGGATTTCAGCCGGCGCGCGCAGCCGTTTGACGCGGCTTATGTGTTGCCCAATTCGCTCAAAAGTGCGCTGTTGCCCATGTTTGCGGGCATCCCCAAGCGCATTGGTTATATGGGCGAAGCGCGCATTGGTTTTCTGACGCATCGACTGAAAAACCCGACGAACAAGCCGCCCATGGTGGCGTTCTACTCCGCGCTGAGCGGTGAAGAGCATCCCAAAACGGGCTACCAGACCGACAAGCCGCAGCTGACCTTGAACGATGCTGAGGTGCAAGCCACGCTGACTGAACTGGGTTTGCTGCGCGGCAACTACGTGGTTTTTTCACCCGGGGCTGAGTTTGGCCCGGCGAAGCGCTGGCCGGTGCCGTATTTTGTCGATTTGGCTTTGAAGTTGGATGTGCAAGTCGTTTTATTGGGATCTGCTAAAGAGTTCGAGCTCTGCGAAAGCATCGCCGCACCGGTCAACGCCATGACCCCCGGTACCTGCCTCAATTTAGCGGGTAAAACGTCGCTAGAAGGTGCATTTGCTGCCATAGCTGCTGCAAAATGTATAGTGAGTAATGATTCGGGTTTGATGCATGTGGCCGCTGCGCTGGGCGTGCCTCAAGTGGCCATTTTCGGCTCATCCAGCCCCTTGCACACACCGCCTTTGAACGCAGCTGCCCACGTGCTGTGGTTAAAAAATGACCCTACATACCA
>JAYUCJ010000016.1:0-2156 GCA_043740415.1 Polaromonas sp. | reverse complement strand
CGGTCAGAGGCCGACTGGATGGTCGGCATCAACGGCACGCGTGCGATGACGGCCTTCAACTCGCGCGACGGCGGTTTCTTTTTGACGACGGTGGGCCGGGTGCAAACGCCGACTTTGTCGGTGGTGGTGGAGCGGGAAGAGAAAATCCGCAAATTCATCAGCCGCGATTACTGGGAAATCCACGCTTCGTTTGCCGCTGAAGCGGGCGAATACCCTGGCAAATGGTTCAACCCCGCGCACAAAAAAGACGCCGACGACGCTGAAATCAAGACTGACCGCGTGTGGTCAGAGCGTGAAGCCCAGACCATAGCCGACGCGGTGCGTGGCAAAAAAGCCACAGTGACTGAGGAAAGCAAACCGACCACCCAAGCCAGCCCGCTGCTGTTCGATTTGACATCGCTGCAACGCGAGGCCAACGGCAAGTTCGGCTTCAGCGCCAAAACCACGCTCAGCATCGCCCAAAGCCTCTACGAACGCCACAAAGCCCTGACCTACCCACGTACCGATTCGCGCGCGCTGCCCGAGGATTACGTGCCCGTGGTGCGCCAAACCTTTGAGATGCTGGCCGGCAGCGACATGAAACACCTCGCGCCACATGCCGCCACAGCCTTGAAAAACAATTACATCAAGCCCAGCAAGCGGATTTTTGACAACGCGAAAGTGAGTGATCACTTCGCTATCATCCCAACGTTGCAAGCCCCCAGCGGTTTGAGTGAGGCCGAGCAAAAGCTGTACGACCTGGTCGTGAAACGCTTCATGGCGGTGTTTTTCCCAAGTGCGGAATACCAAATCACCACCCGTATCTCCTTGGTCGCTCCGCATAGTTTTAAGACCGAAGGCAAAGTGCTGGTCAAACCGGGCTGGTTGGCGATCTACGGCAAAGAAGCGGCGGATGAAACGCCAGATGCTGAAGGCAAAAGCGCGACGAATCTGGTTCCCGTGCAACCGGGCGAGAAGGTCTTGGCTGAAACCGTCGACCCGAAAGGCTTGAAAACCCGCCCACCCGCGCGTTATTCCGAGGCGACGCTCTTGGGCGCGATGGAAGGCGCAGGCAAAACGATTGACGATGACGAGCTGCGCGAAGCCATGCAGGAAAAAGGTTTGGGCACGCCAGCGACACGCGCGGCGACGATTGAGGGCTTGATCAATGAAAAATACATGCTGCGCGAAGGCCGCGAGTTGATTCCGACCGCCAAAGCCTTCCAGTTGATGACGCTGCTGCGCGGTTTGGGCGTGGAGGAACTCTCAAGAGCCGATTTAACCGGCGAATGGGAGCATAAATTAGCGTTGATGGAGCAAGGCAAACTCAGCCGCGACACCTTCATGACTGAAGTGGCTGAAATGACCTCGCACATGGTCAAAAAAGCCAAAGAATACGACCGCGACACCATTCCTGGCGACTACGCCACCTTGAAAGCACCGTGCCCGAACTGCGGCGGCATCATCAAAGAAAACTACCGCCGCTACACTTGCACCGGCGCTGCGGGTGCAACTGAAGGTTGCGGCTTCTCCTTCGGAAAAACGCCGGCGGGTCGCACCTTTGAGGTGGCCGAGGTGGAGCAATTCTTGACCGACCGCAAAATCGGCCCCTTGGACGGCTTCCGCTCCAAAGCCGGCTGGCCGTTCTCGGCAGAAATGGTCATCAAGTTCGACGAAGAGACGAAAAACTACAAACTCGAATTTGACTTTGGTGACGACAAAAACGCCGACGGCACGGGGGAAATCGTCGATTTTTCGACCCAAACCAGCCTGGGCGCCTGCCCCAAATGTGGCAGCGCTGTGTTTGAGTACGGCAAAAACTACGTTTGTGAGAAGTCCGTGCCGACCATGGCGCAAGCCACGCCGAGCTGCGATTTCAAGAGCGGGCAGGTCATTTTGCAACAGCCGATTGAGCGTGCGCAGCTGACGCAGTTGCTGGAAACCGGCAAAACTGATTTGCTCGACAAGTTCGTCTCCATGCGCACCCGCCGTGGCTTCAAAGCGCATTTGGCGTGGGACAAAGAGGCCGGCAAGGTGATTTTTGAGTTCGCCCCGTCCAAATTCCCACCGCGCAAAACGGCGGCGGGCGCACCGGCTCGTGCAACAAAAACACCGTTTGGCAAAACTGTAGCGGCCAAAACACCTGCGGCCAAGAAAGTCGCCGCTAAAAAAGTGCC
>JAYUCJ010000015.1:0-15206 GCA_043740415.1 Polaromonas sp. | reverse complement strand
AGATGGTTCTCAAGGAACCGGTCGGGCCGGTGGCCGCGTTCACGCCCTGGAACTTCCCGATCAACCAGGTGGTGCGCAAGATGTGCGGAGCGCTGGCCACCGGCTGCTCGATCATCGTCAAGGCGGCCGAAGAAACGCCGGCCTCGCCGGCCGAGCTGGTGCGCGCCTTTGTCGACGCCGGGCTGCCGGCCGGTGTGGTGTCGCTGGTCTACGGCGACCCGGCCGAGATCAGCAACTACCTGATCCCGCACCCGGTGATCCGCAAGATCACTTTCACCGGCTCCACGCCGGTGGGCAAGCAACTCGCCGCGCTGGCCGGCGCGCACATGAAACGCGCGACGATGGAGCTTGGCGGCCACGCGCCGGTGATCGTCGCGGCAGACGCCAACGTCGCGCATGCCGTCAAGATGATCGCCGGCGCCAAGTTCCGCAACGCCGGCCAGGTGTGTATCTCGCCCACCCGTTTTCTGGTGGAGGAAGCGGTGCGCGAGGAGTTCGTGGCCGGTTTCCTGGCCTACATGCAGACACTCAAGGTCGGCTCCGGGCTGGAGGCCGGCTCCACCATGGGCCCGCTGGCCAATCCGCGCCGGCTGGTGGCGATGCAGCAGATCACCGAGGACGCGGTGGCACGCGGGGCTACGGTGGCGATGGGCGGCGAACGCATCGGATCGCAAGGCAATTTCTTCGCGCCCACGCTGCTGCTCGATGCGCCACTGGACAGCTCGGTCTTCAACCACGAACCGTTCGGCCCGATGGCCGCCGTACGCAGTGTCAGGAACATCGACGAGGCCATCACCGAAGCCAACCGCCTGCCGTTCGGGCTGTCGGCCTACGCCTTCACCAGCAGCATCAAGACCGCGCACCAGCTCTCGGCGCGGGTGCAGACCGGCATGTTGTGGATCAACCAGCCGGCCGCGCCGTGGGCCGAGTTGCCGTTCGGCGGCGTCAAGGATTCGGGTTATGGCAGCGAGGGCGGCCCTGAAGCGCTGGAAGCCTACCTGGTGACCAAGACCGTTGCGATGATGAGCGTGTGAGCGCGGCGCCGGGCCACCCCCAAGCAAGCTCGCACCGCAGCTCGCAGAGCGAAAGTACCCCGTGAGCGCGCCAGCGACTGCGCCGGGCGCGTTCGATGTGCTGGCGCTGAAGCCGGCCACGCTGGAGAACCTGCGCGCGCTCGGTTACCTGGAGATGACGCCGATCCAGGCCGCCACCTTGCCGGACGCCCTGCTCGGGCGCGACCTGATCGCACAAGCCCAGACCGGCAGCGGCAAGACGGCCGCGTTCGCACTGGCCCTGCTGGCCAACCTGAACCCGCGCCGCTTCGCGGTGCAGGCGCTGGTGTTGTGCCCGACGCGCGAACTGGCCGACCAGGTGACGGTGGAGATCCGCCGGCTGGCGCGCGCCGAGGAAAACATCAAGGTCGTGACCCTGTGCGGCGGCGTGGCCCTGCGCGGGCAACGCGCCTCGCTCGAACACGGCGCGCACATCGTGGTCGGCACGCCGGGGCGCATCATGGACCACCTGGAGCGTGGTTACCTGTCCTTGGAGGCGCTGGGCACGCTGGTGCTCGACGAGGCCGACCGCATGCTCGACATGGGTTTCTTCGACGACATCACAACCGTCGTCAAGCAGTGCCCGGCCGCTCGCCAGACGCTGCTGTTCTCCGCCACCTACCCGGAACAGATCGAGAAGCTCGCCAAACAGTTCATGCGCGACCCGGTGCAGGTGCGGCTGCAGGAACAGGCGTCGCAGGAGCTGATCGAACAGCGCTTCTACGAGGTCGCGCGCGCCAACCGCTTCGAGACCGTGGCGCTGCTGCTGAACCACTTTCGCCCCGTCAGCACGCTGGCCTTCTGCAACACCAAGCAGCAATGCAAGGAGCTGGTGGCCTATCTGCAGCAACAGGGCTTCAGCGCGCTGGCGCTGTACGGCGAACTCGAGCAGCGCGAGCGCGACCAGGTGCTGGCGCAGTTCTCGAACCGCAGCTGCTCGGTGCTGGTGGCCACCGACGTGGCCTCACGCGGCCTCGATATCGACCAGCTGGAAGCCGTCATCAACGTCGATGTGACGCCGGATGCCGAAATCCACATCCACCGCATTGGCCGCACCGGCCGTGCGGGCGAGTCAGGCTTGGCGCTGAACCTGGCCAGCATGGATGAGATGGGTTTTGTCGGCAAGATCGAGCAGTACCAAAACCGCGAATCGGTCTGGCACAAGTTGGAAGAACTGACACCAACGAGCAACGAACGCTTGGTGCCGCCGATGGCGACGATTCACATCTTGGGTGGCCGCAAAGAGAAAATCCGACCGGGTGATGTCCTCGGTGCATTAACCAGTGACGAAGGCGGCGCAGCCTTCACCCGCGAGCAGATCGGCAAAATCAGCGTGACCGAGTTTTCAACCTTTGTTGCGGTGATCCGAAATATTGCCAAAGAAGCGATGCTGAAGCTGAACAATGGGCGGGTGAAGGGCAAGAGCGTCAGAGCGCGGGTGATGTAAACCGGCAAACAATTACCCGTATTCACAGAATTGGCTTACAATTGGGCTTACTTTATAAGTGCCTAAACCATGCATACAGCCACACTTTCAGTCAAAGGACAAATCGTCATTCCCAAGCATTTGCGGGAAACGGCGCAATTGTCGTTTGGAGATGAGTTCTCTATCAGCTATGTGAATGGCGAAATACGCCTTCGTCCTATTGCTACGAAAAAGCATTCTGCGCTAGACCAAGTGGCTGGCTGCTTGGCAAGGCCCAACCAGACCGTACTCAGTGACGACGCCATCAAAGACGCGATCAAAGCCCGCTTGAAACGCAAACACGCGGCATGAAGGCGCTGGATACCAATGTGCTGGTGCGCCTGTTGCTGGCGGACGATGCAGCGCAACTGGCGCAAGTCAAACAGCTGCTGTCGCAAACCCAGCAATTCACCAGCCCGATCACAGTGATGCAGGAATTGGTGTGGGTGCTAGAGGCGAATGATTACACCGTAGCGCAGGTGCTGCATGGCATGAACTTGCTGCTTTCTTTACCCAACTTCAAACCCACCCACGTTGCTGAAATGCGCCAAGCACTCGAATGGTATGACAAAGGCATGGACTTTGCCGATGCGCTGCACCTGGCGCTGCGTGGGGCTAGCTCTCAGCTGCTGACGTTTGATAAAGCGTTTATCAAACTAGGGAAAAAGCAGGGGTTGAACACGCGGGGTTTGGACTGGGTTGCGGGTATTGCTTAAGCAATATCTCTATGCGGACAAGTCAAAATAACCATGTATTTTGAGGCGTTAACTCCTAATTTTGCATGCTCGCAAACCTAGTCTTCGCAATCTCCAACAACCCATCAAAAATCAAGCTGTCCACCAGCTCAAACGGCACACTCATGCTGGGTGCCATTTTCCAGCCGGCACCACCTGTCATGATGCACACCGGCTCGGCGCCGCAGCGCTGGCGGACGTGCTGGATCATGCGCTCCACCGCGCCGGCGATGGCGAAGGTGCCGCCGCTGGTGAGGGCGTCGCTGGTGTTGGTGGGGAAATCGACCACGTCGCCGGTGGGCACATGCAGCCCAGCTGTGCCGGACTCCAAAGCGCGCAGCATGATGCCGTGGCCTGGGATGATGATGCCGCCTAGAAACTTGCCGTCCACGTCTATCGCCTCGACGGTGACGGCCGTGCCGACCATGACGACGACGATGGGCTTGCGTTCACCGCGAGCCAAAACGCGCTGCCGTGCGCCTATCATCGCCACCCAGCGGTCCGCGCCCAACCGGGTCGGGTACTCGTAGCCGTTGGTCAATCCAGCCTCTGCGGCACTGGAGACCACCCATTGAGGGATCGTGTCCCACAGCTCTAACTGTGCAGAAACGCGGCGACGGATGGCATCGCCCGCGACGATGCAGCCCAAAATTTGACTCGGCTCGGGCAACTCGCTCCAAGGGCCTTCGGCGAGTTTGTCGATGTTTTCCAGAAACTCCGCGCCATGCGCCATGAGCGCCGCGCCAGGTTGGGGCGCATCGTACAACGCCCATTTGAGGCGCGTGTTACCAACATCGAGTGCGAGAAAGCTCATAGATGAAAAAGGAAAAGGAAGTGTGAAACTAAATGCTCAATATGCTAGTGCTTGACGGATTCTAGCCCTGCTTGTGTGTATGGCAAACGTGACGAACTGCACATTTCAGTCGCTTATTTCAATTCTCCAAGGTTTTCTCGCAACTTATTCACGTTTCGTCACGCCTTTGTAACAACTTTCAGGATACAGTAGCTTTCCGATTGATGCCAATCGCTCGGGTAGGTTGTCGTGCAGTTTTGCAAACTTGTTTATTCAGTTAAGGAGTTATCACATGGGTATGTTCAGTTTTATCAAAGAAGCCGGTGAAAAATTGTTTGGCCGCAAAGAAGTTGAAGACGCTGCTGCAAAAGCCGCATCAGATGCTTCTGCACAAGCACATTTGGACCAACTCAACGCCGGTGCGGCACAAGGCATTGCGACCTACATTGCAGCACAAAACATTGATATCGAAGGCATGGTCGTTGAGTTTGACGGCGCGACTGGCACCGTGACCCTGCAAGGTACGGCATCTTCACAAGAAGACAGCGAAAAAGCAGCTTTGTGCTGCGGTAACGTGGGCGGTGTGTCTGCCGTGAACAACTTGATCGCGGTGTCTGACTCTGCCGGCGAATCACAGTTCCACGACGTGGTGCGCGGCGATACCTTGGGTGCCATCGCCAAAGAATACTACGGCAATGCGGGCAAATACCCCATCATTTTTGAAGCCAACAAACCCATGTTGAGCCACCCAGACAAGATTTACCCAGGCCAAAAGCTGCGCATTCCGGCATTGGCTGAATGATTAAGTCTCCACGGCATAAAATTCACCCATAACCGGCTTATTTATTGCCTAAGTAGCTATAAAATATATAGCAAGTAATTCAAAATAAAAGCGCTAAATTGTCATGAATTAGCGTTTCTTTACGTTTAAACTGTGCAAAATCCTCTTAATTTTGTCGCCACGGCAAACCGCGATACCGCCAGCCCGCCAAGCTGTTGCGATGCGCGTTTGAGTTTGGGTCGCCTTCAAAGCCTTCTAGGATGTTGTAGGCTTCTAAACCCAGTTCGGTGGCGCGTTTGGCGGCGGGAATAGAGCGCACACCACTGCGACACAGCAAGACGACTTTTTTGCCCTTCTTTTCTCCATTCTGAACGGCGGCAACGATGCCGTCGTCATACGCGGGATTGGCCACCATGCCCGGCCACTGCTTCCACGCCAAATCAACCGCACCTGGGATGAAGCCGACCCAAGTGCGCTCGGCATCGCTGCGAATATCGACCAACACCGCCTCGCCCGACTGCCACCAGTCAAAAGCGAGCTGTGGCGATACATCGCCGGCGTAGCCTTCGGCGGGTCGGACTGTGTATTCTGTGTATTCTGTCTGTTCGGTGCTGCTACTGCCAAGCGATGTACTGGCATCTCCCGCATCGTGGCGAACTGGGGGTGCTAGGCCTGAACGCTGGTTGGCGGGAACAGCTTCGTCCAAGCGTTTGGGTTTTGGCAAGTCCAACTGTCCCATCAGGGTGACGAACGCTTCCAAACTGCGCCCGGTGACGCGTGCATTGCCCGTTTTTTCAGCGCCAATGGTCGATTGTGTATGGCCTTTGTAGTCATGTCCCGGCCACACGGTGCTGCTGTCTGGCAGTGAAAACAAAACTTTGGTGATGCTGTTGTACAAAGCCGAGGCGCTGCCAGACTGAAAGTCAGTGCGGCCACAACCGCCAATCAGCAGTGTATCGCCCGTGAACGCGTGGGTATGCTCGGCACTGCCAGAACCCTGTTGCCACACAAAGCTCATACTGCCTGCGGTATGCCCAGGTGTGTGCAAGGCGGTGATGTGCTGGCTGCCGAAGCTGAGCACATCGCCATCTTGGAGCTGCCTACTCGCGGTGGTGATGCCGCAAGCGTCTGGCGCGGCGGTTTGCGCGCCCGCATGTTCCGCCAAGCGGCCGGCGCTGGTGATGTGGTCGGCGTGTGCGTGGGTTTCAAGCGCCCAAACGAGCTTGAGTCCGTAATGGCGCAAAACCTCTAAATCACGCTCTAGCTGCTCATCAACCGGGTCGATGATGAGGGCGGGACGCGGCGATTCTGTTGATGTTTCATCAAAAAGAATATACGTGAAGGTGCTGGAATCAGGGTCGAAAAGTTGGATGGGGTTCATGATTGGTTTATTTTGCCGCGATAAACGATGTTTTGCAAACTTTATATCTCTAATGAGATATAAACATATACTATATTTGTTATTTAAACTGGTTTGTGTTAAATTTAAATCTTTTTTGGAGCTTCAGATGGAAACTGGATGGCAATTTATACACCCTTTCGTACAAGCAGCAATTGGCGGCGTGATGATTGGCTTCGCCAGCTGGCTGCTACTCGCTTCCTTAGGTCGCGTGGCGGGCATCACCGGTATTTTGGGTGGGGCTTTGGCGCCGTTTAACGGCGCACCTAAAGACGAGCGTGCTTGGCGTCGGGCCTTTGTGGCGGGTTTGATCGGCATGGGAACGATTGCCGCATTTACCCTGGGTACACCAACACTTGCAACCCCACGCCCTTTACCTTTGTTGATTTTGGCTGGCTTGCTGGTGGGTTTTGGCACGGTACTCGGCTCTGGCTGTACCAGCGGCCACGGCGTTTGCGGCATTGGCAGGCGCTCGGTGCGCTCCATCGTGGCAACCGTGGTTTTCATGAGTGCGGGTATCGTGACTGTCACACTCGTCAAACTTTTAGGATAACTTTGGGATAAAAAATGATTAAAAAAATAGCATTTGGTCTGGCTGCAGGTGCCTTGTTTGCCGCTGGCTTGGTGGTTTCAGGCATGACGCAGACGGCCAAAGTCATTGGCTTTTTGAACGTTGGCGGCATACTCAATCCCGAGCGTTTTGGCGCATGGGATGCCAGCTTGGCTTTTGTGATGGGTGGCGCCTTGATGATCACACTCGTTGCCTTCGCCATCACGCCGACAGAAGGACGCAAACCCTGGGTGTCGGATAAATTTGAACTCCCAGCGCGCAAAGACATTGATTTCAAACTGGTTGCTGGCGCAGCCATGTTCGGCATCGGCTGGGGCTTGGCGGGTTACTGCCCTGGCCCCGCGATGGCATCGGTCATCTCCGGCGGGGTCGATGCGCTGGTCTTTGTTGCGGCGTTGTTGGTGGGTTTGTTTATAGCTAAAAAGTTGCGCGTTTAAAGATTTGCTTGTTTTAAATTTAAAAAACTTGACTTAACTCAACTGATAACACTAGGGTTATCACTTATTTTTGCGGGTTTTTAGAGTTTGTATGCTTACTTGTTATGGTTTACACTTATTTGAGTTACTAGGTCGTTACCTATAATCATCTTGCTGTTGCACCATGCCGTTGCAGCAATTCACAAATCATTCGGGAAAACTCACATGAAATTAGTACGCAATATTACCCTCACCGCCATCACTTTGGCTGTTGCAACCCTGAGCTTTGCAGCTGACAATATCAAAATTGGCTTGCAAGGCCCATTGACTGGTGGCTCTAGCCCAATGGGCGTGTCCATGCGCGATGGCGCCAAACTGGCCGTGACCGAAATCAACGCTAAAGGCGGCATCATGGGTCGCCAGATCGAGATGATTGAGCGTGACGACGAAGCTAAAAACGAACGCGGCGTGCAAATCGCCCAAGAGTTGATCAACAAAGAAAAAGTTGTGGCAACCGTGGGCTATATCAACTCTGGCGTGGCTTTGGCTTCACAGCGTTTTTACCAAGAAGCCAAAATTCCGGTCATGAACAACGTGGCGACTGCTTCAGTGATCACCAAGCAGTTTGCCGACCAGCCTGAAAACTACGTTTTCCGCAACTCCGCGAACGACACCATCCAGTCTGCCATGATTGTGGAAGAGCTGATTTCACGCCGCAAGTTCACCAAAGTCGCCATTTTGGCTGACGCCACCAACTATGGCCAATTGGGTCGTGAAGATTTGGAAAAAGCGCTCAAAGCCAAAGGAATCACTGCTGTCGCGATTGAAAAATACAACATCAAAGACGTCGACATGACGCCACAGCTGTTGAAGTCTAAAGAAGCTGGCGCCGAAGTGGTTATCACTTACGGCATTGGTCCAGAATTGGCGCAAATTGCCAATGGCATGATCAAGCTGGGCTGGAAAGTACCGATGATGGGTTCATGGACCTTGTCGATGGGTAACTTCATTGACAACGCAGGTAAAAATGCAGATGGCGCTATCATGCCGCAAACCTTCATCCAAGAAGGCAACACGCCTAAGCGTAAGAGCTTTATTGCTGCTTACCAAAAAGCCTACAAAGTTGACCGTATTCCTTCACCAGTCTCTGCCGCGCAAGGTTATGACTCTGTTTACTTGTTAGCTGCTGCGATGACGCAAGCCAAGTCAACGGAAGGACCAAAAATTCTGGCTGCTTTAGAGAACTTGCAAGCGCCCATCGAAGGTGTTGTCACGACCTACAACAAGCCATTCACCAAAGACGACCACGAAGCCATCACCCAAAACATGGCTGTGATTGGTAAAGTGCAAGATGGTCGTGTTTATTACGCTTACGATGAAGACATGAAAAAAGGCGGCGAAGTTCGCACCAAAGCTGCTGCCAAGCCGGTTGCTGCTAAAAAGTAATGTAAGCGACATTGCTTTGGACTGAGGTCTGATAAAAAGCCGGTACGCCGGCTTTTTTTTATCGGCTTTGAAATGCCGTGGTTACATTTTTTTGATTTGAGGAGCTATTGTGGAAATTTTCTTGCAACTTATTTATAGCGGCATTGCGCTTGGCATGATTTACGGCGTGATTGCCTTTGGCTACCAGCTGACCTTTGCCACTTCAGGCACACTGAATTTTGGTCAAGGTGAGTCTTTGATGCTGGGTGCTTTGGTCGGCTTGTCGTTGGTTGGCAATATCCATGGTGGCCCTTACATGAATTACTGGTTGATGATTCCTATCGTCATCGTTTTTGGTGCCATGCAAGGCGCGTTTGTAGAGTGGATTGGCGTGCGCCCAGCCATCAAAATCAAGAGCGAGTTCGGCTGGATCATGTCCACCATCGCCTTGGCCATTATTTTCAAAAACGTGGCGGAAAACATTTGGGGCAAAGACGATTTGAAGTTCCCCTCGCCTCTGTCTGAAGCACCCATCAAACTTTTCGGCGCCAATGTGTTGCCAATGGAAATCGTTGTGGTGGTCGGCGCCCTGGCCATGATGGCTGCTGTTGAGATTTTTAACCGCAAATCGATCTACGGCAAAGCCGTTGTCGCCACCTCAAATGATCGCGATGCTGCTTCGCTGATGGGCATCAACACGGGTCGTGTGATTACTTTCTCGTTTGCACTCTCATCGGTCACCGCGGCTGTGGCTGGTGTGTTGATTGCACCATTGACCTTGACAGGCGCAACCATGGGTTCGGTGTTGGGTTTGAAGGCTTTTGCGGTTGCCATTATTGGCGGCTTGACCTCAGGTGTCGGCGTGATTGTCGGTGGCTTAATTTTGGGAATTGCTGAAACCACCACAGGCTACTACATCTCTACTGGCTACAAAGACGTGCCCGGTTTGGTGTTGTTGTTGTTGGTATTGGCGGTGAAACCCGCTGGTTTGTTTGGCAAATTGGCCATCAAAAAAGTCTGATTTAAACGCGCCTTTGCTATCTAGAAACTTGAAATAAATCATGTCTATCCAAAAATCATTTTTACTTGCGCTCGCCTGCTTTGTTGGGCTGGCGATTTTCCCACTCATTGTTCCCAACCCGTATTACATCCATCTGGTTGAAACCATTTTGATCTACGCCATTCTTTTGTTTGGCTTGGACATTGTGGTGGGCTATACCGGCCAAGTCTCATTGGGTCACGCTGGCTTGTTTGGCGTTGGTTCTTACACCGTTGGCGTGCTGTTTTTCAAGCTGGGTATGTCGTTCTTTATCGCTGTACCAGCGGCTATTGCCGTGACGGCTGCGTTTGGCGCAGTTCTCGCGTTGCCGGCCTTGCGTGTGACGGGTCCTTATTTGGCGATGGTGACCCTGGCCTTTGGCACGATCATCCAGATTTTGATCAACGAGATGACCTTCTTAACCGAAGGTCCGATCGGTGTCAAAGTGGCCAAACCGCTGATGTTTGGGCACAAGCTCAATGAAGTTGAGTACTACTACGTGGTGCTTGTCTTGATGGCCGTGGCGCTTTTGTTCGTACATCGCATTTTGAAATCGCACCTCGGTCGTGCCTTTGAAGCTCTGCGGGACAGCCCAGTGGCTTGCGATTGTATGGGCGTCTCGGTCTACCGCTACAAGGTTTACGCCTTCGTCATCAGCGCCGCATTTGCAGGCTTGGCTGGTGGTTTGTACACCTATTCAGAAGAATACATTTCTCCGAACACATATAACAACGAATTGACCATCTTGTTTTTGCTGGCCGTCATCATGGGTGGCCGCAAGACGCGTTCAGGTGCACTCATTGGTGCCGTGATTGTGGTGATGCTGCCCAGTCTGCTGTCTGACATCAAGCTGTTCCGCATCATTGCCACCGTTTTGGCGGTCGCTGTTGTTGCGATGGCTGTTTACAACATTTCTCGCAAACTTAAAACTGCGCAAGAGCTCGCCATCCCTGTGATCGCGACGGTGGCGATGGCACTTTTTGCCTTTCAATTAGAAAACATCACCGACTGGCGTTTGACCATTTTTGGTTTGCTCACCTTGTTTGTGGTTTACTATTTGCAAGACGGTATTGTTGGATTTTTCAGAGAATCATTTGGTCATTTCTACAAAGCTGCCACTGTGCCTGTTGCTCAAAAAACTGGCACCGTCAGCCATGGCCTCAAGTTGGCGGCAGCTGCGCCTTCCAGCTCAGGCTTTTTGTTGGAAGCCAAGCAAATTTTGATGCAGTTCGGCGGTTTGAAAGCGCTTAACCTGGTTGACTTGCACGTCGCACCTGGCACGATTCATGGTTTGATTGGTCCCAACGGTTCAGGCAAAAGCACGATGATGAATGTGCTGACGGGTATTTACCAGCCGACCGCCGGCGATGTCGTTTTCAGCGGCAAAACCGTCGTGGGTCAAACCCCTTCAAGCATCGCCCTGTCGGGTATTGCGCGCACGTTCCAAAACGTTCAATTGTTCGGTGAAATGTCGGCAACCGACAACGTCTTGGTGGGTCTGCACCACACCTACAAAAGCAATGTACTGGATGTGATGCTGAACACGCCACGCTACAAGCGTGAAGACCAAGCCGCGCGCGAGCAAGCCGCTAGTTTGCTGGAGTTTGTCGGCTTGACGGCTCTGAGCAATGAACAAGCGCGCAATCTGCCGTATGGCAAACAGCGCCTGCTTGAAATTGCCCGTGCACTGGGCTTGAACCCTAGCTTGTTGTTGCTCGACGAACCAGCAGCGGGCTTGCCACCGGCTGATCTGCCTGAACTGATGAGCATGATCCAAAAAATCCGTGACCACGGCATTACCGTGATTTTGATTGAGCATCACATGGACGTGGTGATGGGCATTTCTGACACGGTGACCGTGTTGGACTTTGGGCAGAAGATTGCAGAAGGCAAACCCGGTGCCGTGCAAAAAGACCCTAAAGTGATCGAGGCCTATTTGGGCAGCAGCGTGGAAACGCATTGATCTAAAAAGACAAGATATTAGGAACGATTCAACATGCTCACCATTGAAAATTTAGAAGCCGGCTACGGCAAAGTTGAGGTGCTTCACGGCATTTCTATCCAGGTCCCCAAAGGCAAAGTTGTGACCTTGATTGGCTCCAACGGTGCCGGCAAAACCACCACCATGCGCGCTGTATCCGGCATGATCAAGCCGACTGCCGGCAAGATCACCCTGGGCGGCAAAGACATCACAGGGATGGAGTCGCACCAGATCGCCAAACTCGGTCTGGCGCATTCGCCCGAAGGCCGCCGCGTGTTCCCGACGCTGAGCGTGCTGGACAACATCCGTCTCGGTGCCTTCGTGCGCTACACCAACATGCGCCCCAAAGGCGATGTCGAGGCCGATATGCAAAAAGCGCTGGAGATGTTTCCCCGCCTCAAAGAACGCACGAATCAACTGGCGGGTACGTTGTCTGGTGGCGAGCAGCAAATGCTGGCGATGGCACGCGCAGTGATGCTCAACCCTGAAGTGGTGCTGCTTGATGAGCCATCGATGGGTTTGGCGCCAATTTTGGTCGAAGAGGTCTTCAACATCATTCTGCGCCTGAAAAGCGAAGGCGTCACCATGCTGTTGGTGGAGCAGTTTGCCGCTGCCGCGCTGAATGTGGCCGACTATGGCTATGTGCTGGAAAATGGCCGCATCTCCGTTCATGGGCCGGCAGAAAAACTCAAACACGACCCCGCTGTGCAAGCCGCGTATCTCGGAGGTTAACCGCCACTTAACGGATGGGAAAGGACGTCTCGGCGTCCTTTTTTTTGTCTTTTGCTTTTTGAGTCGATAAACCCTACAATTGACGTTTACGTAAACGTCAATCAAATACAGCTCCGGAGCCCACCTCATGACCGACCTATCCGCCGACTACAAAGCCCTTGCCAACTACCGCCCCACGAACAAAGTGCGCTTTGTGACCGCAGCCAGCTTGTTTGACGGGCATGACGCTGCCATCAACATCATGCGCCGCATCATCATGGGCATGGGCGCCGAGGTGATTCACCTGGGCCACAACCGCAGCGTGGAAGAAGTGGTCACCGCCGCGCTGCAGGAAGACGCGCAGGGCATCGCCATCAGCTCCTACCAGGGTGGCCATGTCGAGTACTTCAAATACATGATCGACCTGCTGAAAGCCCGGGGCGGCGCGCACATCCAGGTCTTTGGCGGCGGCGGTGGCGTGATTGTGCCGCCCGAGATCCGCGAACTGCAGGCCTATGGCGTTTCCCGCATTTTCAGCCCCGAAGACGGCCAGCGCATGGGTTTGCAAGGCATGATTGGCGAGATGGTGATGCGTTGCGACAAAGACTTGACAACATATGCGCCCAGCCAATTAGACGCCATTCAAGGCCATAGCGATGCGAATTGGCGCGCCTTGTCGCAACTCATCACCGCCCTCGAAAATAGCACAGTAAATACGACGATAGCCGGCGAATTGATTGCCCAAGCTGCTACAAAAAAAATAGCAGTTTTGGGCATCACCGGCACCGGTGGCGCGGGCAAATCGAGTTTGACAGACGAGCTGATCCGCCGTTTTCGTTTGGATTTGAGCGACAGTCTACGCATCGCCGTCATCAGCATCGACCCGTCGCGCCGTAAAACCGGCGGAGCGCTGCTGGGTGACCGGATCCGCATGAATGCGATTTCACCTTGGAACACCACCCTATCCGTTCGCCCTGAGCTTGTCGAAGGGTTCACAGAGGCTTCGACAAGCTCAGCCCGAACGGGGTTAGATTCCGGTCAGCGCGTCTTCATGCGCAGCCTGGCCACCCGCGAATTCGGCTCCGAAATCAGCCCTGCCCTGCCCGGTGTGATCGCCGCCTGCAAATGCGCCGGTTTTGACCTGGTGATTGTGGAAACCTCCGGCATCGGCCAGGGCGACGCCGCCATCGTGCCGCACGTCGATGTGCCCATGTACGTGATGACACCCGAGTTCGGCGCGGCCAGCCAGCTGGAAAAAATCGACATGCTGGACTTTGCCGAGTTTGTCGCCATCAACAAGTTTGACCGCAAAGGTTCACTCGACGCCCTTCGTGACGTGTCCAAACAGGTGCAGCGCAACAAGGAAGCTTGGACCACGCCCGCCGACCAGATGCCGGTGTTTGGCACCATGGCCGCACGCTTCAACGACGACGGTGTGACGGCGTTGTACCAGGCGCTGAAAACACGCTTGGTCGAACTGGGCATGAAACTTCCGGCCAACAAAACGGGGCTGCTACCAATCGTCAACGTACGCTACAGCACCAACCAAACCCCGGTTGTGCCGGCCGCCCGCACCCGTTATTTGGCAGAAATCTCAGATACCGTACGTGGCTACAAAAAGCGCGCCCGCGAACAGTCGCAACTGGCGCGTGAAGTTCAGCAGCTCAAAGCCGCCGCCACCATGCTCAAAATCGACAAACCGGAGCGCGCACCCGCAGCCGAGGCCGCGCTAGATTTGGCGGGCCACCGCAAAGCACGCATGGATGCCGATGCCCGCCACCTGATTGCCCAATGGCCGGACATGCAAAAAGCCTACGCTGGTGACGAGTACGTCGTCAAAATCCGCGACAAAGAAATCCGCACCGCGCTGACCAGCAAATCGCTCAGCGGCACCACCATCCGCAAGGTCGCCCTGCCGCAATACGAAGACCACGGCGAAATCCTGAAATGGCTGATGCTGGACAACGTGCCCGGCAGCTACCCCTACACCGCCGGCACCTTTGCTTTCAAGCGCGAGGGCGAGGACCCGACCCGCATGTTTGCCGGTGAAGGCGACGCTTTTAAAACCAATGCGCGCTTCAAATTGCTGAGCTCCGGCATGGCGGCCAAGCGTCTGTCCACCGCGTTTGACTCGGTCACCCTGTACGGCAACGACCCTGATTTGCGGCCCGATATTTACGGCAAAGTCGGCAACAGCGGCGTCTCCGTCGCCACGCTGGACGACATGAAGGTGCTGTACGACGGTTTCGACCTGTGCAGCCCATCCACCAGCGTCTCCATGACCATCAACGGTCCCGCGCCCAGCATTCTGGCGATGTTCATGAACACGGCGATCGACCAGAACCTCGCCAAGTTCCAAACCGACAATGGCCGCGAGCCGACCGAGACCGAGACCGCCAAGATCAAGGCCTGGGTGCAGGAAAACGTGCGCGGCACGGTGCAGGCGGATATTTTGAAGGAAGACCAGGGGCAGAACACCTGCATCTTCTCGACCGAGTTCAGCCTGAAAGTCATGGGCGACATCGCCGAGTATTTTGTGCACAACCGGGTCCGCAATTTCTACAGCGTATCCATCAGCGGCTACCACATCGCCGAGGCCGGTGCGAACCCGATCAGCCAGCTCGCCTTCACGCTGAGCAACGGCTTCACCTTTGTCGAAGCCTATCTGGCGCGCGGCATGCACATCGACGACTTTGCGCCTAACTTGAGCTTCTTCTTCAGCAACGGCATGGACCCCGAATACACCGTGATGGGCCGCGTGGCGCGCCGCATCTGGGCGGTGGCGATGAAGGAAAAATACGGCGCCAACGAGCGCAGCCAGAAGCTCAAATACCACATC
>JAYUCJ010000014.1:0-5420 GCA_043740415.1 Polaromonas sp. | reverse complement strand
TTGGATGAGTGTTTGTGCGTCTAATGGCGCACAGCGTTTGCCTTCTTATGGTTGATTGGTCGTGTATTTGAATTTTGCAGGGGCGACTATTTACCTATTAAATATCCCATGTCAAACGTGATTTTTTGTTAACTTTAACGTGGCGCTAAGGAGCTGCGCGCTTTTGGGCAGTCCAGCTTGAGGACAACGTGTAATTCGAGGTTAATTCTTCGAGCTGCGCCAAACTTATAGTCGTTGCAAATCTTTGAACAGATTTTTGAAAGCAATTGGCGCTTCGTCCTCAGTCAGCCCATCAGCTTTTATGATTATCTTACAGCCAAGGTTTTCAATTGGAGACTTGAAACTTTCCTGTGTATCGTTTAATGGAAACAGAAAGTGCAATGAGTCAGTCAAAGAGTTGAATACGCAAGACAGGGCATACAAGGACGGAGTTTTCATTCCAAGAAATCGCTTTCTTTTGACTTCCCATATTTCAGCATCTGTTTTTTTACACCAAACAAATTCACCTGCATTAAATAAATCTCGTGTCCGTTCTGAGTTGGTGTCTGTGAGTTTGTTACTGATTATGTCTTTGACACCTCTCGCAGCGCCAAATACGCCGCCTACTGCCCAAAGCCACCAGAAGTCATCATATTGGCGAATCCACTTCTCTTCTCTGCGCCCTGCACTAATGCCAAATGATTGCCATACACAAGTAAGGTATTTTGTTGATACAACCATTCATACGGCTCTGGGAATGGCTTTATTCCCGGCAATCCACCCCACCATTTTGCATATGGGATGCCGAAGTGGGGCATCTGCTGTGAGGTTATCGTAGTAGGCGTAGCGTTGACGTTTGGTTTTAATGCCGCAGCTCCGCATTTGTTGCAAAATTTATCGCTCAGCTCTATTTCATTACCACACTGCGAACAGAACATATTTGATTCTCCTTTTTGTGATCAAAATAATTAACGTTCAAACTGTGAGGCGGCCGCAAACTTGCGCTTTTGCTTCTGCAAGTTTGAGGATGTCCCAAAGAGCGCCTTGTTAAGCCTAAACGCTACTACCTTTTGGCCTTACAGGTTTGGGCGTCTATTGCATATTGCATGACGAATTCGTTGCTGGAGTCGTAGTACTGATAGTCAAAAGATACGCCACTATTGAATGCTCTGAGCGTCTCGGGGTTGGTGCAAGCTGCATTTACACTATTTCCATAGTACTCACTCTTCAATACAGCCACTTTTAGTACAAACTTTCTGTTTGTGAAGTTGTAGCGGTTCATCAATATGGACTTGCCCCGATTCCACGGACAGTTTAGAGATTCTGAATCTCGATAGTATTTTGCATTAAATTGACATCTTGGATGTTTGTTTGATTTTGATTTAATTTTTCATTGGATGTTCCCTAACTGTTCCGGAAACAACCATTTATCTAACACGATGCCCTTGGCTTCAATTTTGGAGCGCACTGACAGAATAATGGAAGACAACACCGATTCATTTAGAAGCTCCATGGTATTTTTTGCCTCGTGCTTAATGCGATTGCCATCTGGCAGATAAACCGCGAAGCCAAAGGCGTGGTCGTAATTTTGAAGTTCAGCAACACACTCAAGAGGTGCGAACGCAGATGTCAGGATGCCAACTAACTCAGTTTTTTTCAGCACGAACAGACTCCTTTTCTTTTGGCCTAACGTGAAGGTAACCGACGACCGTGGCGTGTTGCGAATGCAGCGAGCGGGCGTCCTTGGGCGTCGGTGTTAACGACTTATCAAGTCTCATCGTAGAGACTTGATAATGAACTCGCGTGGACCGATTCGATCGAGATGGTAGTTTCGCTCTGTTCCGATTGCGAAGGATTCAAACCCGTCCGAGGGGAACTGCCGACCCTTCGTGTGCATTAGTTCGACCAAGTCATGATGCCGCCTCGGGTCAAATGCGATCGCAGTGCTCGGATTCTGCACGTACCAATACGTCGTAACGTCGTCTGCTTCACCAACAGTGATCTTGTGGCTCGGTTTGACATTTTGAGGCGGCACGTCAGGGATTTTTGTAGCTTGGAATGGAAACATGCGAAAACTCCTTGAGGCGTAGGACAATGCAGATCGCAAAACCTGCGGCCTACAAATAGGCTGCAATTTAATCTGGGCATCAAATGCTCCATTCAATAGCTTGCAGCTTAAGTTTCAAACAATAGTACCATTTAAGTCGTCATCGTCAAAACTTTAAAGTTTTGACACCACTCTCCGTCCCCAACAAACAAACCGTCGCCTTCTGGTGCGCAAAAACACCCACCGTCACCACGCCTGGCCATTGGTTCACAGAAGACTCAAACGCCAGCGGGTCGGAAATCTTCAAATTCAGCACGTCAACAATGTGCTGACCGTTGTCTGTCACCAGCGGTTGGCCATCTTTTTGGCGAACGCTGCACACCCCGCCCATCGCTGCAAACTGCTGCATGACGCGCTTGGTCGCCATGGGAATCACCTCCACCGGCAGCGGGAAGGCCCCCAGCACGTTGACCAGCTTGCTTTCATCGGCAATGCAGACAAATTGCTTGGACAGCGCGGCCACAATCTTCTCACGCGTCAGCGCTGCGCCGCCGCCTTTGACCATGTAACCCGCGTGGTCGATTTCGTCTGCACCGTCAATGTAAACAGCCAGTTCGGTCACCTCATTCGCATCAAATACCGGAATACCCAGCGCTTTGAGGCGCTCGGTACTCGCTACCGAGCTGGACACTGCGCCTTTGATGGTGTGTTTGATCGTCGCCAGTGCGTCGATGAACTTGTTCACCGTCGACCCCGTGCCCACGCCCACAATCTCCCCCGCCACCACGTATTGCAAAGCGGCCTGACCGACCAGTGTTTTGAGTTCGTCTTGGGTCATGTGGAAACTTTCTGAGAAAATAAGATAAATGCAATCAAAATCCATTCGCCCTGAGCTTGTCGAAGGGTTCATGAAGACTTCGACAGGCTCAGTCCGAACGGGGTAGTGTTAAGTGAAAACCTCGGAATCTGCAACAGCAAACAATAACTTCTATTATCCAATGTCCTTACTCCCCTACGCCCTCGCCCGCCCCTTTTTATTTTGCCTAGATGCCGAAACCGCCCATGACATCACCATAGCGGGCTTGACCGCCACGCAGGGCACGCCGCTGACTTGGGTGTATTGCAACGGACGAATTGACGACCCCATCACCCTCGCCGGCCTGAAATTCCCCAACCGCGTCGGCATGGCCGCAGGCTTGGACAAAAACGCCCGCGCCATAGACGGCTTGGGTGCGATGGGCTTTGGCTTTGTCGAAGTCGGCACCGTCACCCCGCTGGCGCAGCCCGGCAACCCGAAACCCCGCATGTATCGCCTGCCAGCCGCCAATGCGCTGATCAACCGGCTGGGTTTCAACAACGAAGGCTTGGATGCATTCCTTGCCAACGTCCAAAAAGCCAAATTCCGCAGCGCCAACTCAGCAAATCCCATGCTGCTGGGCCTGAACATCGGTAAAAACGCCGCCACGCCGATTGAAAACGCCACCGACGACTATTTGATCTGCCTGCGCGGCGTCTACCCGCATGCCGATTACGTGACCGTCAACATCTCCAGCCCGAACACCAAAAATCTGCGCGCGCTGCAAAGCGACGAGGCTTTGGACGCGCTTTTGGGCGCAATTGCCGCTGAACGCACCGTTTTGAAGCAAAAACACGGCAAATCTGTCCCCATCTTCGTCAAAATTGCACCAGATTTAGACGAAGCCCAAATCGACGTCATCGCCGCCACCCTGTTACGTCACAAAATGGACGGCGTTGTTGCAACCAACACCACCCTCAGCCGCGAAGCCGTGAAAGGCCTCCCCCACAGCGACGAAGCCGGCGGCCTGAGCGGTGCCCCCGTCCTGCAAGCCAGCAACCAAGTCATCCGCCAACTCCGCGCCGCCCTGGGCAAAGACTTCCCCATCATCGGTGTAGGCGGCGTGATGAGCGCGGCTGATGCCGTGAGCAAAATCGAAGCGGGTGCGGACGTGGTGCAAATCTACACAGGTTTGATCTACAAAGGGCCGGATTTGGTGAAACAGGCGGCGTTGGCGATTAAGAATGGCTGTAAACGCTGAAATTGAGAGTTTAGGAGGAAAATATGACTCTAGCCGGTGTATTTATTGCCTGAACAGCTATTAAATTTATAGTGATTTATTTTCTTAACTTCCTGCAAAATTACTCAATATGATCATATTTTTAATTGATGCCGACAACTTATCAATGCCTGTGTGGATTGATGAGGCTTTTAAGGAAATCGAATCATCAGAGGGCGTAATTTCAGTGCGTCGTGCCTATGGACGAGCTGAAAACTTGAAAGGATTGGAAGAAGTGCTACGAACGCATGCAATTCGGCCATTTCTCAATTTATATCTTACAAAAAATACGACCGACCTTGCTTTAGCTGTTGATGCAATGGAGTTTGCATGTCAACCACGTTTGCCGAAGACTGTCTTTATCGGATCTGGTGATGCTGATTTTCTACCTTTAGTAGTTAGGCTTCGTGAGCGAGGGATTAAAACGGTATGTGTTTCTGTGCGCAACAAAATGTCTAAAGAGGCAATATCTGCATACGACCAAGTTATCTACGTGGGTTTAGATAAAGTAACTGAGGATCAAGTCTCATCGGAAGATGTGCGTTTGACTGCCGCTATACCAGTGGCAATTCCAGCAAAGAAAGTAGTTTCAAAAAAACCTGCTGCTAAGAAAGTAGCAGCTAAAGCTGTTCCAATTAAAAAAGCAACGGCTAAGAAAGTTACTGCAAAAAAAGTTGGAAATACGCCACTTGTAGCAACAGTTGCTTTGATTTTGGAATCAGTGCAATCACTGTCTGAAGGAGGTTGGCATTCTTTAGGTGAAATCCATAAACCGTTAATCGATGCAAAATTAATTGGTAAATCTGCTGCGTCGACCAAGGTATTCAAGAAATTTCCGCATCATTTTGAATTAATGCCCGAGAAACAACCAAATCAGGTGCGATACATACTACCGCCAAAAAGTTAACTCTAAGCTGTCCGCGTTCGTTTACCGAATAATCTAAAAAATACTATAATATATGTCTATAGCCGGCGAATTTATTACCTAAGGTGCTATTTAATGAGTAGCACCATCATGCTGCGTCATATCACCGTTTGACAATTGTTGAACGAAATCGGTATTTCCACGCATGATCGGCGTCCTGCTACTTCGCAAAACAAGCTGGCAAGTCAAAGCGCCGAGAAAAGGAAATAACCAGATGACGAGGCATTGCAAATTGCGTTGTTTACTATCGTATTCATCTGCACGGCAAATCAACACAGTTACCCATAGTTGTTAAATAGTCGCCCCTGCAAAATTCAAATACACGACCAATCAACCATAAGAAGGCAAACGCTGTGCGCCATTAGACGCACAAACACTCATCCAACGACGCACC
>JAYUCJ010000013.1:0-2191 GCA_043740415.1 Polaromonas sp. | reverse complement strand
ACCGTATCACTGAAAAGGTATTCCAATTCAATATTTTGGCCAACCGGCTTGCCCTGGGTGGGTAAAAGTGACGCCTAATTGGATAGCTTTCATTCGTTAGGTTTCTTAACTCAACATCGCGAGCAAAATCATGCACAACAAAGGCACAGTCGTACTCTTAGCTATCGCCTTCTTTGCCGCACCACGCGATTTTATGGCTCAGCCTATCGCGAAGCAACAGGCAGCCAAGGAATCAAGGACCGAACGGTTTGATACTCAGCCATTTCGTGGTGACTTGGATGTCGTCCCAAAACAGTATCGGGGGCACGATCCCCACGCGCTTGCAGTCGCTCTTGCAGGGTGCCCCGTGAAGAACGAGTTCGAAACGACGGCGCAACACAAACAGAAGTTAGACGCCTGGAGCAGCCGCCCCCTCTATGGCGATGTGAAGGTCGATGACTTGATCGCCATAGCCGGGTACTTTGTTTCTCTCGACAAAGAGTATGACGCGGACACGCAAGCAATGGACTTCAGCTTCAGCCCAACGCGGCAGGTGAGTGCGGAAGACTACTCTCGGCCTTACCTCATTATCGACCAAAATAAGAAAGTACTGTCGCCGGTCAATGGACAAACAGCCATGGGAGTCAAATTCGCGTATGAGAGAAAAGCGTACATCGAGTTCGGCGTAAAGTTCCAAAACCTCTCGCACAACAATCAAAAATATACGTTTCCAGCCGCGCCAGCCGCTGCAAAGGGAAACATGCTTTGGGGCGTTTTGTACATCGGGACTCTTGCTGAGCCATACACGTTCTCCGAGGAGGGGTATCACACCCCTTCGCTATCTGAAAGGTATGAGCAGCTCGTAAAGTCACGCGGCATCGTCTTGGACTTGGAGGAGATCTTGGTGTACGAACTGCCGAGTGGTAAAATATTGGCACGAGTGCCGGTTCAATAAGTTGCGTCGCGGCAACCAAAAAACCTAACCCATCGAG
The DNA here is from genome assembly GCA_043740415.1 of Polaromonas sp. Classification (GTDB taxonomy): domain Bacteria; phylum Pseudomonadota; class Gammaproteobacteria; order Burkholderiales; family Burkholderiaceae_C; genus Aalborgiella. The sequence continues at coordinate 1,220 of JAYUCJ010000013.1, read as the reverse complement.
GCGACCCACAAAAGGCTACGCCTTTTGTGGGTCCCCCCTCGTATAAAACGTTAGAACTCAAGTGCGCGACGGACACTCATACCTTGCAAGCACCGCTCCTGCAACGGAGGGCCTCTTCAGGCTACTTAATCAATACGGTTGGCAGAAGATGCGCGCCCTCGCTGATCTACTCAATGTGAAGACGCGAGATGAGTTCGATCAGCATCACGCCGCATTCACCTGCGTCGATGTCGCGAGAGAGGTCGTCGCCGGCTCAATCCTCCAGATTGCGTACGTAGGAATCAAGAAATTCGCGGTAGCGCAAGCAAAGTCAGTGGAGACATTGAATTTCGAGGACGGAATGAACAAAATCATTGCTGAACTTCCCAATCCGAGAATTGTCCAGCTCCTTTTACCGGACGGCTTCTGCGTTGGAAAGTTGATCGGAAACCTGCCATTCGGAATGGTCGTGTACGCCGCGCGCAACCAGTACAACCACTTTGATGAAGGTCGCCTCTCGGTCCTCAATGAGATCGTCTTCAATCACTTGAACACGCTTTGGCCGAGGCCCGGCAATGGCCTTTCGTTCGACCTCTCGGACGGTACCGTTTACCGCTCTTACTCCGCTCTATGGGCGCTCGGGTGGACGGACACGTCAAAAGGTCTCGGCTATTCCGCCTACAAGGAAGACATGTCGAGCGCTTTGCACGTAGAGTTCTAATCCTTTAAAGGGACTTCCCACCTTGTCAAGCTGAATTCGTATTCCTCGTCGAAGACTTGATGCGGATTCGCGGTTGATGAATGAGCGGGCGGCGCGAAGAGCATGGACGAAGGAGCCGACTGCTTCTCTGAAGACGGCCTTGTTGCACGGACACAGTGGCCTGGTGTGCGGACCCAGATGCGAACCGCTCAGCGGCATCTGCATCCCAATTCCGTGGACATCGACGATTCGAACCACCAAGGGTTGGTCGAGCTTGCCCGCCGCCGGTCTGACCTGTCATTTCACCTTCTGGCCATTGCCTGCTGCGTGATGGATTCGTTGCTCGCTATGCGGCAGTGGCTGCCTGCATTGGCGTCGCGCCACCCGGCTTGACGCTGACATGCCGGGCATCGAAGGCTTCGCCCTTGGTCATCACCGCCCACAGGATGCGTGCGTTCTTGTTGGCCAGCGCCACGGCGGGCTTCTGCCAGCCCGAGCGCTCGCGCAGGGCCGTGACCCACAACGAGATCGGGTCGCTGCG
>JAYUCJ010000012.1:0-15477 GCA_043740415.1 Polaromonas sp. | reverse complement strand
CATTGGTACCCATGTCTGGCGCACAAATGCTCCACACGCCGCCAATGCTCACGGTCGCCAAAAACGCCACCATCGCCTCAGGAATATTCGGCAAATACGCCGCCACCCTGTCGCCCGGCTGCACGCCCTGCGCTTGCAGGTGCTGGGCGAGGGAGGCGACTTGTTGCTTTAGCTGCGGCCAAGTCATTTCCTTGGCAGCTTGTTTGCCTAGGCTTTTCTCGTTATGGCTGATGATGGCGGGAAAGCCAGCTTTGTCGGCGGCTTCTACGTGCCGAAACACTTGCTGCGCGTAGTTAAACGTTGCGCCAGTGAACCAGGTCACATCAATCATTCGCCCAGAGGCGGAGCGGTCACACACAGCGGCGTAAGGCGTGGAGGAACGCAGGTCAAAATAATCCCATATGCTTTGCCAAAACGCGTTTAAATCCGTCGTTGACCAGCGCCAAAGGGCGTCGTATGAGTCAAACGACAGACCGCGCTGCTCGCATAGCCAACGGCGGTAGAGTGTGATTTGGGGGAGGAAGGGTGGCGTTTTGGACACTGTGTTTGAAGCTTGCATGGACGCTATATTGCCATGAATTGGCAGCAACCTAGGGATTTCCTAGGGGTTACCTAGGGAAAACACAGGGAACTTTTTTCAGAAAGGGATAACAAAACGAGCTCAATACATCGACATCTAACCCGCAAACTTAAATGGAGAACCGCATGAAAAAAACGAAAGCTACTTTGACAAAAATCGCCTGTCTTGCCTCTGCCGTTGTCCTTCTGGGAGCCTGCGCGCAGAAAACGGTGACCTCATCGATGATGGATTCGAAAAATCCGATGACGTTCTTTTTAACCAGTGAAAACGCGGGCAAAGGTGCTGATTTTGGTGGTTTAGCAGGGGCCGATGTGTATTGCAACAAGCTGGCGAGTGCAGCTGGTGCCGGTGGCAAAAACTGGAAAGCTTACCTGAGTGCCACCGGTGCAACACCCGTCAATGCGCGCGACCGCATTGGCCGTGGCCCGTGGGTCAATGCCAAGGGCGTGGTGGTGGCGACCAGTGTGGACGACTTGCACAGCGCGAACAACAAATTGAGCAAAACCACGTCATTGACAGAAAAAGGTGGGCAAATCAGCGGGCGTGGCGATGCGGTCAATTTCCATGATGTTTTGACCGGTTCGGGAGAAGATGGTCGCGTGGATGCCGCTGCGTCGGCCAAGGGCGACACGACTTGCGGTAACTGGACGCTCAGTGGCGCAGGATCTGCCATAGTCGGCCACCATGACCGCACTGGGCTTGACGAGTCTGCACCGGCCAAGTCCTGGAATGCTTCACACGCCACACGCGGCTGCGACATGGCGTCGCTTAAGGCAACGGGTGGCGGGGGTTTGATGTATTGCTTTGCGGCGAATTGAGCAAATAAGTGCGTGCATAAGCTGGATTTTTACTAAAGAACAACTTGTATCTCCGTAACCACGCCGAAACTAGCGTTTCCCCTAATAGTTTGGGTTAAAAAAAGTTGGATACTTCGTTTTCTTGCTGAACTAACTAGCCATTCGTAAATGATTTGCTGTTGAAGTAGGCAGGTTTTAGCTAAAACTTAACGCCCCTTGGGGTTTATTAACTGGAGATAAAAGCATGCAATTTAAACGTACTCTGACCGCTTTGGCTTTGGCCATGGCTGCTGGTTCCTCTTTCGCACAATTGGTTGTCGGCGTGAGCTACGACGCGTTCCAAGAAGAGCGTTGGAAGACTGACGAAGCTGCTATCAAGGCTGAACTCGCAAAATCTGGTGCTAAATACATCATGTCAGATGCTGGCGCTTCTGCAGAGAAGCAATTGGCTGACATCGACGGTTTGATCGCTAAAGGCGCAAAAGTTTTGATCATTTTGGGCAAAGACAAGTCTGCCATTTTGCCTGCTGTGAACAAGGCTGCCCAGCTGAAGATTCCAGTCATCGCTTATGACCGTTTGTTCGAAGCTCCTGGCGTGACATACATCACGTTTGACAACAAAGAAGTGGGTCGTATGACTGCCCGCGCTATTTTGGCAGTGAAGCCAAAAGGCAATTTCGCCATCATCAAGGGTGACCCAGGTGACGCGAACGCAAACTTCTTGCGCGAAGGCCAAGGCGAAGTTTTGGAAGCATCCATCAAGTCTGGTGACGTGAAAATTGTGGGCGAAGAGTACACCTCTGGCTGGAACCCACAAAACGCACAGAAAAACATGGAACAGATCTTGACCAAGAACGGCAACAAGGTTGACGCTGTTATCGCACAAAACGACGGTATGGCCGGCGGTGTGGTGGCTGCTTTGACTGCCAAGGGCTTGCAAGGTATTCCAGTGTCTGGTCAAGACGGCGACCACGCTGCTTTGAACCGTGTGGCTGCAGGTACACAAACCGTGTCAGTCTGGAAAAACTCTGCTGACCTTGGCACTGCAGCGGCCAAAGCTGCTGTTGAGTTGGGCGCTGGCAAAGCTGTAACCGGTGCTGCTGACTGGGCTGGCGGCGAGAAGAAAGTTACTTTGAAAGCTATCTTCTTGAAGCCTGTTCCTGTGACTAAAGATAATTTGGATGTTGTTTTGAAAGCCGGTTACATCAAGAAAGAGGTTTTGTGCAAAGGTATTGATGGCGCGAAAGTTGCTGTCTGCAAATAAGCCAAACAATGCTTGCATAACTGCTGATTCTGAATTGGCAGCTTAAGAAGCAACTTAAGAAGCAGCTTAGAAGTTACGCCGCGGGCCTAGCGCCCGCGGTGTCGTTTGTGACCCTTGAATGTGGTCGCAAAAATCGGTCTAGTCATTGGTTTTATTGGTTCAGTAGAGGTAGGAGTGAGTATCATGAATCTTGTCATTCAATCCATCAAACGTGCTCAGGTCGACTGGCGCATGGTTTTGATGTCTGGTGTGCTGGTGGTTATCGCACTCGTATTTAATATTCTTTCGGACGGTATTTTTTTATCGGCTGAAAACTTGTATAACATTGCCCAGCAAACAGCTGTGGTGGGTATTTTGGCAACCATCATGGTGCTCATTATTGTGGCGCGACATATTGATTTGTCGGTCGGTTCGGTGATGGGTTTTGTCGGTGTGCTGATCGCCTTTTTGATGTACACCGCCAATTGGTCGTGGCAGGCGGCATCGCTTGCGGGTTTGGGCGCGGCTATTGCTGTGTCCATGTACCAAGGGGCACTAACTGCATTTATTGGCGTGCCATCTTTTGTGGTTACCTTGGGTGGTTTGATGTCGTTTCGTGGTGCTGCTTATTTGGTGGCTGATGGAAAAACGCAGCCTTTGGCCGATGAGTTTTTCCTCAAACTCGGCGGCGGCTACAACGGCGGCATTGGCACCAAAGCCAGCTGGATTATCGGCTTGTTGTTGTGCGTGGGCTTGGTGATTTCATTGATCAGCAAACGCCGCGCTAAGAAGATGTATGGCGTTCCTATGAACCCAGTGTGGCTAGATGCGGTGATTGTGTTGATTCCTATTGGCATCATCCTCGTTTTCGTCGCGGTGATGAATGCTTATCACATCCCCAACAAGCCTGAAGCACAGGGCATTCCTATTCCCGTATTGATATGGGGCGCAGTGGCTTTGTTTGTGGCGTTTTTAGTCCATCGCACACGTTTTGGGCGCTATATCTTCGCGATTGGGGGCAATCCAGATGCCGCAGCCTTGGTCGGTATTCCGGTCAAAAAAGTAACCATGTTGTTGTTTTTCTTGTTGTCTATTTTGATCACCATTGCAGCTATCGTTGCGATCTCTAGATTGAACGCGGGTACCAACTCGGTGGGTAATAACCTAGAGCTGTTGGTCATTGCGGCTACCGTTATCGGCGGCACGGCTTTAGCTGGCGGTAGCGGAACGATTATTGGCTCCGTGCTTGGCGCATTGATCATGCAATGCATCGACAGTGGCATGTTGCTGTTGGATATTTCTATTGGTACCCGTTACATCATCATCGGACAGGTGTTGATTGCTGCAGTCGTCTTCGATGTGGCTTACCGTAAGTGGACAGGAGACACAGTATGAGTAACCTAAACATGCCAGTGAATACCTCGGTAAATACTTCTGTGGATACTTCCAAGTGTTTGGTTGAGCTGCGCAACATCAAAAAATCATTTGGTGGTGTGCATGCGGTTGACGATGTCAGCATGACCTTGTATCCCGGCGAAGTGGTCGCTGTGCTCGGGCACAACGGCGCCGGTAAATCAACGCTCATGAAAATGCTTGCCGGCGCTTACCCCATTGACAGCGGCGATGTCATCATTTCGGGTGAAAAAGTTCACGTCCGTTCGCCAGCTGATGCGCAAAATTTGGGTATCGAATCCATCTACCAAACCTTGGCTTTGGCCGATAACCTCGACTCAGTCGCCAATTTGTTTTTAGGACGTGAGCTGTTGACCAAATGGCGCACGCTGGACGATCACCGCATGGATGCGGATGCGCGCAAAGTATTTCATCGCTTGAACAAAAACTTTACGAATGTACGCATACCTGTGCGCCGTTTGTCCGGTGGCCAGCGACAAGTGGTGGCGATTTCTCGCGCCATTTACTTCAATGCACGTATTTTGATCATGGACGAGCCAACGGCTGCCTTAGGGCCAGAAGAAACCGCCATGGTTGGCAACTTGGTGCGCCAGCTCAAAGCCGAGGGCGTTGGCATTTTCTTGATCAGCCATGACATGCACGATGTGTTTGCTTTAAGTGACCGCTTGGCCGTCATGAAAAACGGTAAATCACTGGGCATGTATAAGACGGCGGACGTGACTGAGGACGAGGTGCTGGGCATGATTATTTCTGGCAAGCAGCCAGTGGGTAAGCCTCAAACAGACCGTCCCCAAAGTATTGGCCGAATATCTGAATAGCTCAATAGCCGAAATGGTATGAAAACGACGGGTGATCAGCAACTGCTCAAACGCATTAACCGCAGTGTCTTGCTGCGGTTGATGCGTGCAGAATCGGGCTTGTCACGTGCAGACTTGTCTCGCAAGAGTGGGTTGACCAAATCAACGGTCAGTGCACTGGTGCGTGAGTTGGTTGCTGAAAAGTGGATGGCAGAAGCGCATGCACCTGTAGCCGTGGAAGGCATGGGCCGGCCATCTACGCCGTTACAGCTAGATGCGGAAACTCGGGTGTTGATGGGGGTTGAAATCGCGGTGGAATGCCTGCGTGTTGTGTGTGTGACGTTGACTGGCGTCGTCGTATCACATGCACAAGTGCCCTTGATTTCAAACTTGGCTGCGCGTGTATGCCAGCAAACCGCGCAGGTGGTGTTTGAGCAATGTCAGCAACTGGCGGCTAAAAAATTATTGCTGTCTGGCGTGGGTGTGTGTTTGCCTGGTGCCATCAATGAAGAAGCTGGCATGGTTAGGTTCGCTCCTAATCTAGGTTGGCGAGAAGTGCCTTTTTTGAGGATGATTTCCACCGCGTTCATAAATATTGGCGTGCCTCAAGTCCCGATCCATATTCAAAATGACGCTGATGCAGCAGCGCTGAGTGAGTATGAATTTTCAACCAACGAGGGTGAAGATCCATTGATCTTTGTCAGTTGTGATGTGGGTGTAGGCGCTGGCATTATTTTGAATGACAGGTTGTTTGTGGGTGCGATTGGTATGGCGGGAGAGATTGGGCATACCATTTTGCAAATTGATGGACCCCTTTGCTCCTGTGGCAGGCTGGGGTGTGCCGAAACTTTCATTGGGTCGCGCGCATTGAAGACGGCAAAAAACACGGATTTAGCCGGCAAGTATCTAGGCGTTTTGATTCAAAACTTGGATGTCTTGTTTAACCCACGAACGATTGTTTTGGGTGGTCAATCTTGTGTCAACAACCCGGAAATGATCGATAAAGCAATTGCAACATTGACCAACTACTCAAAATTGGCTGACATGCCGTTGACGTCCGTGCGCGCGGCTCGATATGGTTTATTGGCTGCTGCCGTGGGCTCTGCCGCATTGGTCTGGCACCGTTTCTTGCGACCTATGCCTGTTGGGAAATCTACGCCACAGCAGCAAACGGTAGAAAATGCAGTGGCTGCGACAGCAGACGCGGAAGTCGAAGCAGAAGTAAAGGTTAAATCTGTCACTTCACTGAAACCCAAAGTTGGTGCATATGTGGTGCAAACAAAGCCACTCAAACGTCGCGGTTCAACCAAGCAAATTCGGGAGCATTGAATGTTTTTAGGTATTGACGTCGGTACGTCGGAAGTTAAGGTTTTACTGCTTGATGCTGAGCATCACGTCATCGGAGTTGCTGGATCATCCTTAGAAATATCAAGACCCCATGTTGGTCATAGCGAGCAAGATCCAGCCGCATGGTGGACGGCAACGCAATTGGCATTAGCGCAGTTGAAAAGTAAATTTCCGGTTGAATATGCCGCTATCAAAGCGATTGGTTTGTCGGGTCAAATGCATGGTGCAGTGTTGCTCGATGCAAATAACCAAGTGCTGCGTCCTGCGATTTTGTGGAACGACACCCGTTCTGCCAAAGAATGCGAAGAGATGATGGCGGAGTTGCCCGCCTTGCCACAAATTGCTGGCAGTTTAGCCATGCCAGGTTTCACCGCGCCAAAATTGCGCTGGCTCGCTAAACATGAGCCAGCTGTGTTTGCAAAGATTGCCAAAGTCATTCTGCCTAAAGATTACATTCGTTTCATGCTTACAGGCGAACACGTTTCAGATATGTCTGATGCCAGTGGCAGCATGTGGTTGGATGTAGAAAAACGTGCATGGTCAGCTGAGTTGCTCAAACTTACGGGTTTAACGCAGGAGCAGATGCCTCGATTGGTCGAGGGCAGCGCTGCGAGCGGAAATTTAACGCCACAAGCCGCTGCGATATTGGGTTTACAAGCCGGCATTGTTGTCGCTGGTGGCGCTGGAGACAACGCTTCTAGCGCGGTGGGCATGGGTGCTGTCAATGCGGGTGAAGGCTTTTTGTCGCTGGGTACCAGTGGCGTGTTGTTTGTGGTGACACCCAAGTACCAGCCCAATGCGGCCAGTGCGACACATGCTTTTTGCCATGCCGTGCCCGACCGTTGGCATCAAATGAGTGTGATGTTATCTGCGGCCAGCTGTTTGCAGTGGGTGACCAAACTTTTAGGCGCAAGCTCTGAAGCTGTCTTAGAGGCACAAGCCAGCGGATTAAACGCAGCGCAACGCGCCAATGCACCCCTCTTTTTACCGTATTTGAGTGGTGAGCGCACGCCGCACAACGATGCCGTCACGCGCGGCAGCTTTCATGAACTTAGCAACGACACGGATGCTGCAGCGCTGGCCTATTCCGTGATGGAAGGCGTAAGTTTTGGACTAGCCGATGGCATGCGTGCTTTGCAGGCTGCGGGTTGTGATGTGAAGCAACTCTCACTGGTGGGCGGTGGCGCGCGCAGTGCCTTGTGGGCGCAGCAACTGGCTACATTGTTGAACATCAACATCGTGACGCATGAAGAGTCTGCCGCTGGCGGCGCGCTGGGTGCTGCACGGTTAGCTTGGCTAGCAACGGGCGCTGCTGTGGCTGATGTCTGTTTGACGCCAAAAATATCAAAAATTTACAAACCGGATGCTGAAGAATTGAAAATTTTAGCGCCTCGTTATCAACGTTTTCGCGCTATATATCCCGCTTTGAAAACTATTCAAAAATAAGAAAACAGAGAAACTGTACATAGAGACTACAAGACTTTTACTTAACCATAACTGCTTCTTCAAGGACAAAACATGAGCTCGTATTTCAACGCAATCGCCCCAATCAAATTTGAAGGCGCCGAATCTAAAAATCCACTCGCTTTCAAATGGTATGACAAAGACCGCCTAGTCATGGGCAAACGCATGGAAGACCATTTGCGTTTCGCTGTTTGCTACTGGCACAGCTACTGCTGGAACGGTTTTGACCCGTTTGGTTACGACGGCACGTTTGAACGCCCTTGGCAGCACATGGCCGATCCGATGGCGGCAGCCAAAGCAAAAGCTGATGCTGCGTTTGAGTTTTTTCAAAAACTAGGTGCACAATACTATTGTTTCCATGACCGCGACGTTGCACCCGAAGGTGCAACACCGCGTGACAGTGTCAATAATCTGCATGCCATGGTTGATGTGTTGGCCGCCAAGCAACAAGCCACAGGTATGAAGCTGCTGTGGGGTACGGCCAATTTGTTCAGCCACAGACGTTTCATGTCAGGTGCTTCGACAAACCCAGACCCGGAAATTTTTGCATTAGCTGCCTTGCAAGTCAAAGAAGCCATGGACGCAACGCTGAAACTTGGCGGTGAAAACTACGTGCTGTGGGGTGGCCGTGAAGGTTATGAAACACTGCTCAACACGCAGATGGGTCAAGAGCTGGACCAAATGGGGCGTTTTTTGAACATGGTGGTGGACTACAAACACAAAATCGGCTTCAAAGGTGCGATTTTGCTAGAGCCAAAACCACGCGAACCGACCAAGCACCAGTACGATTTTGACGTGGCTACCGTCTACGGTTTCTTGCTCAAGCATGGCTTGGAAAAAGAAGTCAAAGTCAACATCGAAGCCAACCATGCGACGTTAGCAGGTCACAGCTTTGAGCATGAAATTGCGACTGCAATTGATGCTGGCATTTTCGGCTCTGTCGACATGAACCGTGGCGATATGCAGTGCCAGTGGGACACCGACCAGTTCCCGAACAGCATTCCTGAAACCGCTTTGGTGATGTACCAAATCATGCAAGCGGGTGGCTTCTCAACGGGTGGTGTAAATTTTGACAGCAAAGTGCGTCGCCAATCGATCGACCCGGAAGACATGTTCTATGGTCACATTGGTGGCATGGACGTGACGGCACGTGCCTTGTTGATTGCTGAAAAAATGATCGCTGATGGTCGTTTTGAACAAGCACGGCAAGACCGCTATGCGGGCTGGAAGTCAAGCTTTGGTGGCGATGTGATGGCTGGCAAGTTGAGCTTGGATGCTGTGGCTGCGCGCGTGTTGCAAAGCAATACCGATACTCGGCCCGTCTCCGGTCATCAAGAAAATTTAGAGAATTTGCTTAATTCATTTATTTAAATTAGTTTAAATAAAAACGAATTAAATTGGCATGTTGCCGTTGTACTTATTGGAGTTTTAGCTATGAAAAAAGTAGTATGGGGTATTTTGAGTACCGCCAAAATCGGTTGGGAAAAAGTCATCCCAGCGATGCAGAAAAGCGAGTTTTGCGATGTCCGAGCTATTGCCTCACGCTCACCTGGTCGTGCCCAAGAGTGGGCAACTAAGCTGGGTATTCCCAAGGCTTATGGCTCATACGAGTCGCTGCTGGCGGACCCGGAAATTGAAGCCATCTACAACCCCTTGCCGAATGATCTGCATGTGCCCCTGACACTGCAGGCCGCGCGCGCCGGCAAACACGTGTTGTGCGAAAAGCCATTTGCCATCAATGCCAACGAAGCCGCGCAACTGCGTGAGGTGGCAGACAAAGTCCACATCATGGAAGCCTTCATGGTGCGCTTTCACCCGCAGTGGCTGCAAGTGCGCGAGCGTGTGCGCGGTGGCGAATTGGGTGATCTGCGTACCGTGCAAGCGTTCTTTTCGTACTTCAACCGCGATACCAACAACATCCGCAACAAGTATGAAATTGGCGGCGGCGCCTTGTACGACATTGGCTGCTACCCGATTGTGACAGGGCGGTTTTTGTTTGATGCCGAACCCAAGCGTGTCATCGCCTTGGTTGACCGCGACCCTGACTTCAAAGTCGACCGCACCGTCAGCGCTTTGCTTGATTTTGGCGACGGCAGACGCTTAGATTTCACCGTGTCTACACAATCTGTTTCGCACCAGCGCGTGCAAGTGGTGGGTACTGAAAAACGCATTGAAATTCAAATTCCCTTCAATGCGCCTTTGGGCGGTGAAACCGATTATTTTGTGGACGATGGCAGCTCTTTGAACGGCACTTCCATGCAAAAGCACACCTTACCTGCGTGCAATATGTATGGTTTGCAAGGCGATGCTTTTTCAAAAGTGGTGCGTGGCGAAATGACCTTGCCTTATGGCGTTGAGGATGCAATTTTGAACATGCGCGTGATCGATGCTTTGTTTAAATCTGAACAGACGGGAAGTTGGGTGAATGTTTAAGTTGAATTCGTTTAAGTTGAACCGATTGGCACTGGCGGCCTTGCTGCTGATACCTCTAGCAAGAGCTGCTGATGACATTCCAGCGCGCGTTGCGCCCGTGCCCGCCATCCCTAAGTTCGTTGAAGAAACCGACAGCGCTGGCTTGCAAAGCCGCTTTGAAGGCGAAGATGAATTCATGGTCGGAGGCGGTGTGGCCACGTTTGACTGTGATGGCGATGGGCTGCCCGAAATCTACGTCACTGCTGGTGTTAACAAAGCCAAGTTTTACCGCAACAAAAGCACCCGTGGCGGTGCTATCAAATTGCAAGAAGAGCGTACGGGCTTGGAGTTGACCAATGCGATTGGCGCATACCCGTTGGACATTGATGGCGACGGCAACACCGATTTGGTGGTGCTGCGCGTGGGCGAAGTTGAGGTTTTCCGTGGCCTAGGCGCTTGCAAATTTGAGCGTGTCACTGAAAAATGGGGTGTTAAAACGGGCAACGAGTGGCACACAGCTTTTTCAGCAACCTGGGAGCGGGGTCAAAAATGGCCCACATTGGCGATCGGTACTTACATTGACCGCACCAAGCCAGAGTTCCCGTGGGGCAGTTGTACGCCAGCCATCTTGTTTCGACCCAATAGTGCAGGCAACGGTTTTGCGGCACCCGTCAAGCTAGAGCCCGCGTATTGCGCTTTGTCCATGCTGTTTTCAGACTGGGGCCGCAAAGGCACGCCGGATCTGCGTGTCAGCAACGACCGTGAGTTTTACAAAGGTGGCCAAGAGCAGCTGTGGAAAATAGCCACCGGCCAGCAGCCTAGCTTGTACACAGAGGCGCAGGGCTGGAAGCCTATGCAAATTTGGGGCATGGGCATTGCCAGCCAAGATATCGACGGTGATGGTTATCCAGAGTTGTATTTGACCAGCATGGCCGACAACAAATTGCAAAAATTACAGCTTGACGCGTCTGGCAAAGCTTCTAAACCTGACTATGTCGATATTGCTTACAAACGCGGTGTCACGGCGCATAGGCCCTACGTGGGTGGCGACATTCATCCCTCGACCGCTTGGCATTCGCAATTTGCGGATGTGAACCATGACGGTTTGGCCGATATCTTCATCGTCAAAGGCAATATCTCCACCATGCCTGATTTTGCAGCGCTAGACCCCAACAATCTGTTGCTGCAACAGGCCGACGGTCGTTTTTTTGAAGCAGGGCAGCTGGCGGGCGTTTCCAGTGTGCGGCGTGGGCGCGGTGGCATGCTGGTGGATTTGAATGGTGATGGCTTGTTAGACATGGTTGTCGTCAACCGCTGGGACAAAGCGCAACTTTGGCGCAATGTGGGCATTGGAAATGCGGAGAAGCCGCAACCTATGGGTGCAGCCGGTCATTGGCTGCAGTTGCGTTTGAAACAAGCTGGTGGCAACAAAGACGCGGTAGGCGCATGGGTGGAAGTTGATTTGGGTGATGCCATGCAGCAACTTGGCAAGCAGCGCATCATCCGCCAAGAGCTCACCGTGGGTGGCGGCCATGCCAGCGGGCATTCTGGCTGGATGCATTTTGGTTTGGGCGCGGCAACCACCGTCAAAGTTCGCGTGCAATGGCCTTTTGCAGATTTCGGGCCGTGGCAAACGGTTGCTGCAGATGGGTTTGTCACCATCGATAAAAACACAGGTGTTTCACCTTGGAAGGCACCATGAACAAGGCTAAATTTTCGCTGAGCGTGCTAACTCTCGGTTTGGCTACTTTGGCTTTTGTGGCGAATGCCCAAACAACGCTGCAAGCTGCTTCTACACCAGTTGCCATTGCACGTACGGCTGATACCTACAGTTCGGCCGTTGCAACAGAGTGGATGTCTTTGGCGCTTTTGCTCACCCAGCAAACACCCGGTTTCAGTCCGCCAGTTGCATCTCGCGCATTGGCGTATTTAAGCTTGGCGTTGTACGAGTCAACGGTGCCAGGCATGCCCGGCTACACCACCTTGGCGGGGCAACTGAATGAGCTGAGTTCTCTTCCCTTGACGCAGCCCGACGAGCCCCTGCACTGGCCCACTGTTGCCAACGCATCCATGGCAATGATGACGCGCATGATGTACAGCAACGCAACGGCTGAAAACAAAGGTCGCATTGACCAGCTAGAGCGTTTACTGCCGTTGAAATACGGGCAAGATTTTGACCCCAACACCTACACGCCAGAGGTCATCAACCGCTCAGACTCCTACGGCAAGCTCATGGCCATGGCGATCATGACGTGGGCACGCACAGACGGCGGCCACGAAGCTTGGGGGCCGTTGCGCCGCAACCGCGCCAACTACGTGCCACCCAGTGGTGCTGGCCGCTGGACGGCCACCCCCCCCGCGTTTGCCAAGCCACTGTTGCCGTATTGGGGTGAAAACCGCACCTTCGCCTTGAAAACAGCACAAGAATGCGCAGCACCGCCGCCACCCGAGTATTCGGAAGAGCCAAGTTCCACCTTCTATAAAAGCGCCCAAGAGGTCTACACCATCAGCAAAGCAGCCACGCAAGAGCAGCGCCAGTTTGCCCTGTATTGGACAGATGATCCGGGTAAAACCCCCACGCCTGCCGGCCACTGGGTGTTTATCGCCAATGATTTGCTAAAAACCCGCAAAGCTAACTTGGCAGATGCGGCTGTGACGCATGCCCGCCTGAACATCGCCATGGCCGACGCCTTCACCGCTGGCTGGGCGACCAAATACAGTGTCAACCTGCTGCGCCCCGCGACCTACGTGCAAGGCTCGTTTGACAGCAACTGGGTGCCCACCTTGATGACAACGCCGCCGTTCCCAGAATATCCGTCAGGTCATTCTGTGCAATCCAGTGCAGCTGCGGGCGTTTTGGAGCAAATATTCGGCGCAAACACCACTTTCACCGATAACACCCACAACGACCGAGGCTGGGGCCCACGCACTTTCCCAAGCTTCAGCGCTGCAGCCAACGAAGCCGCATTGTCGCGTCTGTACGCTGGCATTCACTTCCGTTTTGGCGTTGAAGGCGGGCAAGTGCAGGGCAAGTGTGTGGCGGCAAAAGTATTGGCTTTGAAGTTCAAAACCAATTGATTGACTATTAAATGGCCGCTCTATTTAAGTGTAAATATGACTCTAGCCGGCGTATTTATTGCCTAAAATGCTATTGAATTTATAGCGTATATTTAATCCCTGTGAGTTTCTCTTGCGCCTTAACCAGCGACGGCACATACTCCTTGCCAAACCCCAAATTTGACGCGGTAGACAAACTCTGGTGCACCGCTTCGCCCACAAACGACGGCACATTCACCATCTCAGCCAAATGCGTGTAGTAGCGTAAGTCCTTGCGGGCGTTGTCTAGTTCAAACTTCAAGCCCGCAAAATCGCCGCCCAGCGTCTTTGCCATCGCTTGAAACAAACCGTTATTCACCGGCCCAGCGCTGATCACTTTGACCAATTCCGCCGGGTCAACGCCCGCCTTCGCACCCACGGTAAACGCCTCAGCCGTCGCGGTGCAAATGGCTTGCGCAATGAAGTTGTTCAGTAACTTCACAATATGCCCCGCGCCTGGGCCGCCCACGTGGAAGATGTTTTCGCAATAAGTCGCCAAAATCGGCTGAATCTGCGCAAACACCTCAGGCGTCGCGCCCACCATGGTGTTCAGCCGGCCCGCTTCCGCCTCCACGGGCGAGCGCCCCAGCGGCGCGTCCACATACACCACGCCCGATGCAGCGCACAGCGCGGCGAGCTTGGCGGTCGATTCGGGCTCGCTGGTGGAGGTGTCAATGATGATCAACCCATGCTTGGCCTTGCTCAATAGGCCAGTCTCCCCGTGCATGACGGCTTCAACCTGTGGCGAGCCCGTGACGCAGATCAACACCGCATCGCAACTGCCCAATCCAGCAGGCGAATCCACCACCTTCGCCCCCGCAGCCGCCAAATCAGCCACCGCGTCGCGGTTCCGGTTCACGCTGACTGACAGCGAAAACCCCTTGGCCTGAATGTTCTTAGCCATCCCATGCCCCATCATCCCCGAAGCGCCTATGAAGCCGATGTTTTTCATGTGATTTCTTTCAAATTCGATCATCATATCAATAGAGACCAAAGTTTGTATTTTATGTTTTCGGTTGAAAAATCGGATGATATACTGTAATTTAATACGGGGTATCCCTTTAGCTCCAAAGTCAGCATAATGACTGAATGACGACTACAAATACAAACCCACCTGAAGTCACGGATTATCCAACTACATGGGTTCAATTCCTAGATGGGTTTCACTCCGAGCAGGCGTGCCGTGAGTATTTGGTCAAGCTACGCTGGTCTGATGGCAGGGTATGCCCCAAGTGTGCGGCCATAAGCCAGAAGACCCAACAAGTCAGCCGTGGCCGTTATGTGTGCCCGTCATGCGCCCATCAAAGCAGTGTGACGGCGGGTACGATTTTTGACAAGACGCGCACGGAGCTGCGAGTTTGGTTTGCTGCCATTTGGTACATCACCAACCAAAAGCACGGGGTCAGTGCCTTGGGGTTGCAACGCGTGCTTGGACTTGGAAGCTACGAGACCGCGTGGACAATGCTGCACCGCCTGCGCCGCGCGATGGTGCGGCCCGATAGAGATTTGCTGTGCGGTGAGGTCGAGGTTGACGAGACCTATTTAGCCCTAACAAAGCGCCAAACCCCGCTGCCAGCCAACAGGCGGCAGAGTAATGCCACACATGTCCAAATTGCAATTGCCGTTGAAATCATCCAACCAAAAGGTTTCGGCAGAATCCGCGTGCAGCAAATCAAGGAGGGAAGCCAAACTCATTTATTGCCATTCATTAAGGCCTCCGTCCTCGTGGGTAGCAAGATTAAGAGTGATGGTTCGCCTGCTTATCGAGACGTTAAAAATGCAGGCTACGAGCATCAGCAAACGGCGCATCTCGGCTCAAAAACACCCGCGCATGAATCCATGCCAGGAGTTCACCGCGTGGCTGCGCTACTACAGCGATGGATGATGGGTACGCATCACGGCGCAGTGCAGCCTGAACAGCTTAATTACTATTTGGATGAGTTTGTGTTTCG
This sequence comes from Polaromonas sp., assembly GCA_043740415.1. Taxonomy (GTDB): domain Bacteria; phylum Pseudomonadota; class Gammaproteobacteria; order Burkholderiales; family Burkholderiaceae_C; genus Aalborgiella. The sequence continues at coordinate 376 of JAYUCJ010000012.1, read as the reverse complement.
CTTTAATCGGCGAACCTCCCGTTCACGCGGGTTGCTCTTTTATCGACTACTACAACAAGCTGTTGTAACCAAGCCAGTGACGTATGGAATCATCACTAATCACGATGATTTTTAAGAATCACGAGGGGCTTTGGAGCTAAAGGGATACCCCATAATTTAATACAGTCAAAAATATTTACTCAAATAGTGCTTTTTAAGATGCCATTATGGAAATAGTTGATTACGTCGATGTGGCTGGCCACATGCCTTTTCGCGAGTGGCTTTATGATTTGCAAGATAGCGCTTTTGCGTACGCTGGCGCCTTGCTGCATTTGCTGGGCGTAATCCAGCCACTTCTCTTTCTTGCGCAAGCGAGCCAATGGTGTACCAGTCAAGG
>JAYUCJ010000011.1:0-42184 GCA_043740415.1 Polaromonas sp. | reverse complement strand
CGAATGCTTCACCCCGCAGCATCCAAACCACTCTTAAAATGCGCCTTCATCGCCGCCACAGTCGCAGCTGAATCACGCGCATAGAGTGCCGACATGATGGCGCGGTGCTCATCGAGAGATTCGGCGATGCGACCTGTTTTGAGCAGGGAATTATGGCGATTGAGCTTCATCACCTTGCGTAAATCCGCCACCATCTGGTCACGCCAGCGGTTGTTGGCAATGCCCAAAAGACGCATGTGGAATTGCTCGTTCACCGAGAAAAAACGTTCTGTATCAATAGTTTGTGATTTTTCTTGTGAATTTGAATTTGCCGGAACAGTAGCTTCCAATGCTTCGTGCAGCTTGCCTAGTTCTGTCATTTGCGCGTCCGTCGCCGTACTTGCCACCACGCCGGCAGCGTCGCTCTCTAGCAAGCTGAGCAGGTGGTAGACGTCAGTTAAATCCTGCTCAGACACTTCGGTCACATATGCGCCACGCCGCACTTTCATGGTGACCAGGCCTTCGGTGGCCAGCACTTTGAGCGCTTCGCGCAGAGGCGTACGGCTGATGCCGTATTCTTCGGCCAATTTCAGCTCGTCAATCCAGCTGCCAGGCTCTAAATCCCCCGAAGTTCGCTTAAAAATGCGCTGGCGCAACAATTCGGCCACTTCTATATAGAGGGCTTTGGTCGATAAACTGTGCGCAGGCACTTGCACGCTGGCTGCATCGGTGTCTAAATAGGCTTGTTTTAACTGAATAACGGCTGGCATGAGGTGAATTGTAAGCTCAGAATAATTTTTTGCATTAATAATTATAAATAACGTAGAATAAAACAACAAGAGTAAGAAGGCTTCGACAAGCTCAGCCCGAACGGTTGGGGGCGAAGTTTGCACAAATCAAAGTAAAACGATTATGACCACAGAATTTAAGCCTTCCAACCTTGCTGATTGGCACAAAGCAGCAGCAAAATCTGCTCCTAACGGCGACGTTGCAGCCCTCAATTGGCACACCCCCGATGGCATCGCCGTTAAACCGCTGTACACGGCAGAAGACACCAAAGACCTGCCGTACACCAACACCTTGCCCGGTTTCGAGCCCTACGTGCGCGGCCCGCAGGCGACCATGTACGCGGTGCGGCCGTGGACGATTCGCCAATACGCAGGTTTTTCCACCGCTGAAGAATCCAACGCCTTCTACCGCAAAGCGCTGGCGGCGGGCGGGCAGGGCGTGTCTGTTGCTTTTGACTTGGCGACCCATCGTGGCTACGACAGTGACCACCCGCGCGGGACCGGCGACGTCGGCAAAGCCGGCGTGGCGATTGACTCGGTCGAGGACATGAAAATCCTGTTCGACCAGATTCCGCTGGACAAAGTCTCTGTCTCCATGACCATGAACGGTGCGGTGCTGCCGGTGCTGGCGGGCTACGTCGTTGCCGCCGAAGAGCAGGGCGTGAGTCAGGACAAACTCTCAGGCACGATTCAGAACGACATTCTGAAAGAGTTCATGGTGCGCAATACCTACATCTACGGCCCCGCGCCCAGCATGCGCATCATTGGCGACATCATCGAGTACACGGCGCAACACATGCCCAAGTTCAACTCGATCAGCATTTCTGGCTACCACATGCAGGAAGCCGGCGCGAACCAGGCACTGGAACTGGCCTTCACGCTGGCAGACGGCAAGGAATATGTCAAGACGGCTATCAACAAAGGCATGGATGTTGACGGCTTTGCGGGCCGCTTGAGTTTTTTCTGGGCGATTGGCATGAACTTCTATTTAGAGGTCGCCAAAATGCGCGCCGCCCGTTTGCTGTGGTGCCGCATCATGAAGGGCTTTGATGCCAAATCGCCAAAATCATTGATGCTGCGCACCCACTGCCAGACCAGCGGCTGGAGCTTGACCGAGCAGGACCCCTACAACAACGTCGTTCGCACCACGGTCGAAGCCATGGCTGCCGTCTTTGGCGGTACGCAAAGCTTGCACACCAACTCCTTCGATGAGGCAATTGCCTTGCCGACCGAGTTCTCCAGCCGCATTGCCCGCAACACCCAGCTCATCATCCAGGAAGAAACGCACATCACCAGCGTGATCGACCCGTGGGCGGGCAGCTACATGATGGAATCGCTCACCAACGAGATGGCCGAAAAAGCCTGGGCCATCATCGAAGAAGTCGAAGCCATGGGCGGCATGGTCAAAGCGGTGGACAGCGGCTGGGCCAAGCTGAAAATCGAAGCGGCCGCAGCTGAAAAGCAGGCCCGCATCGACAGCGGCAAAGATGTGATTGTCGGCATCAACAAATACAAGCTGGCGACCGAAGATGCGCTGGAAACCCGCGACATCGACAATGTGGCCGTGCGCGACGGGCAGATTGCAAGATTGAACGATATCAAATCAAAACGCGATACAGCCGCTGTATCTGCTGCCTTGACTGCTATCACAAATGCAGCAAAAGAGAACTCTGGCAACCTGCTGGATTTGACCATCAAAGCCATGCGCCTGCGTGCCACCGTGGGTGAAGTGAGCGACGCTTTAGAGCAAATCTACGGCCGCCACCGCGCTGACCCGCAAAAAGTACAAGGCGTTTACGCGGCTGCCTACGGCCAAAACGCCGATGGCACAGCATCCAATGAGGGCGATACGATGGAATACTGGAACCAACTCAAAGCCGACATCGCCGAGTTCGGCGTGAAACAAGGCCGCCGCCCGCGCGTGATGATCTCCAAGCTCGGCCAGGACGGCCATGATCGCGGTGCCAAAGTGGTCGCAACGGCGTTTGCCGACCTCGGTTTTGACGTCGACATGGGCCCGCTGTTCCAAACCCCCGAAGAGTGCGCCCGCCAGGCGATTGAGAACGACGTGCATGCAGTAGGCGTCTCCACCTTGGCTGCAGGCCACAAGACACTCGTCCCCGCCATCATCGCCGAGCTGCGCAAGCAGGGCGCGGACGACATCATCGTCTTTGTTGGGGGTGTGATTCCTCGGCAGGACTACGACATGCTGTACGCCGCCGGTGTCAAAGGCATCTACGGCCCAGGTACGCCGATTCCGGTCAGCGCGCGGGATGTGCTGTTGCAGATTACGAAGGCGATTGGGTGAATACCACTCACACCGTTCGCCCTGAGCCTGTCGAAGGGTGTATTTGTCCATGACGCATGCTTACATCAGTCACCCATTGCGGCAACAATTGGTTGAACTCGCGTTGCAATGGGAACGTACTTATAGCGTACTTCCGCGTGTGGGTGATGCACTTTCGGAATTTGACGCAGCAATGTTTGTTGGCCATACGCCAGAGACATTTTCAAAGGCGATGGTGGGTACTACGGCTGTACAAAAAGGGTTTGATTTTCGTTGGGAATCCACTCGTTATCAGGTTAAACATAATCGGCCTAGTGGTAAGAAGGGCTCCAAAGTTACAAATTCAGGCAAAGTTACAACTAATTTTGAATGGGATGTTCTTGTTTATATTTTATACAACGAGCGTTTTGAGCTTCAAGAAGTTTGGCAATGGGATAAAGTTGATTATCAAAAGGCGTTTGGTTTAACAGGTCAAACAAACATCAGATTGAAAGAGATGCAAAAAGGGCAGTCATTGTTATGAAGCCTTTTTGCGTTTATCTTCTTCGCTGCGCTGATGATTCCTACTACTGCGGTCAAACCGATAGTATGGATAGCCGCTTGCAGCAGCATCAAGATGGGAAAATCGGCTACACATCGACTAGAAAACCTGTTCAGCTAGTTTGGCAAGGCGAATTTGAAACGCGAGCGGGTGCTCTTGAGTTTGAGCAGCAAATAAAGGGTTGGTCTAGAGCAAAGAAAGAGGTGTTGATTCGCGGAGATTGGGAGGGGATCAAACAGCTAGCGAAATCCAATAATCCCGTTCGGGCTGAGCTTGTCGAAGCCTTGGAGAATCCTTCGACAATCTCAGGACGAACGGATGAGACCCTTCGACCAGCTCAGGGTGAACGGATAAATAACCCTTCGACAGGCTCAGCCAGAACGGATGCAACCCTTCGACAGGCTCAGGGCGAACGGGGAGGGGAGCTGGGCGAACGTGGAGTTAAGAGCGAACGAACATTGCTGGATGACATATTGAGCGGTGAATCCCTTGCCCAGCGCCGCGCCATCGCCAAAGCCATCACCTTGCTCGAATCCACCCGCGCCGACCACCGCGCGCAGGCGGATGAATTGTTGACTGTGCTGCTGCCGCACACTGGCAAATCGCTGCGTCTGGGCATCAGCGGTGTGCCGGGCGTGGGAAAATCGACCTTTATTGAAGCGTTGGGGCTGTACCTCATTGAACTGGGCCATCGCGTTGCTGTGTTGACGATTGACCCGTCTTCCACCGTCTCAGGTGGCTCGATTTTGGGCGACAAAACGCGGATGGAGAAGCTCTCGGTGGACGAGCGCGCCTACATCCGCCCCAGCCCGAGCAGCGGCACGCTGGGCGGTGTGGCCGAAAAAACCCGCGAAGCCATGCTGGTGTGCGAGGCGGCGGGGTATGACATTGTGATTGTGGAAACTGTGGGCGTGGGGCAAAGCGAGACGGCCGTGGCCGGCATGACCGACATGTTTGTGCTGATGCAGCTGCCCAATGCGGGTGACGATCTGCAGGCGATCAAGAAGGGTGTGATGGAGCTGGCCGACCTGGTGCTCATCAACAAAAGCGACATCGACCCGCTGGCCGCCGAGCGTGCTAGGTTGCAAATTACCGCTGCCATGCAGTTGTTGGGCATGTTTGGCGGCTATTCGGCGCTGAATTGGCACCCCAAAGCGCTGCCTTTGAGTGCTTTGAACGGTCAAGGCGTGGATGCTTTTTGGGCTGCGGTGAACGAATTTAAAACTTTGCAAACCGCCAACGGCAAGCTGACAGAGCGGCGCAAGTCGCAGTCTTTAGCCTGGATGTGGGAGCGGATCGACGCGGGTTTAAAGCTGCAATTCAAGCAAAATCCGCAGGTGCAAGCCTTGTTGCCGCAGCTGCTCAAAGACGTGTCGGAAGGTCGTGTGGCGGCGTCTACAGCGGCCAGAAACCTCTTAAATATGGGTCAAATTGGCACTTACTCGGCGTATTCATTGCCTGAGCAGCTATCAAAATAATAGTAAATATTCAACGACAAATCTTAGTTTTTAAATCTTAAATCTTATATTTCAAAAAAGACAAACCATGCAAGACATCCTCAAACAACTCGAATCCAAACGTGAACTCGCCCGCCTGGGCGGTGGTGAAAAACGCATTGCAACGCAGCACAAAAAAGGCAAACTCACCGCGCGTGAACGCCTTGAGGTGCTGCTGGACGCGGGCACGTTTGAAGAATGGGACATGTTTGTGGAGCACCGTTGCGTGGACTTTGGCATGGAAGACACCAAAATCCCGGGCGACGGTGTGGTCACCGGCTACGGCATGATCAACGGGCGTCTGGTGTTTGTGTTCAGCCAGGATTTCACCGTGTTTGGCGGTGCCTTGAGTGAAGCGCATGCTGAAAAAATCTGCAAAGTGATGGACCAGGCGATGAAGGTTGGCGCGCCTGTCATCGGCTTGAACGACTCGGGCGGCGCGCGGATTCAGGAAGGCGTGGCCTCCCTGGGCGGCTACGCCGACGTGTTCCAACGCAACGTCATGGCCAGCGGCGTGATTCCGCAGATCAGCATGATCATGGGTCCCTCGGCGGGTGGCGCGGTGTACAGCCCCGCCATGACCGACTTCATTTTCATGGTCAAAGACTCGTCCTACATGTTCGTCACCGGTCCCGAAGTGGTGAAAACTGTGACGCATGAGGAAGTCACGGCTGAAGAGCTGGGTGGCGCTGTCACCCACACCACCAAGAGCGGCGTGGCCGACCTGGCTTTTGACAACGACGTGGAAGCGCTGCTGATGCTGCGTCGTTTGTACAACTACCTGCCGTTGAGTAATCGTGAAAAAGCGCCCGTGCGCAAGAGCGGCGACCCGGCCGAGCGCATGGACCTGAGCCTGGACACCCTGGTGCCCGACAACGCCAACAAAGCCTACGACATGAAAGAACTGATCGTCAAAACCGTGGACGATGGCGACTTTTTTGAAATCCAGCCCGAATACGCCAAAAACATCATCATCGGCTTTGCCCGCATGGACGGCCAGACCATCGGTATCGTGGCGAACCAGCCGCTGGTGTTGGCGGGCTGCCTGGACATCAAATCATCCATCAAAGCGGCGCGTTTTGTGCGCTTTTGCGATGCGTTCAACATCCCGGTCGTCACCTTTGTCGACGTGCCCGGCTTCATGCCCGGCACCTCGCAAGAGTTTGGCGGCATCATCAAGCACGGCGCCAAACTGCTCTACGCCTATGCCGAGTGCACGGTGCCAAAAATCACGGTCATCACCCGCAAAGCCTACGGTGGCGCGTATGACGTGATGTCGTCCAAACATCTGCGCGGCGACGTCAACTTCGCTTGGCCGAATGCCGAAATCGCGGTGATGGGAGCCAAAGGCGCGGTGGAGATCATCTTCCGCGAAGACAAAGGCGACCCAGCGAAACTGGCCGCCCGCGAGGCCGAATACAAAGCCCGTTTCGCCAACCCCTTTGTCGCCGGCGCACGCGGTTTCATCGACGATGTGATCCTGCCGCATGAAACCCGCAAACGCATTTGCCGCAGTTTGGTGATGTTGAAAGACAAGAAGCTTGAGAATCCGTGGCGCAAGCATGGGAATATTCCGCTTTGACCCCCAAACCGTTCGCCCTGAGCTTGTCGAAGGGTATCTCACTGAACGGATGAGCTTCGACAGGCTCAGCCCGAACGGAAAATAGAAAGAAATCGGAAGATAGAAAGAAATATAAGCATGTTTACCAAAATCCTCATCGCCAACCGTGGCGAAATCGCCTGCCGCGTGATCCAGACTGCCCGCAAAATGGGTATCAAAACCGTGGCTGTTTACTCGGACGCTGACAAAGAGGCGCGCCATGTGGCGCTGGCCGACGAAGCGGTCAACATCGGCCCCGCACCGAGCCGCGACAGCTACCTGGTGGCCGATAAAATCATCGCCGCCTGCAAAGCCACGGGTGCCCAGGCAGTCCATCCGGGCTATGGTTTTTTGTCTGAAAACTCGGGCTTTGCGAAACGGGTGGAAGAGGAGGGCATCATCTTCATCGGCCCAAAACACCACTCCATTGCCGCGATGGGCGACAAGATTGAATCTAAAAAGCTGGCTGGTGCGGCAGGGGTCAACTGCATTCCCGGTGTCAATGACGCGATTGAAACGGCAGAACGTGCGGTTGAGATTGCCCAGGGCATTGGCTACCCCGTCATGATCAAAGCCTCAGCGGGGGGCGGTGGCAAGGGTTTACGGGTTGCTTTCAACGACAAAGAAGCGTTTGAAGGCTTCACCAGCTGCCGCAACGAAGCGCGCAACAGCTTTGGTGATGACCGTGTGTTCATCGAGAAGTTTGTTGAAGAGCCGCGCCATATCGAGATTCAGCTCATTGGCGACAGCTTTGGCAACGTGATTTACTTGAACGAGCGCGAATGCTCGATCCAGCGCCGGCATCAAAAAGTGATCGAGGAAGCGCCCAGCCCGTTCATCAGCGACGCCACCCGCAAAGCCATGGGCGAGCAAGCTGTGTTGCTGGCCAAGGCTGTCAACTACCAAAGCGCTGGCACGGTGGAGTTTGTGGTCGGTAAAGACCAGAGCTTCTACTTCCTGGAGATGAACACCCGCCTGCAGGTGGAACATCCGGTGACCGAGTGCATCACCGGACTGGATTTGGTGGAGCTGATGATTCGCGTCGCCGCCGGTGAAAAGCTGCCGCTGACGCAAGCGGAAGTCAAACGCGACGGCTGGGCGATCGAGTGCCGCATCAACGCCGAAGACCCGTTCCGCAATTTTTTGCCCTCCACCGGCCGCTTGGTGCGTTTTGCGCCACCCGCGCAGACCATGTTTGCAGCAGCACAAACCACCGTTCACCCTGAGCTTGTCGAAGGGTTGCTGAAGGCTTCGACAGGCTCAGCCCGAACGGATCTCTTTGGTATTCGCGTCGACACCGGCGTGCAGGACGGTGGCGAGATTCCGATGTTTTACGACTCGATGATCGCCAAACTCATCGTCCACGGCAAAGACCGCTTGGACGCGATTGCCAAGATGCGTGAAGCGCTCAATGGTTTTGTGATTCGCGGCGTAAGTAGCAATATTCCGTTTCAAGCGGCATTGTTGGCGCACCCCAAGTTCGTGGCGGGTGATTTCAACACCGGTTTCATCGCCGAAAACTATGGTCAAGGTTTTAAAGCCGAAGACGTGCCGCATGACGACTCGGACTTTTTGGTCGCACTGGCCGCCTTCGTGCGCCGCAAATCACGCGAGCGCGCAGCCAGTATTTCTGGCCAACTGCCGGGTTACAGCGTACAAGCGGGCAGCGACTACACCGTCATCACGCTGGGCGCCACGGGCGAGCATGTCTACACCCCCGTGCATGTCAACGAGTTTGTCGGTGAAACGGGCTCCGCCCAAGTGATTGTCAATGGCAACAGCTACAAAATCAGCAGCAAATCGCGCCTCAACGACATCTGCATCACCGGCACACTCAATGGCCAACCGTTTACCGCACAAGTGGAGCGTGGTGCCGACAAAAACCCCTTGTCCCTGCGTGTACAGCACAACGGCACCAAGATCGACGCGATGGTGGTGTCACCGCGCATGGCCGAGCTGCACAAGCTCATGCTGCACAAAGCCGCGCCGGATATGAGTCGTTTTGTACTCTCGCCCATGCCGGGTTTGCTGGTCGATATCGCCGTACATGTCGGCCAAAAAGTGCAAGCCGGTGAGCGCGTTGCCGTGATTGAAGCCATGAAGATGGAAAATGTGCTGTTTGCGGCGGCGGATGGCGTGGTGAGCAAGATCACGGCGGCCAAGGGTGAGTCTTTGGTGGTGGATCAGGTGATAGTTGAATTTGCATAAACGCAAAGGTTGAATTTGCGTAAAATTAAACGTCTAACTTGAAAGAGGTAAAACCATGAATCAACAAGAATTCGAAGCCGCTTTGGAGGCTGAAAACTATCCAGAAATCGTCAACATCAGCAAAGAAGTGGGCTACCAAATGCATGAGCACGTCCATGCGTTTGATGCTTACGCCTTTATTTTGCAGGGCAACATCACACTGACTGTGAATGGCGTCGCAACAACCTACAAAGCTGGCGAAACCTTCCGACTGGCGGCGTACACGCCGCACGAAGAAAGCGCTATTCCGCATGGCGTGAATTATTTGGTTGGCCGCCGTAGAGAATCAACACTACCTACATGAACTACATGACCAACATGCCAAACACCCAAACACGCCCCTTCAAAGTCCTAGGCATCCAACAAATCGCCATTGGTGCCCCTAGCAAAGACAAACTTAAAACGCTGTGGGTTGACATGCTCGGCTTAGAGGTGACTGGCAACTTCAAATCTGAACGCGAAAACGTCGATGAGGACATTTGCGCGATTGGCAGCGGGCCATTCAAGGTGGAGGTTGATTTGATGCAACCGATCGACCCCGACAAAAAACCCGCCGTTCACACCACGCCGTTGAACCACGTGGGGCTGTGGATTGACGATTTACCGCAAGCCGTGGAATGGCTGACCGCCAAGGGTGTGCGATTTGCGCCGGGTGGCATCCGCAAAGGTGCGGCAGGGTTTGACATCACGTTTTTGCACCCCAAAGGCAAGGACGAGTTTCCGATTTCGGGCGAGGGCGTTTTGATCGAATTGGTACAAGCGCCGCCTGAAGTGGTGAGCGCTTTTACGCGCTTAGCCGCACAGTAAACCCTCAGATTTAGTACTTTTTGTACAAGGGTATTCATACCGCCATTCCGCTCAAGTTTCACTCAAAGTTCAGAGTGCTGTGACAAATATCACATAATCTTCTCCGATTGGAGATTTTTATGATACTTGTAGGCAAAAAATTGGGTTTGACGGTGGCACTTTTGCTGGGTGCAATGAGTGCGCAAGCGCAAATACTGATTGGCCAAACAGCAGGCTTCACAGGCGCTGTGGCGGCAGGTGTGAAAGAAACGTCTGATGGCGCCAAGCTGTACATCAATGCCGTCAACACCAAAGGCGGTGTGAATGGGCAGAAGATTGAACTGTTGGCGTTGGATGATAAGTTTGAGCCCAAATTAGCGGCTGAGAATGCGCGCATTTTGATCGAAGAAAAAAACGTGGTCGCCATGTTTTTGACGCGTGGCACACCGCACACAGAAGCTATTTTGCCGGTGATAGATAAACATGCGGTGCCCTTGATTGCCCCCTCTACCGGCGCCATGGTGTTGCACCAGCCGGTGAAAAAACATGTGTTCAACGTGCGCGCAACCTACCAGCGCGAGGCTGAAAAAGCGGTGATGCATTTGGGCACTTTGGGCATCAAACGCATTGCCTTGGTTTACCCAGATGACAGCTTTGGCGCTGATGGCGTGATTGGCGCACAAAAGGGCTTGGCGACCGTGAATTTGGCGGCGGTGGTGACGGAGAAGTTTGACCGTTCCAAGCCAGATTTTTCAGCAATTGTTCCTAAAATTATCGCCGCTGATACGCAGGCGGTGATCCTGATTGCATCGGGCAGTGCCGTCGTCAGCGGCGTAACGGCTTTGCGCACGGCGGGTTCGGGTGCCCAAGTGGTGACCTTGTCCAACAACGCGTCCGGTGGTTTTGTGAAAAGCTTGGGCGAGCGGGGTCCGGGTGTGGTGGTGACGCAGGTGTTTCCGAACGAACGTGCCATCAGCTATGGCTTTATCAAAGAGGCGCAAGATTTGCTCAAAGACAGCAAAGACGCTGGTAGCTTGAGCCCAGCCATGCTGGAAGGCTATGCGGCTGCCAAAGTACTGGTAGAAGCTTTGAAACGCAGTGGCGCCAGCCCAACACGGGCCAAAATTCAATATGCACTGGAGAATATGAAGAAGTATGATATGGGCGGACTTGAAGTCAGCTTCAGCACGACAGACCACACGGGTTTAGATTTTGCCGACTTGTCCATCATCAGCAGTGACGGCAAATTCAAACGCTGAGGGGCTTATCGTTTCATCACCGCCATCAACCCCGCAAAGCCGATAAACGCGCCGCCGGTGACGCGGTTGAACCAGCGCAGGACATTGGGCTTGCGCAGCTGCTGCGCCATGCTCAGGCCGCCCAGCGCGTAGATAAAGTACCACAAGATTTCTATCACGCTGAACGTTGCGAGAAGAATCAACAACTGCGGCGCTTGCGGCAGGCTGGCTTGGATGAATTGGGGCAGAAAAGCCGCCGCAAACAGCAGGGCTTTGGGGTTGCTGCCAGCGGTGAAAAAGCCCGTGCGGAACAACGTCATGGCGCTAGGCATATTGCTTGTTTGCGTAGGCGTATTTGCTTCTGCTGACGTTTCTGCCGTGATCGGCGACACGGGCGCTGTCCACACCTTGTAGCCCAAGTAAGCCAAATACACCGCACCGAACCAGCGCAAAGCATCAAACACGGCAGGCGATTGCTGCAAGATAACGCCCAAACCCAAGGCGGAGAGGGTGAACATGATCATCAGCGCCGTCATACAACCTGCCATGCTGTAGATGCTGGCACGCAGGCCAAAGCGAACGCTTTGGTTCATGATGAGCAGCATATTCGGCCCAGGTGCAGCACTGATGAGGAAGGTGGCGGTGACGAAAATCCACCAGGTGCTGAGGCTCATTGGTTTTTCCCAGCTTGTTTAGCTCTTGCTTTGGCCATGGCCGCTGCGATCATGGCTTTTTTATCGTCTTTGCTGGCTGTTGACGCCTCTAAAACAGGCTTATTTTGGCTTTTTCCGGCGTATTTAATGCCTATATTGCTATGAATAGTATAGCGTTTTAAGGCCTTTTCCGCTAATTCCGTAGACCATGCCGCCCAGCCCGTGCTTTTGCCAGTCACGTTTTCAAGCTCAATGCAATCTACGGGGCAGACGGGGATGCACAGCTCGCAGCCTGTGCAGTGCTGCTCTATCACGGTATGCATCAGTTTGTTGCTGCCAATGATGGCGTCTGTGGGGCAAACATCAATACACAAGGTGCAACCAATGCACCAGTCCTCAATAATAAAAGCGACGCTGCGTGGGCCTTCAATGCCGTTTTCGGGATTCAGCGGCTGGACGGCTTGACCAGTGATGCGGCTGAGTCGTTCAATGCCCTCAGCCCCGCCAGGGGAGCATTGGTTGATAGCTGCGCCATCATGGACGATGGCCTCGGCGTAGGCTTGGCAGTCTGGGTAGCCACAGCGCGTGCATTGAGTTTGGGGCAGAGCGGCACAAATGTGTGTAACCCTACTTACATCCACGCAGGCTGGTGCTAGGCTGGACATCGCACTTATTTTTTAGGCGCCCCGACCCACGTTGTTTTGACCTTGCTTTGTGGCTTTTCCACGATCAAAGGCTTGGACACAACTTTGGGTGCTGGTTTGGCCACGGGTTTGCTTGGCTTAACGGGTGCTTTGGGCGTAACCTTGGCCACGGCTTTGACGGTTGCTTGAGCCACTGAAGCGTTAGCAACGGCGACTTTCGCAACAGCGGCTTGGGCAACCGGTGCCGCAAGCGCTGTAACGACTGCTGGCGCAGCCACGGCAGGTGCAGCCGCTTTTGTTAATGCTTTTGGTGCAACATGGTGTGCTGCGATGAACGCTTTCACCTCTGGGTACACCTGTTCGCGCCAGCGGCGACCGCTGAAAATGCCGTAGTGGCCTGCGCCCTTGGCTTCAAAGTGCTCACGTGCGTTGGCCGCTATGCCGCTGCACAACTTGTGCGCGGCATGGGTTTGGCCAGAGCCCGAAATATCGTCCAATTCGCCTTCCACTGTCAGCAACGCGGACGTGGTGATGTCTGCTGGCTTGACGCGTTCTAACTTGCCGTCAACGTTCTTCACATCCCAAGTGCCTTTGACCAATTTGAAGCCTTGAAACACAACATCAATAGTCTCTAAATAGTAATTGGCGTCCATGTCCAACACGGCGTTGTACTCGTCGTAAAACTTGCGGTGCGCTTCGGTGCTGGAATTGTCACCCTTGATCAAATCATTGAAATAGTCAAAGTGGCTGTTGCGGTGGTTTTGCGGGTTCATGGCGACAAAGCCGGCATGCTGCATAAAACCAGGGTAGACCATACGCCCAGCACCAGGGAAGTTGGCTGGCACTTTGTAGATCACGTTGTTGACAAACCAGCTGTGCGGCTTGTTGACGGCAAGGTCATTGACGGCGGTGGGTGCCAGGCGCGCATCAATCGGGCCACCCATCATGGTCATCGACAAGGGCGTTGTTTCGCCGCGCGTGGCCATCAGCGACACAGCAGCCAACACTGGCACCGTTGGCTGGCACACACTCATCACATGGCAATTGCCGTATTTGGCCTGCACGTGGCGGATGAACTCTTGCACGTAGTTCACGTAGTCGTCCAGGTGAAATTCGCCTTCTGACAACGGCACAGTGCGCGCATTTTTCCAATCGGTGATGTACACCTTGTGGTCTTTCAGCATGGTCGCCACGGTGTCGCGCAAAAGCGTGGCGTAGTGGCCAGAGAGCGGCGCGACGATCAACACCGCTGGCTCGCCCTTGAGTTGGCTCAGGGTTTCAACATCATCTGTAAAGCGCTTGAAACGAATCAAATCGCAAAACGGCTTGGAAACTTCGATACGTTCGTTGATGGTGACATCTGTGCCATTGACTTCAACGGTTTGGATGCCAAACGCAGGCTTCACATAGTCTTTGCCCAAGCGGTACATCAAGTCGTAGCCAGCAGAAATACGCTGAACCATCGGATTTTGACCGAAAGGTGATTTGGTGTTACCCAAAACCTTAGAAGTCGCTTTCGCAAAGTCAACAAACGGCTCCATCATGGCGCGCTGATTTTCGTAGATTTGATATAGCATGGTGAGTGTATTTCCTTTTATGTTGCAGTGCAATATAACTTAATTCGCTATTGAAAATAAGGGAGTTCCCCCCAATTTCACGCAATTACTACAATTAAGTGACTTATTCTGCTAATAACGCCTGACCCTGATGAAAAGACGACAAATATTAAGCTCAGCAACGTTAATTTCCCCTCTGATGGCGTCAGCTATGAGTCAGTTCGCGTTCAATGCAAGCGCCACCACGGTACTATCTACAAAACGATCTATGAAAACCCTCAAAAGCTCCCCCAAAATGCCCCTTATGTTCATCGGCCACGGTAGCCCGATGAACGCGATTGAAGACAACGCCTACCGCCGCAGCTGGCAAGCCTTGGGCACAGAGTTTGGCGAAGGTAAAAAATACCCCACCCCCAGCCTGATTTTGTGCATCTCCGCGCACTGGATCACCCGTGGCTGGTGGCTCACGGGTATGCAAAACCCGAAAACAATTCACGATTTCGGCGGTTTCCCGCAAGAGCTCTTCGCCCAGCAATACCCCGCACCCGGCGCGCCGGCGGTGGCAGAGGAGCTGAGCAAACAGTTGGTGTCACCGATTCCCAAAGGCTTCGTCGGTGTCGATATGGACAAATGGGGCTTGGACCACGGCACCTGGTCCGTCCTGAAACCCATGTTCCCCGATGCCAACATCCCCATCATGCAGCTCAGCATGGACTACAGCCGCGCGCCCGTGGAACATTTGCTGTTGGGTCAACAACTGCGTGATTTGCGCCACCAAGGCGTGCTCATTGTCGGCAGTGGCAACATCGTGCACAACCTGCGCATGATGACCAACGGCAAACCGTACGACTGGAACATCGAGTTCGACGCCATCACCGCCGGCCTGATAGCCGACCGCAATTACGACGAACTGGCCAATTTCCAGAAGCTAGGCAAATTAGCCGAGATGGCACACCCGACCTACGACCATTATCTGCCGCTGCTGTATTCAGCCGGCGCGGCAGACAGCAAAGACAACATCAACACGTTTAACGATAGCTTGACGCTGGGCTCGATATCGATGCGGTCGGTGATTTGGAGTTGAAATTGGTCGAGCTAGTTGCATGCATCGCAAATGCAATGCATAATCTTACTGTCGTTATTTACCTGTCCAAACACCCATGAAAACCGCTACTTTACCCTCTCTGCGTGTTGCGCCGGCGCTTCGCAGTGCAGCTGAAAGCGTTCTACTGGCGGGTGAATCGCTGTCTAACTTTGTCGAACAGGCCGTCCGCGCCAGCGTGGCCGAGCGGCAACTGCAGCAAGAGTTTGTCGCGCGGGGTTTGGCGTCGGGGGACGCTGCACGCTCTTCTCAGGCGTATTTTTCTTCTGACAGCGTGCTGCAGTCTTTAGAGGAAAAGTTGCTGAAAGCGGAGGCCTTGGCACTCAAAAAGTCAGAACTGTGACTTATCAAGTTCGCTACACAGCGGCGGCTGAGGATGATTTGCAGCGTTTGTTTGACTTTTTGCTAGAGCACGATTTGGCGACTGCACGACTCGCTTTGGTAACCATTCGCAAAAGCATGGCGTTGTTGGAAAGTTTTCCCTTTACCTGTCGTAAGGCGCAAACGGGTCATCTGCTGGGAAGCATGCGTAACAGCCCATTCTTACGTGAGCTGGTTATTTCCTTCGGCGCATCGGGATACGTCGCTTTGTTTGAAATTGAAAACGATACTCTTGTTACTGTTTTAGCGGTACGTCATCAGCGTGAAAGCGATTACCATTGACGAATTAGTTGGTTTTTTCGTTTTAATTTACTATATTTTTTATTGCACCTTAGTCAATAAATACGCCGGCTATACTCATATTTACCCCTCTTTTTTCGATATAAATGCATCATTTCAACATTCAGCGCCGCTCGTTCAGTATTCGGCTTCTGACTCTTCTCGCCGGCTCAGGTTTCGCACTCAGCACGCTCGCCAAAGCCAGCGCGGCAGACAGCGTTCTGCTCGCCAAAACCGCACCCGCCAGCATAGACCCTGCAGGCTATCTGGTCAGTGAAAAGCTGGACGGCGTGCGGGCGCTTTGGGATGGCAAGGTGCTGCGTTTTCGCAGCGGGCGGCTCATCGCAGCGCCGGCTTGGTTCACCGCCAAGTTGCCCGAAACACCGCTGGACGGCGAGCTGTGGCTCGCGCGTGGGCAGTTTGATGCCTTGTCTGGCACGGTTCGCAAGGTCAAACCTGTCGATGCGGAGTGGCAAAAGGTCTACTACATGGTGTTTGAACTGCCCAGCGGAACTGGCGATTTCAAAGACCGCGCCTTGTCGTTGGATTCCATCGTGAACACCGCCGCTTGGTCACAATTGCAGGCGATAGAGCAAACCGCCATCGCCAACCGCGCCACGCTGCAAGCCAAGCTGGACGACGTGGTGCAGGGCGGCGGGGAAGGGCTGGTGCTGCATTTGGCCAACTCGCCTGTGGCAACTGGGCGTAGCGATGCGTTGCTGAAGCTCAAACCCGTGCAGGATGCCGAAGCTGTTGTCGTCGGCCATGTTGCCGGCAAAGGCAAATATGCGCGCATGACGGGTGCTTTGGATGTCAAAACCACGGATGGACAGCGTTTCAAGCTCGGCACGGGTTTATCCGATGCGCAACGAAAACATCCCCCCGCCATTGGCAGCACGGTGACTTACACCTACCGAGACCTCACGTCTAGCGGCAAACCCAGATTCGCCAGCTTTTTGCGGGTGTACGAAAATTTTTAAATAGTTTGATTTTTGGGTTTGACAACGCAATAAATTCGTTTTATATTAAACGAATTGGTTAATTAACCTTTTTACTAAGTAGGGTAAAAAAATTGTAGGTAAAAGACAATGTCTGCCGACTCAAAACTTGAAATCAACGCCATCAATGACGCCTTAAGTGCCACATTCGCGGCACTTGCTGACCCCACACGGCGGGCGATGTTGTCTCGGCTATCGCAAGGCGAAGCATCCGTCAACGAGCTGGCAGCGCCGTTCAAAATGAGCCTGCCCGCCGTCTCCAAACACATCAAAGTCTTAGAAAAAGCCGGTCTGCTCACCAAAACCATCAACGCCCAACAGCGCCCGTGCAAGATTGACGGCGTGCAACTCAAGCAAGCCGTCGATTGGATTGATCAGTACAAACAGCTGTGGGAAGGGCGCTTGGATCGATTGGATGCCTACCTCGTTGAGTTACACGCCAGTGAAACAGCGGCAAAATCTACCAAAGTCAAATCACCAAAAGCCGCAAAATATACTACAAAAAAGATAGCTGCTCAGGCAATAAATACGCCGGCTAGACGCAAAAAAAACCTGAAAAAACAGGTGAAAACTGAAAAACCCCCTAAAAACCCCAAAGCAACCGTCAAACCACAGGAGAAAACAGATGACAACGACCTTCAACAACAAATTGGATTTGACTTTTGAGCGCATCGTCGACGTGCCGCCCCACCTCGTGTGGCGCGCTTGGACCGAGCCGGAACTGATGAAACAGTGGTTTTGCCCCCTGCCTTGGAAGACGATTGACGCCGAAGTCGATGTGCGCCCAGGCGGCATCTTCCGCACCACCATGATGTCGCCTGAAGGCAAAGAGTATCCAAACACCGGTTGTTATTTAGAAACCGTCAAAAACGAACGCATCGTCTGGACCAACGCCATGTTGTCCGGCTTTCGCCCCGCGCCCGTGAACGCGCCCTGCGGCGATGACACCGAGTTCATGTTCACCGCCAAAGTCGAAATGGCGCCGCATGGCGACAACGGCACCCGTTACCGCGCCACCGTCATCCATGCCGACGAAGCCGGCTGCCAAAAACACGCCGCCATGGGCTTTGAAGGCGGCTGGGGCGCGGCGCTGGATCAGCTGGTCGCTATGGTTAAAAAAGGGATTTAAATATTCATCGATCAATCAAATCAACAGCTTAGGAGTGATTTCATGGCAAAAGCAGTCTTTATCAACCTGCCGATTGGTAATCTCAAAGCATCCATGGCTTTTTACGACGCCTTGGGTTTCAAGAACAACCCGCAGTTCACCAACGACGCCGCCGCCTGCATGGTCTACAGCGACACCATCTATGTGATGCTGCACAGCCACCCTTCATGGCGCAGATTCACCCAGCGCCCGATTCCGCCGTCTACGTCCAGCGAAGTGATGCTGGCCTTGTCCGTCGACAGCATCAAAGAAGTCGACACCATGAACGACATCGCCCAAGCCAACGGCGGCACGGCCGACATCAACCCCAAGCAAGATCTGGGTTTCATGTACAGCCGCGCTTTTACAGACCCCGATGGTCACATTTGGGAACCGTTCTGGATGGACCCCAAGGCCATTCCGGCTTGAATACCTACATCGCCCTGCTACGCGCCGTCAACGTAGGTGGCACTGGCAAACTGCCCATGGCCGATTTGAAAGCCATGTGCATAGCGCTCGGCTTCACAAACGTGCAAACCTACATCGCCAGCGGCAATGTGGTGTTTCAAAGCGCGCTGTCAGAGGTAAAAGTCAAAACCGCCTTAGAAGCCCAACTCCACACCTACGCCGGCAAACCCGTAGGCGTCCATATCCGCACCACCGCGCACATGCAAGCCGTGCGCGACGGCAACCCCTTTCCCAAAGCTGCCCAAAATCGCGTGATGGCGATCTTTTTAGACGCTCCTGCAGACAAAGCCATGCTCGCTGGCGTCAGAGGTCAAAAAGACGAACAAATCGCGCTGGGTTTGAACGAGTTGTACGTCCATTACGGTGAAGGCATGGCACAAAGCAAACTCAAAATCCCAGCTGCTAAAACGGGTACGGCGCGGAATATGAACACGGTTGCCAAGTTGGCGCAGATGGCTGAACATATTAATATTGCTATAAAATAAATAGCAACTTGGGCAATAAATACGCCGACTAGATGCTAATTTTGCACCTAATAGCCGCTATTTTCAGGCGGAAAGGGCGTTGGCGCAGTTATCGCGCAAGTGCCGCCTCAAGCTGCGCTTTGTTCATCGCGGAGCGTCCCTTCAGGCCGCGCTGCCTAGCCTCATTGCGAAGCTGGAGCACAGTTCGTCCACCTGAGCCTTGGTGGGAGCGCAAGCCACCACGCCGCCCTGAAGACATGTCGTTGATCGAAGAGGCGCTGCTGGTCACCGATTCACCGTGCTGCGCCCTTTCCTTGTTGACGACCCGCGCCGCGATCTCTTGGGCTAAGGATTCAGACTTGCCACCTTCAAGCAGGCTGTCCTTGATATGGGCGTACTGACGTTCGCGCTTGGCGCTCCAGGCTTTTTGTGGCATGGCAGATCCTTGGGTGCTGAAATTGGGCAGGAAAACGCCGGTCACACCCGCAGGAAGGACAGCAGCGCATCGTTGAACGCCTGCGCATGCGACACGTTAAACCCGTGCGGTGCACCGCCTACAGTCACCAGTTGGCTGTGTGGCACGGCGCGATGGGTGCGTTGGCCCGAGCCTTCGAAGGGCACGATCGCGTCCGCATCGCCGTGAATCACCAGCGTGGGCACAGTCACTTTTTTCAGGTCTTCGCGGAAGTCTGTCGTGCCAAACGCATCCATGCACGCCAGTGCAGCATGCTGTGCCGACTGCTGGCACACAGCGATTGCCGCGCTGCGCTGTGCCTCAGTGACCTGCAGCACACCGTTGGCCGAGAAGAAATTCTGGGTGAATTCGTCGAAGAAGGCACGCCGGTCTTGCTCAAGTGCGTGCCTCATCTCTTTTGCCTTTTCAGGTATGAGCGGCCCGTCGGGGTTGTCGGCTGTCTTCATCAAGTACGGCGGCACGGCGGCGGCAAAAACCACGCTGCGCAGGCGCGATTCGCCGTGCCGTGTGATATAGCGTGCCACTTCGCCCCCGCCCATCGAGAAACCCACCAGCGTCGCGTCCTGCAGTCCGCATTGGTCCATCACGCTTTGCAGGTCGTCGGCCAGCACGTCGTAGCTGTAGCTTGATTCCGGCTTGTCGGAACGCCCGAAGCCCCGTCTGTCATACGCCACCACGCGGTAGCCAGCAGCTTCCAGCACAGCCACCTGCGGCTCCCAAGCCTGGGCTGACAGCGGCCAGCCATGGATCAGCACCACCGGACGGCCACCGCCACCGGTGTCGTCGATGTGCAGGCGCACGGCGTCTGCGGGTACTGTGTTTTTTTGCGTGATGTCAGCGGTTGATGTACCGGTGCTGTTCGAATCAACTGAGCTCACCGCAGCTCCAGCGGCGACTCCGCCCAGTGCGCCGGCGACGGCACCCAGCGTGGCCCCGACCACAACCCCGACTGGTCCGGCGACCACAACGCCAATGGCCGCGCCCGTGGCCGCCCCTGCCACCAAGCCACCACCCGTCAGCGCCGTTTTGGCCTCGCGTTCGGCTTCATCGGGTTCCAGCAAAATCTGCGCCGCAACACTCGTGTCCATAGACGGAATGCCGTGCCCGGGCTTGGCCTGCTCGGCAAGGTCTTCGTCGACAGCTGCGGTGTTGGATGGTGGGGTGGTCAATGCGTTCATATGTTTCTCCTGGTTCAATAGAAGTGAAGTGAACTGAGCATGAGGCTCAATCGATAAACTGTTTAGTGATGCTATGCCCTCGATAGCGGGTCTGTCTGTGCGACAGCGTACAGATGTTGATTACCTTGGAAATCTGAATTGCTATAATTAATATAGCATCTTAGGCAGCAAACACGCCGGCTAATTGCCAATTTCATCCTTCAAATCTTATAAGTAGACAACAAAATACTAGTCTCCGTTGTCGCAATCCCATCCGCCAAGCGGATGACGTTCAGCACTTCGTCAAATGCTTCCAAAGTCTCTGAGCGCAGCTCGGCTATCAGGTCCCAGCGGCCGTTGGTGGTGTGTAGGGCTACGACGTTGGGCATGCCCGTTAGGGCGTGGCGCACCTCCAGGGCGCGGTTGCCTTCGACTGCGATACACATGATGGCGCGGATGCGGTGGGCTTCTACGTCGGGTTTGAGTTTGACGGTGTAGCCCACGATGGTGCCGTCGCGCTCCAGTTTGGCGATGCGGTTTTGAATCGTTGCCCGCGCTAATTTCAGCTTTTTAGCCAGCGTAACGACCGATATTCGGGCATCGTCGCGCAGCAGGCCTATGAGTTCACGGTCAGTGTTGTCCAAAACTGGTTTCATAGCAATTTTAGCCATAGTGTTCAATCATGGTGAGCAATATGACCATCATAGCTCTCTTTTTGAACGGTTTGTGTGCTTCACACGGCGCTAAATGACGGGGATACTGCTTGAAAGCACTTCAGGAAACTTGCTATGACCCGTTTTATAGATGTACCCACCATGTCCGAACTGGTCGCCGACATTGGCGTGACGCAGTTGATCGGCGAACTGGCCGACACGATTCAAGAAGACTTTGTCCGCTGGCAAGATTTCGACAAGTCCGCCCGCGTGGCCAACCACTCTGACATTGGCGTGATCGAGCTGATGCCGGTGTCTGACGCCAAGCATTACGCCTTCAAATACGTCAACGGCCACCCCATCAACACCGCGCGCGGGCTGTATACGGTGATGGCGTTTGGCGTGCTGGCCGAGGTGGAAACGGGCTATCCGCTGCTGCTGTCCGAACTCACCATCGCCACCGCGCTGCGCACCTGCGCCACCTCGCTGATGGCGGCGCGGGCGCTGGCACGACCCGATGCAAGGCGCATGGCGCTGATTGGCAACGGCGCACAGAGCGAGTTTCAGGCGCTGGCGTTTCACACGCATTTGGGCATTGAGGAGATCGCCGTGTATGACGTAGACCCGGCAGCTACCGCCAAGTTGGTGCGTAATTTGTCGGTCTACCCGAAGCTGAAGGTGATTCGCGCCAATTCGACCTTTGATGCCGTGCGCGGCGCCGACATCGTCACCACCGTCACCGCCGACAAAGCCTACGCCACCATCATCACCCCCGACATGATCGAGCCCGGCATGCACATCAACGCCATCGGCGGCGATTGCCCGGGCAAAACGGAGCTGCACGCCGACGTGCTGCGCGCCGCCAAGGTGTTTGTGGAATACGAGCCGCAAACGCGGGTGGAGGGCGATATCCAGCAACTGCCGGCGGATTTTCCGGTGACAGACCTCTGGCGCGTGCTGGCTGGACAAGTCGCTGGCCGCGAGATCGACTCGCAAATCACCGTGTTTGACTCGGTCGGCTTCGCGCTGGAAGACTATTCCACCCTGCGCTACCTGTTGGCGCAGTCTGAAAAGCGCCAGCGTGGCATCGACATTGAGCTGGTGCCCTGGGCGGACGACCCGAAAGACCTGTTCCGTTACACCCGACGCGGCGCTTCTATGCCTGTTTTACGCAAAGCGGCTTAATTTTTCCTGGAGTTTACTATGCTTTTAATAGCAGATTAGGCAATAAATACGCCGGCCAGGTGCCAATTTAGGCATTAAAAACGTGATTTAAAGGCTTTTTTAGAGAGTTTCCTGATACCGCTCCAGCATCTGCTCCTGCGTTTCAACCACCGTCTCTGGGCTCACTTTGCCCGCCAATTGGTCATGCATCATCTCACCCATGCTGGGCAGTTGGCTGCGGTCAAGGTGTTTGTCGGCATTCCACAAGTCTGAGCGCATCAGCGCCTTGGCGCAGTGCAGATAGCAGGCATGCACGTCCACCCGAATCACCAGTTTGGGTACACGGCGGCTGTCTTCGCAAAGTTTGAGCTCTGCTTCATCGGTAGACAACACCGCAGTGCCATTCACCCGCAGCGTTTCATCCACCCCGGGCACCATGAACAGCAGTCCGACTTGCCCCGTGGCGATGATGTTTTCCAGCGTATCCAGCCGGTTATTCCCGGGCGAATCCGCAATCAACAGCGTGCCAGCGTCCACCACCTTCACAAACCCCGCATCGCCCCCACGCGGCGACGTATCCGCCCGTCCGTCCGCGCCGTAGCTCGACATCACGACGAATGGCGACAAGCTGATGAACCGCGTGGCATGCACGTCCAACAGTGGCAGCTCTTTCAAAGCTGAGCGTGGGTTGACGGGTGGGAAAAGTTCGCGCAGGGCGGGGAGGGTGGAGATGGCGTTGATGGTGGTGTTGAGATTTATCATTCAGACTTCAAACCTCAACAATCGTCTGAAATCCGCCAAAAATCATGCGTTTGCCGTCAAAGAGGGCGGCATGACCGCCTGCCTGCATGAGGGGGTCTTGCATGATGACTTTCCAGGCTTCGTCGCGTACAGTTTTTGACGGCCAGGTGACCCATGAGAAGACGATGGATTCGCTGTCTTCACGCTTCACGGCCATGGTGAACGAGGTCAATTTGCCTTCTGGCACGTCGTCACCCCAGTTTTCAACCACTCCGAGCGCGCCGTGTTTCTTGAACACAACGGCCATTTTTTCGGCAAACTCGCGGTAGGCTTCTTTGTTGGCGGTGGGCACTGCGGCTACGTAGGCGTCGATGTAGTTCATGGTGGTTACTCCTAGTGATAAAAGTGATTACATTTTGCCACTTTAGCGCTAAACTAAAAATATACAAGCCCAAAATTAATCACCTATGAGGACACTAAATACCAACCGCCAACGCTGGCTAGCCCTGTTGGTGCTGTGCTTGGGCGTGCTGATGATTGTGCTGGACACCACCATCGTCAACGTGGCGCTGCCATCCATCAAAAACGACCTGCAATTTTCTGAGACCTCGCTGGTTTGGGTCGTCAATGCTTACATGCTGACGTTTGGCGGGTTTTTGCTGCTGGGTGGGCGGCTGGGGGATTTGTATGGGCATCGCAATTTGTTTTTAGGGGGCATCACGCTGTTTACGGTGACTTCGCTGGCCTGCGGGGTGGCGCAGTCGCCATGGATGCTGGTTTTTGCCCGGGGCTTGCAGGGCTTGGGCGGGGCGGTGGTGTCCGCGGTGGCGTTGTCGCTGATCATGAATTTGTTCACCGTGCCAGCCGAGCGCGCCAAGGCCATGGGCGTGTATGGCTTTGTGTGCGCGGGTGGCGGCAGTATTGGGGTGCTGCTGGGCGGTTTGCTGACCAGCAGTTTGAGCTGGCACTGGATTTTCTTGGTCAATTTGCCGATTGGTATCGCGGTGTATGTGCTGTGCCTGCGGCTGCTGCCAGATTCAACAGGCCGAGCCACGGGTGAAAAGCTGGATGTGGCGGGGGCGGTAACCATCACCACGGCGCTGATGCTGGCGGTGTATGCCATTGTCAAAGGCAATGACGTGGGCTGGTCATCACAACAAACGCTGCTGATGCTGGGCGCTGCGGTCGTGTTGCTTGGGGTGTTTTTGATGCTGCAGGCGCGGGTGGCGCAGCCGCTGATGCCGCTGGGCTTGTTCCGCTCGCGCAACGTGTCGGTCGCCAACGTGGTGGCGGTGCTGTGGGCGGCGGCCATGTTTGCCTGGTTTTTTCTCTCGGCGATGTACATGCAGCAGGTGCTGAACTACACGCCCATGCAGGTCGGTTTGGCGTTTTTACCGGCTAATTTGATCATGGCAGCCTGCTCGCTGGGCTGGTCTGCCAAGCTGGTGATGGTGTGGGGCAACAAGCTGCCATTGGCATGCGGTCTGCTGCTGGCCGCCATTGGTCTGGCCTGGTTTGGGCGAGCGCCTGTTGCGGGGCAATTTGTGGAAGATGTGTTGCCAGGCATGGTGCTGCTGGGCTTGGGCGCGGGTATTGCGTTCAACCCCATGCTGCTGGTGGCCATGGGTGATGTGGCGCCTGACCAGTCCGGTCTAGCCTCTGGCGTGGTTAACACCTCTTTCATGATGGGTGGGGCGCTGGGTTTGGCCGTACTTGCCAGCTTGGCGGCGGCAACGACGGCTGCGCAGGCGGGTGCTGGCATAGACACAGCAGAAGTATTGAATGCGGGTTACCAAGTGGCCTTTTTGGTGGGCGCTGCGTTTGCTGCCTTGGCAGCTGGTATCAGCTACCTGATGTTGAAAAATGCTATCGAATAAATAGCAATATAGGCAATAAATACGCCGGCTAGGTGCCAATTTAGAGGGTGCTTTTCGGCTGTAATACAATAAATCCATGACAAACACGTCTCATTCACCTGTCGTTGGTTTCACCCAGCTGCAAACTTTCATCACCCACGGCCTGCAAGCCGCTGGTTTGCCACATCAAGACGCCAGCAAAGTCGCCACCTTGATGGCGGAGGCGGATTTGCAAGGCTCGGACGGGCATGGCGTGATTCGGCTGGTGCCGTATGTGAAACGCATCATGGTGGGCGGCATCAACACACAGCCGAATATCCACGTCGTGAACGAACGCGCTGCCATGGCGGTGGTGGATGGCGACAACGGCATGGGGCATTTGGTGATGAGCTACGCGGCTGAGCTGGCGATTGCCAAAGCGCGCACCGCCGGCGTCGCGTGGGTGGGGGCGCGGCACAGCAACCACGCGGGGCCGGCGTCGCTCTACGCGCGTATGCCGATTGCGCACGACATGATTGGCCTGTATTTCGCCGTGGGCAATGCCAACCACTTGCCGCCCTGGGGGGGCATGGACATGTTGCTGTCCACCAACCCCATTGCCGTGGGCGTACCCGGCACGGACGGGCAGCCTGTGGTGCTGGACATGGCGACGACCGTGGCGGCCTACGGGAAGGTCAAAGCCAAAGCCAAGCGCGGCGAGATGATGCCCGAGGGCTGGATGATTGACCGCCAAGGCCAGCCGCTGCTGGACCCGAAACGTGCGGAAGAGGGTTTTTTGCTGCCGATTGGCGGCCACAAGGGTTACGGCTTGGCCTTGATCGTCGGTTTGCTGGCCGGCACCTTGAACGGGGCCGCCATGGGCAAAGACGTGGTTGACTTTAACCATGATGACGTGACGCCGACCAACACGGGTCAGTCCATCTTGGTGATTGACCTCAAAGCCTTTGGCGACCCGACGTTCTTCAAAGCAGCGGTGGCAAAGTTGGTGAACGACATTCACGATAGCCAGCGCCTGCCTGGGGTGGAGCGTATTTGGCTGCCAGGTGAGCAAAGCGAGCTGCGCCGCAAAACTTATACGGAATCTGGCATCCCGATTGCCGCAAATTTGCTGAGTGATTTGGATGCTTTGGCGGCTGAACTAGGTATAAGCCCTTTGAAGAACCTTGGTTAGACAGCCAGCTTGAATGGCACAATAAGCATACTTACTTAAATCACGTTAATTTTGAATTTTGGAGATTTTGTCATGTGTTTGTTGTCGAAAATACTAGGTACTGTGGCTTTGATGGGTGGCTCGTTGGTAGCCTCAGCCCAGTCTGGCTACCCGAACAAACCGATCAAAATGATCATTCCCCTAGCGGCAGGCAGCGCGGTGGACAATGCCGCCCGCATTTTGACCGCCAAAATGTCGCAAGGGCTGGGGCAGGGCATTGTGATTGAAAACCAAGCCGGTTCAGCCGGTTTGATCGGTGCTGATCGCGTCGCCAAAGCCGCACCCGATGGTTACACCTTGGGCGGATTCAACGACAGCGTCTTGACCATGATTCCGCACATTTACCCCAAAGCCACGTGGAACGCCTTGACCGATTTTGAACCGCTGTCACTTGCCGCCACCATCGAGTGGGGTTTGGTCGTTAAAACTGATTCACCGTACAAAACTGTGGCAGATTTCATCGCAGCCGCCAAAGCAGCACCGGGTAAATTGAACTACGGCTCAGGCGGCAATGGCAGCCCACAGCACATTGCAATGGCCCTGTTTGCCACCCGCGCAGGCATCCATGCGCAGCATGTACCGTATAAGGGCGCCACGCCTGCAGCCGTGGCCGTGGCGGCTGGCGAGGTGGACGCCGCTTTTCAAGGTCTAGGCACCGTCACATCCTTGATCCAAGGCGGCAAACTGCGCCTGCTAGCTGTCTCCACCCACAAACGCCTGGCGCAATACCCCAATGTGCCCACAGTCGATGAAAGCGGTTTGAAAGATTTCTTCTTCAACTCGTGGTTTGCCATGGTCGTGCCCACGGGCACCCCCAAAGACATCGTCGACCGCCTCAACGCTGAAATGCGCAAAGCGCTTGCCGACCCAGAGACTCGCGACAAGCTCATCGCTATTGGTTTGACGCTGCGCGGCTCCAGCCCAGCAGAACTCGGCAGCGCCACCAAAGACCAGTTCAATTTGTACAAAAAATTGATTGCTGACAACGGGATCAAGGCGGATTAAGGCGGGTTAAGGATTTTTAATTGCTATGCTTTAAATAGCACCTTAGGCAATAAATACGCCGGCTAGATGCCAATTTGAAGGGTAAAAACCTTCAGTGCGTATGCCCATGGTGCGCATCCGGCACATGGGGGTGGGTGTGCTGCATGGGTTCGTGGCGATGCGGGTGGCTGTGGGAGCCGGTGGGCATGACGTCGTGCGAGTGCAGGTGGTGCCCATCTGCAAACTTGGGGTCGTGGCTGTGGGCGTGTTCATGCTCCAAAACTTCATGCGTATGCAGATGACCGTGTGACTCCATCAGATGCAATGCCACGCCAGCCAGCATCAGCAGCCCTGCAAGCAACATGATCCAGCCCATAGAGCGGTCGCCAAAGGCAAACGCACCCATCGCGCCTATGAACGGTGCAAACGCAAACACCGAGCCTGTGCGCGCTGCACCAAAAGCACGTTGTGCCAAGAGGTAAAAGCGCAAACTCAGGCCATAACCCACCGCGCCCACCGCCAAAAGCGCCAAAGCAGCAGTCAAACCGGGCATGGGTTCGGTAAATAACACAGCCAGCAAGGTGGAGGCTGTCGCGCCTAAAGAGGATTTAACGGTAACCACTTGGGCAGGGTCGCGCTCAGCCACACCGCGCGACAGGGTGTTGTCCAAACCCCACGCTGCGGTGGCGACCAGCACGGCCAGCAGACCCAGCAATTGCGTATTGCCCGCCAAGCCTTGGTCTGCCACCAGGGCGATGCCGCCCGCCAGCAACAGCAGCATCGCCGTCGCCACCCGTTTGTCCATGCTTTCACCATACAAACGCCAGGCCAAAACGACAGTAAAAAGCGCCTCCAAAGTCAACATCAACGACGCGCTGGCACCGCTGGTGCGCTGCAAACCCCATGCCAGTGCCACAGGGCCGATGACTGCACCAAAACCCGCCATGGCGAGCAGTCTGGGCAGGTCAGCACGTCTTAATTTTGCTTCTAATTCAACAGGTTGGCGCATCCACAGCGCCACAAAAGCGGCACCTGCATACAGCAAAGCTGCTGTTGAAAAAGCTCCCAAACCCTGCCCAAAGCGCTGTACCAGTGGCGTGCTTAGGCCAAAAAGTGCAGCGGCCAAAAGCGCGAGTAGGCCGCCGCGCAGGGCAGGGGAGGTGTTCACATCACATCACTTTAGCAATAGATGCGCAGACGTAATCAATGTTTTTGCTGTTCAGCGCAGCCACGCACATGCGGCCACTGTCTGTGCCGTAAACGCCGAACTCGTTGCGCAGGCGCACCATTTGGTCTTTGCTCAAGCCGCTGTAGCTGAACATGCCGATCTGCGTGGTGATGAAGCTCATGTCCTGCTGGACGCCGGCGGCTTTGAGTTTCTCGACAAAGCTGCTTCTCATGGCTTTGATGCGGACGCGCATTTCTGCCAGTTCGTCTTCCCACTGTTTGCGCAACTCTGGGCTGTTCAACACCGCAGCCACCACCGTGCCGCCGTGGGTGGGTGGGTTGCTGTAGTTGGTGCGGATGGCGATTTTGAGCTGGCTCAAGACGCGATCGGCCTCGGCTTTGTCGGTGCACAAGACGCTCAAAGCGCCCACGCGTTCGCCGTACAGGCTGAAGCTTTTGCTGAAGGAGGTGGAAACGAAGAAGGTCAAACCGGCATCGACAAACTTCTGGATCACCGCACCGTCTTCCTTCAAGCCGTAGCCAAAGCCCTGGTAGGCCATGTCGAGGAAAGGCACCAAGTTATTGGATTTGCAGATGGCGACGACTTGGTCCCACTGGGCGGCGTTGATGTCGTAACCCGTTGGGTTGTGGCAGCAGGCGTGCAAGAGGGCGATGGTGCCTGCCGGTGCGGCGCTCAGGTCTGCCAGCATGCCGTCGACGTTCAAACCACGTGTGCTTGCGTCGTAATAACGGTAAGTTTCGACTTTGAAACCGGCGTTGGTAAACAGCGCTTGGTGATTTTCCCAGCTTGGGTCGCTGATCAACACTTTGGCGTTCGGGTTGAACTTTTTCAAGAAGTCAGCACCGATCTTCAAACCGCCGGTGCCGCCAATGGCTTGTACGGTGGCGACGCGGCCAGAGGTGACCGGTTCGCTATCAGCGCCAAACACCAAGCTTTTGACTGCGGTGTCATACGCAGCGATACCGTCAATCGGCAAATAACCGCGTGGTTTTGGGGCGGCTGCCATGGCTGCTTCGGCGGATTGCACGCATTTCAGCAAAGGCAGTTTGCCGCTGTCGTCAAAGTACACGCCCACGCCCAGGTTGACTTTGGCGGGGTTGGTGTCGGCGTTGTATTGTTCGTTTAAACCCAAAATCGGGTCGCGAGGGGCCATTTCGACGGCGGAGAATAAAGACATTAGAGACCTTTGAATGGTAATAATCACAACAAAGATGTAATTTTACAGCTTAGAATACCGTCACATTTCGTCACAAAGAAACATGTGTAAATGGTGACATAGTTGTCAAAAACAGCGTTTTATGTGACGGAAAGCCAACAAAAACAGGTTCAACAAGGAGCTAAGCCATGTTAAAAAACACACATTTGCGCGATGTGTTGATGATCTCGTTGGCTTTATTTGCGGCGGTGCACACAGCCCATGCGGCAGACCCCTATGCCTCAAACAATGGCTTATACCCGCCTTATGACGCGAATGATCCTGCTGCCCGGCTTTGGAAGGGGCCATACCGCACGGCTAACTTTGATTACCCCGCACAGGCCCCTAAAAACACTTGGCAGGCACAAACCAGTGGCATGCCGCTCACAGTCGCGACAGCGCCGGCCTATGTGAATGCCTTGAAAAAATATGTTGAACCCAGCATGCGGGACATGATTGAAAAACCGAATGAATGGAACTCTAAAAAAGCGGGTTGGTACGACATGCCCTGGCAGGCGGAAGGTGATGCCACCGGTGGCCGTGAAGCGATTTTGGGTTCGTTTTCAGGCCAAGTGCTACCGCCCGGTACCTTTGCCAACTTGAAAACGCCTTTGCAAAACTTCACAGTGGTGTATTACGACGCTTTGAGCGCGACCATGTTGAAGAAATTGTGGGCTAACCCGTTCAATCCGAACCGGGCATCAACCCAGTTCCCCGAGGGTGCCATGGTCATCAAAGCGGCTGCCGTGAGCGCTACGCCCGAAGAGTGGCCGGTGGTGGCGGGCTCAACCATCTGGAATGTGTGGCGTCCGCCGATTGCCGATCTCAGCAACCCCGCCCCCCAGCCCAAGCTGCTGCCGGTGCGGGTGATGCAGTTTGACATCATCGTCAAAGACAGCAAAGCCTCGCCGCAAACCGGCTGGGTCTTCAGCACCTTCGTCTACAACGCGGATGCCCCCGGTAAGAGCACCTGGGACAAATTGGTGCCTTTGGGTGCCATGTGGGGCAATGATCCGGACGTGGCGAGTCGATATCCGGCCAAACTGGCTTTGAAAGAGACCTGGATCAACCGCGCCGGTTCTGCCCCCTACGCCTTTGAACAATTGGGCTGGGAAGGGCGCTTGTCGGGCCCGATTGATGTTTCCAAGCGGCATAAAGTGATCTACACCGACGGCATGCTGCCCAAGCCGGAACAGCGCGCTTCATCCTGCATGAGCTGCCACGGCACCGCTCAATACCCGTTTGTGGCCAATCTGTACCCATCCCCCAACCGCACTTTCCCGCGTGATGGCAGCACCTTTTTGATGTACCCGCCAGGTTCACCCGATTGGAACAAGTGGTTTCAAAACCGCAGCGGTAAACAGCCACAAAACGCGGGTGCTGGGGCGGTGGCTTTGGACTACGACATGCTGGTCATGTTCGCCTTGGGTGCTTTTGATGCCGCAGCCGGCTCTGACCGCTATTTGCAAAAAGACCGTATTCGGGCGCATTGATTTTTTCGAAGAATTTAATCGGAGTTCATTCACTATGTTTTGTACCAAATGCGGTGTTAAATCGGGCGCTGAGAGCAAATTTTGTGGCAATTGCGGCACGCTTTTGCCACGCCTGGAGGATGCCCAAACCCTGACCGCCGCCGACATGCCCCGAGCCGAGCACGACATTTCGCGCCGGCAGATGACGGTGTTGTTCTGCGATCTGGTCGGCTCCACTACGTTGACCGAAAAAATGGATGCTGAAGATCTGTTCGATGCCCTAGCGGCTTACCACAACTTGGTGAAGCGCATCGCTGTACGCTTTAATGGCCATGTGGCCAAAATCGTCGGTGATGGGGTGGACCTGTATTTTGGCTACCCGATCGCGGGCGAGGACGATGCCGTCCAGGCCATCCACGCAGCACTGGCGATTGTGGACGAGATCAAAGATTTGAAAAACGCAGCCGGCAAAGCACTGGGCTTGCAAGTCCGGATTGGTTTGGCGACCGGTCGCGTCACCGTGGGCATGCTTGACGCCATGTCAATTGCAGGTGCCACGCCGAATTTGGCCGCCCGCATCCAGGCCGAAGCGCAGCCCGGCCAGGTAGCCATCGCCCCCAGCACGCGACGTATTGCGGGGGCGCAATTTGCCTGCCATGACCTGGGCTCGTTCTCTCTCAAGGGGTTCTCGGACGAGGTCCACATCAGCGCTGTGACCGCCGCCTTGGGACAGAACAGCCGCTCGGCCTGGCGCGGGCGCGACAATTCCCTGCCGATGGTCGGGCGCGATGCGGAGTTGGCGCAGCTGGATGCTTGCTGGCAGCACGCCAAGGCCACCCACGGCGTCGGTGCGCTGTTGCTGGCCGAGGCCGGCATGGGAAAGTCGCGTTTGGGCACGGCATTTGCCGACAGCCTGCACGACGAGCCGCATTTGACGGTGCGCTTGCAATGTTCACCGTTTCACACCAACAGCGTGTTGTACCCGTTTGTGCAGCATCTTGTCGCCGCATCTGGTTTTACCCGCCATGACTCCGTTATGGTGCAGATTGAGAAACTGGAAGCGCAAATGGCCATTGCAGGCATCACACAGGCGCAGGATTTGGCGCTGATGGCGGCCTTACTCGATATCAAGATCGAGAACCGCTACCCGCCCTTGGAAATGCCGCCGCCGGCCAAGCTCGCGATGACTGAAGAGGTGCTGATGCGCTACTTTGCGGAGCTGGTGCGCCAAGTGCCGATCAGTTCGACCGAGTCGGTGTTTGCCCATTATTTCAAGCACATTTCGAAAAAGAAGCCCTTGCTGCTGCTGTTTGATGACCTGCATTGGATAGACCCCAGCTCGCTGGAGCTGCTGGACAAGCTCTTGGGCAGTGAGCAATTGCCCAACACCTTGGTGCTGATGACGGCGCGGCCCGGTTTCACGCACAGTTTTCACTCGGACGCGCAAGTCACAAGCCTTGAATTGCAAAAACTCAGTGACCATGCGGCGCGCCAGATGGTGCGACATTTGTGCAGCGCCATGGCCTTGCCCGAGGCTGCGGTGGATCTGATTCTGCAAAAAACCGATGGCATTCCGCTGTACATTGAAGAGATGACGCGGATGGTACAGGATGCACAAAGCATGCCTGCGGCTGGTGTTTTGGGGTCTATGGGCAGCGCCGCTTTTGGCGTGCCCGACACCTTGCTTGACTTGCTGATGGAGCGGCTGGATCGTCTGGGCACCGCAAAAAAACTGGCACAAGTCGCCGCCGTCCTGGGGCAGGCGTTTTCTAAGGATTTGTTGGCAGCCGTGGCGCAGAGTGATGCCGCCGGCTTTGACGCAGATTTGGCCACTGTGCTGGAATCAGGCTTGCTGCTGTGGGCGGGCGAGGACCAACTCCGGTTCAAGCATGCCCTGGTTGAAAACACGGCCTATGACTCAATTTTATTGAAAACCCGTGTGGCTTTGCATGGCCGCGTGGTTGAATGCCTGCAGGGCGAGTTTGCCGTGCTGGCGCAAGGGGCACCCGAACTGTTGGCGCACCACTTGGCGCGTGCCAACCGCGCGCTGGAGGCCAGCCGGTATTTGCTGCAAGCGGGCATCCAGTCGCTGCAAAACGGTGCACCGCGCGAGGCGGCTGAGCATTTGAAAGAAGGTCTGGTCGCCCTCAAAGAGGTGGAGGCGGGTCCGTCCAAGTCAGAGGCCGAGCTGGGTTTGCTGTCCGTTCTGGGCCCCACCACCATGGTGTTGATGGGGCCGGGCAGCGCCCCCTTTGGTGACGTGCAAAAGCGCGCGTTTGCGCTGTGCCATGACATACCGGGCAAGCCGCGACAGTTTCCGATCACCTATGGGTTGTGTTTGTACCATTGGGGCAGGGCGGAATTTGAGATTGCAGAACCGCTGGCCAAACAGTTGCTGGAAACGGCTCACACCTTGGGCAGCAGCGATATTGCAGCGGCAGGCGGCAACCCCGATGAAGCCGTGATGGCCGCCAGCAACATGAATGGCATGATTGCTTTCCATCTGGGCGAGTCGGAGCAGGCTCGCGCGCACTTGCAGCGCTCGGTTGATTTGTACCAGCCTGAGCGCGATGCGGCTTTGTACCCCGTCTATATGATGGATTTTGGCGTCTTTGGCCGCTTCTATTTGGCGCTGGCTTGTTTTGCCTGCGGCGATGCCGATGTGGCACGTCAGCATGCGCTGGATGCATTGTCTCTGGCACAAAAGCTGAACCAGCCGCATTCGATGGGGTTTTCACTCTTGGCGAACATGAACATTGCGGCGATGCGCAATGATCACCACATGGCACGGCAATTTGCCGAACAATGCGTCGGCTTTTCGTCGCAATTTGGCTTTCCTGAGTTTATCGGCATAGGTCGCATCGTGCGCGGCTGGGCCACCGCCCAACTAGGTCAGGCTGCCGCAGGTTTGGAGGACCTGGAAGCCGGGCTGGCGATGTGGCAGATGACGGGGTTTGAAAACTGGCAATCGTGGTTCACCTGTCTCAAAGCCGATGTGTTGGCACTTTTGGGCCGGCAAAGCCAAGCCCGGGACGAGATTGGCGCGCAGCTGTTGCGGATTGAAGGTAACCGCGAGATGCAGTTCAAAGCGCAGCTTTTGCGGCAACTGGTCACGCTGTGAGCGGCTAGCCAACAAACCCTAACCCAAACCTACTGTCATGTTGAAAATATTGTTTTCAGCACTTGAAGCGCTCAGCAGCGCCGTGCCCATCGGTTTGGGAGCTATCGTATGGATCAGTTACAAAATTGGCCCAAATATAATTGCGCCCATGATCTTGGCGCTGTTTTGCGGCGTTGCCGTGACCAACTTCATGGGTTCTTTTTCAAAACGCCCCATGGTTTTTTCAGCGCGATTTTTTGAGATTTCGCTGTTGGTGGGGTTCATTGATAGCTTTGCCCCCAAGCTGATCGGCTGGGGTTTGGTGGATTCACCCGCTGTGCGGCTGACGCTGGTGATCGCAGTCTGCATCATTTCAGCTTTGTTCCAGCCTTGCTTTTACCTGATGCGGTTGCAGCGTATGACGCGATTTATCCCAGCGCCCGTATTTGCCGGTTTTTTGAATGCCATCGCTTTGATTTTGGTGATCAGTCAAGTCAAACAAATCATAGCTTTGGTGCAGCATCAGCCTACATTGTGGGTGCCTTCACAACTTATCGCTTCCGCTTGTTTTGCCTTGGCGTTTGTGGTGAAACTGCGTAAACCGCATTTGCCTGCCGGAATTTTGGCTTTGGCAGCCGCCAGCGCGATTGCTTTTGGGCTAAGTTTGATGGGGCACCCCTTGCCCAATGTCATGTCAGCCACGGTGCAGTGGACGCTGCCCATGGCATGGTTTGATGGGCGGGTGTTTGATGCCGCGTCATCCGCGTTCTCAGCCATCCTCATGGAGGTTGTGGTGACTGGGTTTTTATTGGCAGTGGTTATCTTTTTGAACACCAATGTGGCTGCTGAAATTATTTCGCAGGCGGATGACAAACCCGAACCGCGCATGAAAGACACCCTATGGATTGCTGCAGGCCAAGTCGTCAGCGCATGCTTGGGTGCCGTTCCTATGAGTGGTTCTCCCGCCAGCACGCTGGCGGCCATGCGTTCTGGGGGCGAAATCAACGGCACGATTTTACGCCTGTTTGCCGTTTTGGTGCTGCTGTTTTATGCATTCGGCTTCATGGCTTGGGTGCCGCAATCGGCCATGATTGGCTTGCTTATATTTGAAGCCAGTTGTATGTATGACCGTAGCAGTAGCCTGGGGATTTGGCATTTTCTTGCCATGCCCCGTGCGCGTCGTGCCATGAGTGGATTGCAGCGTGAAGACCTGTTGATTGTGGTTTTGGTTACCTTGATGGGGGTATTTGTCAACATGGTGGCAGCCTTGTTGGCAGGGATGATTTTGGGTTTGGTTTTGTTTGCCAAACGCAATGCCAAGAGCCCCATCAAAGATGTGAGGACGGCGCAAACGCTGCGCTCCAACTGCGAACGTTCGTGGCAGGACACGCAATGGCTTGACCAGCACGGCGCCAGTATCCAGTGTGTGCGGTTGCAAGGCGCTCTTTATTTTGGTGTTGCACGCACATTACGCGCCGAGTTGAATGCTTTGTTGCCACATGCGCAGTGGTTGGTGATTGACTGGCGCGCCGTCGTTTCACAAGATACCACGCTGCTGCGTATGTTTGAGCGGTTTGAGCAGATGGCGCACAAGCAAGGCGTGCAGGTGGTGCATTGTGCGCATGTTGATGACAAGGCTTCTTACCTCGATGTGGATCGTGCCATGGAGTATTGTGAAAATCAATTGATCGCCTCCCTGCATCAAACGGAGAATTCGTCAGTTCAAAGCACCTTGCAAAGCAGTGTGTTTTTCGACGGTTTGGACAGCGAATCGCATCGCCTCATGAGTGATTGCTTTGAGAACCGACCTTACGAAACGGGTGCAACAATATTTAGAAATGGTGAATTATCGCGTGACCTGCACCTTATCACGCAGGGGCGTGCAGATGTGGTGATTGCCGGTGGAGCTATCAGGGTTGCCAGTGTTTGTGCAGGCTCAATTTTGGGTGAAATGGGTTTTTTAGATGGCTCACCACGGGCTGCTACGGTCGTTGCCACAGAGGTCATGTCTTCGCAGGTGTTAAGCCGTGAACGGTTTGAGACCTTGAGTATGCTTCGCCCTGATATCACGCAAAAAGTTTTGCAAAACCTCTGTGCTGAGATGGCTAAACGCTTGCGTTCGATTCACACGCAGCTGGCGCGAGAGCGGCAATAAAAGTCATATTGCCATCAACCGTCGCGTCAGCTCCGCCGCGCCGATCTCACGGCAACCGCTGGCGTTTTGACCTGACCACAGAGGCGAAAAGTCATTACTGCCGATTTTTTCAGCGGCAGTCCGAAGTGGGGCAATCGCTCCTGTGGCCAGTGGAAACTC
Organism: Polaromonas sp.; assembly: GCA_043740415.1. Taxonomy (GTDB): domain Bacteria; phylum Pseudomonadota; class Gammaproteobacteria; order Burkholderiales; family Burkholderiaceae_C; genus Aalborgiella. The sequence goes on along the minus strand of JAYUCJ010000011.1, from coordinate 6,020 downwards.
TGGTGATTTGTCTGAAATGGCGCTTAATTCCTGCATCAAACGGTTGACGATGCCACGCGCTGGCCGGCCCGTGAAGAGATTAGTTAATGTGGTGTGCTGCGAATTCGCGCTTTCTAAATTCTTGTTTTTCAATGCTGCACGGTGCAGCGGGCTGGTCATCGCCTCATCACACAGCATATAAACCGTACCCACTTGCACGGCAGATGCACCTAAACGCATCGCTGCCGCCACACCCGCAGCATCCGCAATGCCACCTGCAGCAATCACCGGAATCTTCACCGCGCTGACGATCTGTGGCAACAGGGCGAAGGTGCCAAGTTGTCGTGTTAAATCATGGCTCAAAAAATGCCCCCGGTGGCCACCGGCTTCTAAGCCCTGGGCTATCACCGCGTCCACGCCTTGTGATTCCAGCCAAAGTGCTTCTTCAACTGTAGTCGCAGAAGAGATGATTTTGCTACCCCAACTGCGAACTCTGGCCATCAAATCAGTAGCTGGCAACCCAAAGTGAAAGCTGACGACGGGCGGAATGAACGCTTCCAGCACATCGGCCACTTCATGGGTAAACGGCGCACGACCTGGGCCAGTGGGGATGTTGTTAACGTCTAAACCCAGCTCGTCGTAATACGGTTTTAAGGTGGTTCGCCAGGTCGCCTCACGCGCTTCGCTGAAGGTGGGCGGGGTGTGGCAGAAGAAGTTGACGTTGTACGGTTTGTCGGTTTTAGCGCTGAGTTGCGTTAATTCTGCCTTCAAAGCATCCAAACTCAACATCGCCGCAGGCAGTGAACCCAAACCGCCTGCGTTTGATACTGCTACCGCTAAACGGTGGTCTTGCACACCCGCCATGGGGGCTTGGATGATGGGGTGTTGGGTTTGAAAAATGTCTAAAAAGCGCTGTAGTGATGAGGTCATACCGCCATTATCTTCGTCAAAAACTGCTTGGGGTCATAAAAAAATTGCTCCTGAGCGATGTGCTCACCTTCCCAGCGCTGGTAGCACAGCTCTTCGATACGGCGCACCGAGCCATCGTTGCCCGTGAACTCAAAAATCCAGCGAATCACCACATATTCTTCATGCTGAAACACAGGGCGCACGCACCACGACTGCACGGACGCGACCTGCGCTAAAGCTTCTCGCTCATGCGCTACCAACGCATCGCGCCCCACGCGCGGCGGCTCGTTGTTTTCTTGCATGGAGGCGTTGTCGGTATAAAACTCCTCAATCGCCTCAACATGTTTGTTGTGCTCAACACGGGCTATGAACCGCTCCAGGGTGGAAAGTAATGGCATATTGGCCTCCTTTTAATGAATGAGATCAACCGCTCAGCAAGGTGGCCTCATAGATATTCAATGGCGCTTCTGATTCAGCCAACTCTTTGATACTGCTGGCAAACGTCATGCATTCGGGCACTTTGAAATGCGTCTTCAGTGCGGCCATGTCACGCCACTCTTCCACAAACACCAGCCGATTCGAGTTTTCTGCATCTATGTTGACTGAAAACATCAAACAGCCGTCCTCTAAACGCGAGCGCTGCACATGCGCCAAACTCAGCGCTAAAGCTGTGTCGAATTGGGCTTCTTTGGCGATAAAGCTTCCGATGACGATGATCATACTGACGGCTACCTCGTTTTAATTTTTAACCCACACATTCATTATTCGCTGAACTTTATGGGTTCTCGCTCATTCTAAGTGAGCCTATTCAATAGGATACAACATGTTGCTCAGACTCAGGGTTAACACATCAATTTCTATATTTAAATCATCTTTCAGGGCATTTGTTGGTGTTTTGACTGGTGTTTTAGCCTGCGTTGCAGCCATGTTTTCAGGTCTTCCTGCACTTGCCCAAGTCGCCCCCAGCGCTTCAGAAGTTGCCAGTTACAGCGGTCTGCATGCCGCCGCCCAGCGTGGCGATGTGGCGCTGATTCAGCGTTTGGGCACGACCGCTGCCCTCGATAAGGTCAACGTAAATGCTACCGACAGCTACGGCCGTACACCCTTGCATGTGGCAACCTTTGCGAAACAGCGCGAGGCTATTCGTGCCTTGGTCAAAGTGGGTGCAGACTTGAACAAGCTGGAAAACGATCGCTACGACGCCGTCACTATTGCCGCCGTGGCGGACGATGAAGAAACCTTGCGCGTCTTGCTGCAACTGGGTGCCAGCGCCAAGCTAACCACCAGCCGCTGGGACGGCACGGCCTTGATTGCTGCAGCCCATTTGGGGCACGACGGTGTGGTGCGTCAGCTCATTCAAGCCGGTGCGCCGCTAGACCATGTGAATAACCTGCATGGGACGGCAGCCATAGAAGCCGTCGTTTTAGGCAATGGCGGCACCCGCCACCAAGCCAGCCTGAAAGCCCTGATTGACGCCGGTGCCAACCTGAAACTGACCGACCGCCAAGGCCAAACCCCGCTGCAACTCGCCCGTGCGCGTGGATTCAGTGAGATGGCCGCCATGCTGGAAAAGGCTGATAAAAGGTGATTTATAGACGAAAACATGCCGAAATATGCATGTAGCCGGCGTATTTATTGCCTAAGGCGCTATTAAAAGTATAGTGACTAGGTGGCGGTTGTTTGGTTGAAAATTACTTGCTTTTAACCGTGCTCCGATACTTCAGCAGTACCGCCTGAAACCATGGCGCGCTGGGCTGGGCCAAGTTGTCTGCACACTTGATCTGGTAGGCCTTGTTACTGAAACTGCTCTCAGTCGCCGCCCGTTCGATGAACTTTTCAGTAGAAGGAACCAGGTTCAAATTCTGCAAATATTTGTACTTCGTGCTCAGGTGTGCTGATGCTTCTTTGGCGTCATGCCACGAGCCATTGCGGTAGAACTGACAGTTTGAGGTTTCCAAAACCGTGAACAGATGCGCGATTTCAGCTTTGGTGGTCGCGGATTCAGCAGCTTGAGCTGTGGAGAAAAAGCCTGAAAGCAGAAATAGCAGGGAGAGGGTGATTCGTTTCATCGGTTTTTGGGGATTGGACTCTATCTATAACGTTTGAGCAAGCGTATTGGATGCTGTGCATATAGACAGTTTTTCAATATTGAGGTTGTTGTCGAGCCTGCGCATCAATGAAAAATCAGTGAGCAAGCACTGGGAAGCTTGAAATCCAAACGCCAGCCCTGATCTAAAGTTATGACTGAATCACGCCACATCGTTTGTCCACATTGTCACACCACCAACCGTGTTCGTACAGATCAGCTTAGCAGCGCGCCCACCTGTGGCCATTGCAAACAAGTGCTGTTTGACGGCCACCCCGCCAACTTGGACGAAGCCGCATTTGACAAAAACATCAGCCGCAACCAGATTCCCGTCTTGGTCGATTTCTGGGCTCCATGGTGCGGCCCGTGCAAGCAAATGGCACCCGCTTATGAGCAAGCCACAGCGCAGTTAGAACCCAATATCCGCTTAGTCAAAGTAGACACCGAAGCCGTGCCCAACCTAGGCGCTCGCTTCAACATTCGCAGCATCCCCACGCTGGCACTGTTCATGAATGGCCACGAAGTTGCGCGTCAGGCTGGGGCGATGGGTGCGGCGGATATTGTGCGTTGGGTGAAGAGCCACACTTAGAGGGGTAAATCTTCATTAGCCGGTGTATTTGTTGCCTTAGTAGCTATTAAAAGTATAGTCAATCTAAGCTAGATTGCTACCCAAAAAAACAAGCGAACTCGTCTTCCTCAACGATCGTCAAAAATCCTTCAATCGTTTTAACGTCTGGGCGCGGTTCATAGCGGTGCCACTTCAAATCGGCACGTAGCCAATAAATCTTCCACATGTCTTGATTTTTAGTAAAAGTGGCTTTAGCAACCGAGTGCTCCATCTTCTTGCCTTCATCTTGCCAAACAGGCCGAATCTCGAAAATTTCGACATTCTGGTCACTCAGCCTAAAGCCCAGATCAATCTCATGTCGCAGATGCACGGGCGGGCGGTGCTTTTCAATGTAGGCATTGACCGCTTTATTGATCTTTGCAATTTCAAACTCGCTGAATGCCATATTGATGCTCGCTATGAATTAATTCATTGAATGTTAGCAGTTTTGATGCTGAGTTAAACCGAGATTGTCCATTAGAGAAACACACAGACTTTGCTACACCGTCATTGTCATTCCCGCGCAGGCGGGAATCCATAAGACGGCACAAGTGCATAGCTATGTGTCGAAATCTACGAGGCCTCATGGATTCCCGCCTGCGCGGGAATGACAGCTTGGGTTTCCGGAGTGAAGGTTTCTGAAAAATTAACCCAAGCCAAGGCCGCAAAGGTACTAGGCATCTCCCGCCCCCGCGTGTCAGATGTGATTCGCCATAAGAACAGCAACTTCACGGTTGATGCGTTGATTGATATGGTGGTGCGGACGGGGAAAGCTGTACAAATATCGGTGTAAATATGGCTGTAGCCCGCGTAATATATGCCTAAAATGCTATTAAATACATAGCGTCAATATCCAAACCCAAGCCAAAAGCCAAAAGCCATCAATCTAGCTGATTCTGACGCCTCATTGCCTAAACCGCATTAAAAGCATAAAATGTGTACACAATGATTCACAAATCGGCATAACTGGAGGTAAAAATCATGGAAGCTACTAGAGTGGGTATTCGGGAATTTCGGTCGGACTTGGCTGAGTACATCGCCACGAGCACACCTGTGGCGGTGACGCGGCATGGGCATACGGTCGGGTATTTCATTCCTACGCAGGGGCAGGCTGATGCTGACATGGCGGCTTTGCGCAAAGCTAGCAAGACGCTGGATCAGATGTTGGCAGCGCGGGCTGTGGATGTAGAAGCGGTGGTGAGTGACTTTAAAGCTGCTCGTACGCAAGCTAGTAGTGTTGTCGTTGGCTCTAAAAAGCTAAAAGTAAAAGCGGCTTGACAAGTTATCTTGAGGCATCTTTAAGACCGTATGAACAATAAAGCAGTCGTATTAGATGCCAATATTTTGATTCGCGCAGTTTTAGGCAAACGTGTACGAGGTTTGATTGTTGAGCATGCTGCCACGGTCAAATTTTTTGCGCCAGATGTGGCCTATGCCGACGCTCGAAAGTATTTGCCAGCGCTCTTAGAAAAGCGTGGTGTCAACAGCGCTGCAGCTATGACCATGCTAGACACGCTTGAGGCATTTGTTCAGCCCATTGAGTTTGAACTTTACGCTGGTTTGCAACAACAAGCCTTGCAGCGTATAGCCATTCGCGATGCAGACGATTGGCCAGTACTAGCCTGTGCAATGACGATTGATTGCCCCGTGTGGACAGAGGATGCTGATTTCTTTGGCTCCGGCGTTGCAACTTGGACGACTGATCGGATTGCTTTGTACTTCGTCTAATGGTAATTTTTTAAGTCTATTCTATTATAGACGGCGTATTTATTGCCTAAGGCGCTATTAAAAGCATAGTAATTCAGCTACTCACTCCCGTTCGCCCTGAGCCTGTCGAAGGGTTCTTAAAGACTTCGACAAGCTCAGTCCGAACGGAAATTTTCGATTAGCTCATTCGGTTTTAAGTCATCATTTTGTATAAGTACTGATACAATTTAGTGACCGATATGAAAACCAAAAACACCACAACGCAAGTTGCAGCGCCAGATAACTTAGCCGGTCACACTACCCCAGTCGGTGGCAATGTGTTCGCAGATTTGGGCTTTGAGCCTGCCGAGGCTGCTGCACTCTTTGAGCAATCGCAAAAAGCCATCGCCAAAAAACTCGCTATCAAAGCGCAGCTCATGGATACTTTGGCGACGTGGATTGTTTCTGAAAAACTAACCCAAGCCAAAGCCGCGACAGTACTAGGCATCTCCCGCCCCCGCGTGTCAGATGTGATTCGCCATAAAAACAGCAACTTCACGGTTGATGCGTTGATTGATATGGTGGTGCGGACGGGGCAGACCGTGCAAATATCGGTGTAAATATGGCGCTAGCCGGTGTATTTATTGCATAAGGTGCTATTTTATTTAGGCTATGTCACCATTAGCTGTTGAAACGATTTCAAGCCAAGCGAAGTAGCCAAGAAAGCAGCAGCAGAATCGTTGTCGACATGTC
>JAYUCJ010000010.1:0-2214 GCA_043740415.1 Polaromonas sp. | reverse complement strand
CTTCACTAAGTTTAGAACGGTTGAAATACCTATTTTTACTATTCATTTCAAGAAGTTAGCATGTATTGATTACATGTTTGCTTCCTAAGACCCTTATTTAATAGCCCAAAGAAACTCAGGTGGCCCACGGGCAGGCGGGGGTGCGGCGGTGCGCTGGGCAATGGTGGCGGCAGGGATGGGCTGCAGCGCGTAGGACGGGGCTTGAACGGGCTCGAACCCGCTTTTCAGCACCGGCGGCGGCGCGATGATGCTGACGCACAGCGGGCAGTCCATGCTCTGGCTGGCGACTTCGGTGCTGCCATCTGCCGAGGTGACGATGACTTTCATGCCACCCGAGGCCGAGCAAATCAGCTGCGTCGCCTGCGGGTTGACGATGGGGGACGCGATGGCGACGCCCAATGACAGCACAAAACCCAGCAACACCCAACGCGCGAGCGCTGTGGCGCGGCGCAGAGTTTGGAGCAGGGCGTCACTGAACATCGATAAATTATCACCGAAGTTATCGCCAAAGTTTCGGTTTTCCCGAATCTTGAACGAGAAATGCGCCTTTTTGACCATAATGCAGGAATGAATTACACCCTCACCTCAGCGACGATTTTGTTGATTTTGATCACCGACCCAGTCGGCAATATCCCGATTTTTGCGCGATCACTACGTCATGTATCGCCCGAGCGGCGTACTTTGGTGATCGTGCGCGAGGTGATGATCGCTTTTTTGCTGCTGCTGGGTTTCATGTTTTTTGGCAAAGACTTTTTGACGCTGATGAATTTGAGTGATTTGTCACTGCAAATCGCCGGTGGTGTGATTTTGTTTTTGATCGCGTTGAAGATGATTTTCCCCTCAGCTGTGCATGCTGAAGAGGAATTTGTGGGTGAACCCTTGATCGTGCCGCTTGCGATTCCTGCGCTGGCGGGGCCATCTGCGCTAGCTACGGTGATGCTGCTGGTCAGCCAAGCGCCGCAGCGCAAGCTGGAATGGATTGCCGCGCTGTGCATCACCATGGCAGTGTGCGCTGTGGTGTTGGTGCTGGCAGAGCGGATTCAACGCGTTTTGGGTGAGCGCGTGGTTGTCGCCGTGGAGCGGCTGATGGGTTTGATTTTGGTGGCGGTGTCGGTGGAAATGATGCTGCGCGGGTTTAAAGTGATTGCACACCAAATTTAAAAATCTGCAACTGCCCAATTTATATTACGCGTATCGCAGAGATTTTTATGTCGATAACATATTTTATCAACATAAAAAAAAGCAAAAAGAAAACCGCCTATAGAGGTAGTTTTTTATAGCCTCTAACGACTCAAATTTCAGATTTTTCAGATTTATCCAAATCATAGCCACACCGCTGACACGGCGCTGAAAATAAAGTGCTGCCATTCAACCACACATATTTAGAGCTGTTTTGATGAATGATTTTGTCGTTGCATTGGGGACACCTTATTTTCCAGCTACCCAACAAGCCAACAATAAATAGTCCGATAATTAATGCTGCAATCAGTACGTGTTGAGCATGTACATTGTCAATAGAAGATATCGAATTCAAACATATAAAAAAAATGCCCCCCATAAAGATCGATAAAAATCGAAGTTGATTTCTGGGCGATAGTTTAGTTAGTTTCATGTTATGGTTGGGATGAGCCAGTACTATTGCCCATGGTGTCAACACTTACCGTGCCTCCATCTGAGCCAGTAACAAAGCTTGTAGCAGTTGTGTTTGCTTCTGTACGAGATACACCGCCTATATTAGCACCAGGCCCTCCACTAACAGCAATGACGTTGCCTTTTCCATCTGTTGTTACTGTGCCAGAAACACCAAAGCCTGATGCATTCGTATTGTATGAAGTGCCAGACAGAGTGTCCTTATCCCCTAGTACTACGCCTCCCTGGATACCCACACCCATTATTCCAATACCATTTCCTGATTCGATTGTTTTATAGTAACCAAGGTCAGTAAGCAAACTCGGTGAATCCTTGTCATATGTTAGATATAAACCTGTTTGAGCACCGCCACCTTTGCCGCCGTAAATGCTGCCTCCATACGCTATCGTTATTGTCCTTTTCTCCTCAAACTCAAACCCCTTCCCCTGCCAATTATTACTAGGATTGCTCGTCATGATGGCTGTCGTCCCATTCGTACCAATCACCATCTGATCCAAGCCTAACTGCTGCGTCATCAAGTTATCTTGGTTACTAGGTGTTGCACTCCCCGGATGCGTATGCATC
>JAYUCJ010000009.1:0-2247 GCA_043740415.1 Polaromonas sp. | reverse complement strand
GCTGCTGCCGCGCCAGCCCGTAGCCCCAGACAATCAGCGTAAACCCGACGATGGAGCCCACAGAATACAAACCCTTCCAAGCCCCCTCGCCCCATTGCGCCAGCTTTTCGGTACGCCAACCGTCAGCCACGATGCGCACAGAGTGCAGACTCAAGAAAATAACCAGCCCAGCAATCAGTACACCCATCGTGTTCTCCAGTTACAAAATTTTGATTCTAAACGAAGTTGGATACTTAATTCACTATATTTTTAATAGCACCTTAGGCAATAAATACGCCGGCTAGAGTCAAATTTACTTGTTTTTTAGCACATCTGCGGTAAATCCAATCGGGCGTTTGACTGGTTTAGGCTGTTCGGTCAAAGCGCGAATGGCGTCTATCAATGCCACCAGTGAATTGTCGTGGTGCGAAACACGGCGCTCTAGGGCGTCCAGCTTATCAGCTAGCACTTTATGATCCACCATCAGCTCACGCAATTGCACAAAAGCGCGCACCACATAAACACTCATTTGCACCGCCCGCTCAGAATTCAACACGCTAGCGGCCATGATAGCGCCGTGCTCAGTGAAGACCAAAGGCAACTTGCGCCGACCGCCTCGCCCTTGCTTTGATGTCACAGATTGTGATATCAAACATTCAAATTCAAGCTCAGTCAACTGAAACATGAAATCAGCCGGAAACCGCTTTAAATTCCGCTTCACTGCTTGGTTAAAAGCGCGGGTCTCCACCTCATATAACTGCGCCAAATCCGAGTCCAAAACCACCCGCTGCCCCCGAATAACCAGTATTCGCCCCGCTAAAACTTGCGGAGATAACTCGGCTTTGGGAGAAGAAGTGGCTTGATTCATGGTGCAATCATTTTACGTGATGACTGTAATTTTGTACAGCTTTAATTCTTACCTCTCACTTTGGAAAAGAAGGATTTAAAACGCAGCAGCCACCCAAACTTGATGTCACAGATTGTGACCTCAAGTTTACAAACCCCTCAATTTACTATACTTTTCATAGCATCTTAGGCAATAACTACGCCGGCTAGAGCCATATTTATTGAATATTTTCAACTTTGTACACCGATGAAGTCATAGCCTTAGAGAGCTTAAGGAAGCTCTGAATAACCCGCAGCCAATTGCAATAGCGGTGCGTTAATTTTCAAATGATGGGATTTCACGAACAATTTCCACAAATTCTGCCGGTTTTACGGCCAATACGGATCATTTTCGTCCTTTGCAGAGCTTTTGCCCTGTTTTTAGGCGCACTCATGCTGCGCCTGCCATCAATTTTGTGCGTACCATCCACAGATTGGACAGCGCAAACAGTGTGATCAGCTGTGCTGTGTTTTTCTTCAAACCACGATAGCGTACCTTCACATAACCAAACTGGCGCTTGATCACCCGAAACGGGTGCTCCACTTTGGCTCGAATCCCTGCCTTGAGCTTCTCTGCCTTGTCTATCAGGGCATCTGCTTCATTGCTTTTGTTCAGCGCTTTGCGCTTGCCCGGGCGCATGGCGATGTGCCACTTGATGTTGGGTTTGGCGTCTGCGCGTTTTTCAATGCCTTGGTAGCCTGCATCGCCAAAGGCGACGCTCTCTTGTCCGTGCAGCAAACTGTTGCCCTCAACGATGTCATGCACGTTGCCTGATGTGCCACGAACTGTGTGCACCAAACCAGACTGGGCATCCGCACCAATGTGCGCTTTCATGCCGAAGTACATTTGCTCGCCCTTTTTGCTCGAATGCATCTCGGGGTCACGGGCGTGGTCTTTGTTCTTGGTCGATGAGGGGGCGGCTATCAAGGTGGCATCTACGGCGGTGCCCGCTTTGAGCAGTAGACCGCGTTGGGTCAAGAGTTCGTTGACGGTGGCGAGGATTTGTTCCGCCAGTTTGTACTTCTCCAGCCTATGACGAAAGCGCAGGATGGTCGATTCGTCGGGTAAGCGGCTAAATTCTTGAAGCTGGGCAAACTCTCGCAGCAGTGGGGTGTCAAAGAAGGCTTCTTCCATGGCTGGATCTGACAAGGTAAACCATTGCTGCATGAAGTGGGTGCGTAGCATGGTTTGTAAAGAAAATGGTGGTCTGCCTGTCTTGCCTTCGGGGTAGTACGGGGCAATCACTTCAACCAAATCACCCCAGGGTATGACTTGTTCCATCTGTTCCAAGAAGACTTGTTTGCGTGTCTTTTTGAGGTTCAGATTCAACTTCAATGCTGCTTGTTTCATGCTTTGTATTTTATGAGCCATGTCGCTGGCTT
>JAYUCJ010000008.1:0-15996 GCA_043740415.1 Polaromonas sp. | reverse complement strand
GATCGTGCAGCAAACCAATGCGATACGCCTCAGAACCCGTGAACCGCTCGGCCGAAATAAAGTAGCGATGCGCATAGCGCGCACCCATCGCCTCGATCACATACGGGCTGATGACCGCGGGAATAATGCCGAGCTTCACCTCTGACAATGAGAACACCGCATCGGCCACGCCAATGGCAATGTCGGCCGCTGCAACCACACCCACACCGCCGCCAAACGCATTGCCATGTACCCGCGCAATCACGGGTTTGGGGCAGGCATAAATCGCGTTGAGCATCAACGCGAGTTCGCCCGCGTCCTCACGATTTTGGTCTTCGTCGTATTCGGCGGCGCGCTTCATCCAGTTCAGATCCGCGCCCGCGCAAAAGCTCTTGCCCTCAGCCGCAATCACGATTACGCGCACGGCGTCATCTGCACCTAAATCACGAAACGCCTCGATCAACTCACGAATCATCAATTCGTCAAAGGCGTTGTGAACGTCGGGACGGTTGAGTGCGACCATCGCCACACCGCGGGCGTCGCGTTCGATTTTTAATGTGTTCATTGCATTACATCCGGAAGACGCCGAATTTTGTTTCTTGAATCGGCGCGTTCAAGCTCGCTGACAAGCCCAAACCCAGCACCCGCCGCGTGTCCGCAGGGTCGATGATGCCGTCGTCCCAAAGTCGCGCGGTGGCGTAGTACGGGTGGCCTTCGCGCTCATACTGATTGCGGATCGGGGCTTTGAAGGCTTCTTCTTCGTCCTTCGACCAGGTGCCGCCTTTGGCTTCAATATTGTCTCGTCGCACCGTGGCCAACACGCTCGCTGCCTGCTCGCCGCCCATCACGCTGATGCGTGCGTTCGGCCACATCCACAAAAATCGCGGCTCGAACGCGCGGCCACACATGCCGTAGTTGCCCGCGCCAAAACTGCCGCCGATAATGACGGTGAACTTGGGCACCTGCGCGCACGAAACGGCGGTGACCATCTTCGCGCCATTCCGCGCAATGCCCTCGTTTTCGTATTTGCGACCGACCATGAAGCCGGTGATGTTCTGCAAAAACACCAGCGGGATTTTGCGTTGGCAGCACAGCTCAATGAAATGCGCGCCTTTGAGCGCTGATTCGCTGAACAAGATGCCATTGTTGGCGATGATGCCGACGGGCATACCCTCAATCCGCGCAAAACCGCAGATCAGGGTCGCACCGTAACGCGCTTTGAACTCGTCAAATTCGCTGCCATCGACGACGCGGGCGATGATTTCACGCACATCGAAGGGCTTGCGGGTATCCGTTGGAATCACGCCATACAGCTCATACGCTACATATTTAGGAGCTGCTGAGGCAATTAAATCGCCGGCTAGATGCTTCTTTTTATTCAAATTCTTGATGGATTGGCGAACAATAGCCAAAGCGTGCATGTCGTTTTGCGCCAGATGGTCGGCCACGCCGGACAAACGGGTGTGTACATCGCCGCCCCCCAAGTCTTCCGCGCTCACCACTTCACCCGTAGCGGCTTTGACCAAGGGCGGGCCACCCAAAAATATGGTGCCCTGGTTTTTGACGATGATGGCCTCGTCGCTCATGGCGGGCACATACGCCCCGCCCGCCGTGCAACTGCCCATGACCACCGCGATTTGGGCGATACCCTCGGCACTCATCGTGGCTTGGTTGAAAAAGATGCGGCCAAAATGGTCGCGGTCCGGGAACACCTCGTCTTGATTGGGCAAATTCGCCCCGCCCGAATCGACCAGATAGATGCACGGCAGCTTGTTTTGCTGCGCAATTTCCTGCGCGCGCAGGTGTTTTTTGACGGTGAGTGGGTAGTAGGTGCCGCCTTTGACGGTGGCGTCGTTGCAGACAATCATGCAATCAATGCCGCTGACACGACCAATGCCGACAATCACCCCAGCGCACGGAGCGCTGTCCGTGCCGTCTTTGTCGGGGTACATGCCGTAGGCGGCCAGTGGACTCAGCTCCAAAAACGGCGTGCCGGGATCCAGCAGCATCTGTACCCGGTCACGTGGCAACAATTTTCCCCGCGCCGTGTGCTTGACCCGCGCCGCATCACCGCCACCCAGTGCCGCTTTGTTGACTTTGGCGTTCAAATCATCAACCAAAGCCCGCATCGCGGCGGCATTGGCGACAAAATCGGCGGAACGGGCGTTGAGTTTGGTTTCCAGGACGGGCATGGTAGGTTTGCGCTGTTGGTTTACGAAATTAGAAACACTGGTTGATTGACGTTTACGTAAACGTCAACTAAACGTGGATTGTGCCATCTTTTGGTTCAGCAAACTCGGCAAATGCAGCATATCCGTAAACGTATGACTAGCACCTGCAGCCAACAAAACCGCATGCTCGGTGGTTAGGAGATGTGGCGGAGCGTAGCCAAATACCAAGCAACCCGCCGCCACGCCCGCCATGACGCCCGTCACCGTGTCTTCGATCACCGCGCAGCGACTGGGATGTACGCCAACAGCTTTTGCTGCCGCCAGATACACGTCTGGCGCCGGTTTGGAGCGCGGCATTTCGTGCCCACTGAAGATGCGGCCTTCAAAATAGGGCATCAACGCTACTTTGGCGAGCTGCAGTTCAACTTTGAACCTATCAGCGCCCGAAGCGCAGGCGATGCGCCCCTCAAAATTCAAATGAATTTGCTCAATGGCAGTGTGAATATTAGGAATCGCCTGCAGCTGCTCCTCCAACGCCGCGTTACGCCGCGCTCGGAAGGCGGTCATCCAGGCCTCGGTCAAAGGTTTGCCAGTATTGGCCTCAATTGCCAACTTTTCATCCATCACGGCTTTGCCGACGAAATGCTGGAAGCAGGCTTCAGGCGTCAAGTTCCAGCCCTGTTCCTCCAGCATGTCACGCAGCAAGCCGTTGGTGATGGGTTCGCTGTCGACCAACACACCATCACAATCAAAAAGAACCGCTTCAAATTTACTATACATTTAATAGCACCTTAGGCAATAAATACGCCGGCTAGAGTCACATTTATAGGTATATTTAACGTAAATTACACCGCAATAGCATGGTTTCTTCATGCATTGGCTTTGCGCTCTTCCAAAGTTTCAGTTGGACCGCCAGCGTTGACCCAAGCTTCGTAGCCTCCGTCGATATGCGCCACATTGGTCATGCCCATGTCTTGCAGGGTTTTAGCCGCCAAAGCGCTGCGCCAACCCGCGCCGCAGAACAGGATGAATTCTTTGCTATCGTCCGCCCAGATCTTCTTGTGGTACGGCGATTCGGGGTCTACCCAAAACTCCAGCATGCAGCGCGGCGCATGCAGGCTGTTGGTAACGGTGCCTGCTTTGAGCTCGCGCACATCACGAATATCAACGATTTGTACGTTTTTATCGATACTTTTAGCCATGACTTCAGCCACGGTATAGGTTTTCACCTGCGCCATTGCCTCATCAACTAAAACACGAAAACCTTTGGTAATTGCCATTTTTAATCCTAAAAAATTATTTAAAACTACGCTAAAGCACGGGTGATGATGATTTTTTGCACATCGCTGGTGCCTTCATAAATTTGACACACCCGCACATCGCGGTAAATCCGCTCAACGGGGAAATCGCTTACATAGCCGTAGCCACCCAGTGTTTGGATGGCTACGCTGCACACTTGCTCGGCCATCTCGCTGGCAAACAGCTTGGCCATAGCGGCTTCTTTCAGGCATGGCCTGCCTGCGTCACGCAAAGCAGCAGCATGCCAGATCAGCTGACGCGCCGCTTCAATCTGGGTGGCGCAATCGGCCAATCTGAAGCCGACGGCTTGGTGGTTGAAGATGGCTTGGCCAAAGCTTTCACGCTGTTTGGCGTAATCCAAAGCGCACTCAAACGCGCTGCGTGCCATGCCGACGCTTTGTGCTGCTATGCCGATACGACCGCCTTCCAGAGCGCCCAAGGCGATTTTGTAGCCTTCGCCTTCTTGTCCGATCAGGTTCTCAGCCGGGATGCGGCAGTTGTCAAAGTTGATCTGTGCGGTGTCGCTGCTGTGTTGGCCCAGCTTGTCTTCCAGCCGCGCCACCACATAGCCTGGCGCGTTGGTGGGAACGATGAACGCGCTCATGCCTTTTTTACCCGCGGCTTTGTCGGTCATGGCGATGACGATTGCAACATCGCCGTTTTTACCACTGGTGATGAATTGCTTGACACCGTTGATGATGTAGCTGTCACCAATTTTTTTCGCCGTAGTCGCCAAATTAGAAGCATCACTGCCCACATGCGGTTCGGTCAGGCAAAAGGCACCCAGCATCGCGCCCAGTGCCAGCGGGGTTAACCATTTTTTCTTTTGCTCAGGGTTGCCGTAGCGCATCAAAATCGCGTTGACGGGGCAGTTGGTCACGCTGATGGCTGTGCTGGTGCCACCATCGCCAGCGGCGATTTCTTCCAGCACCACCGCCAAGGTCAAATAATCTAAATTAGCCCCACCAAATTCTTCTGGGACGCAAATGCCGTACGCACCCAGTTCAGCCAATCCTTTGTGAACATCTTTGGGGAAATGGTGCTCTTTGTCCCACTTGGCAGCTTGTGGCCACAACTGTTCTTGCGCGAACGCACGAACCGCGTCGCGGATCATTTCTTGGTCTTGGCTTAACAACATAAGTTATGCACAGAATTAAATCAACTCAATCGCCATGGCTGTGGCCTCTCCACCACCAATACACAGCGTCGCCAAACCGCGTTTGAGGCCGCGCGCTTGCAAGGCGTGTATGAGCGTCACCACGATACGTGCACCACTCGCGCCAATCGGATGACCCAGCGCACAAGCCCCGCCGTTGACGTTGACAATCTCATGCGACAAGGACAACTCCGTCATCAAGGCCATGGGAACAACGGCAAAGGCTTCGTTGATCTCCCACAGCTGTACGTCTTTGGCCGTCCAACCCGCTTTGGCCAAGGCCTTTTGGGTGGCACCCAGCGGTGCAGTGGCAAACCAATTCGGTTCTTGTGCGTGGGTGGCGTGGCTGACGATGCGTGCCAGCGGCTTGACACCACCTTTGTCAGCCGTGCTTTGACGCATCAACACCAGCGCCGCTGCGCCGTCGTTGATGGAAGAGCTGGACGCCGCCGTGATGGTGCCGTCTTTTTTAAATGCAGCGCGCAGGCTGGTGATTTTGTCGAGCTTGATCTTGCCCGGGCCTTCGTCGATGCTGATGACGGTGTCCCCAGCACGGCCTTTGACGGTCACCGGCGTGATCTCGGTTGCAAATGCGTCTGATTTTGTAGCTGCTTGGGCACGTTCCACACTGGCTATGGCGAATTTATCCTGTGCTTCACGGGTGAAGTTGTATTTGGCGGCGCAGTCTTCGCCAAACGTGCCCATGGAACGACCTGCTTCGTAGGCATCTTCCAAGCCGTCCAGCATCATGTGGTCAAAAATTTGACCGTGACCGATGCGGATGCCACTGCGGCCTTTGGGCAACAAATGTGGCGCATTGGTCATGCTTTCCATGCCACCGGCTACGATAACGTCTGCGCTACCCGCCAACAACATGTCATGCGCAAACATGGCGGCGCGCATGCCAGAGCCACACATTTTGGACAAAGTAACCGCTCCCGCGCTGATGGGCAATCCACCCTTGAACGCCGCTTGTCGTGCGGGCGCTTGGCCTTGACCTGCCATCAGGCAGTTGCCAAACAGCACTTCATTGACAGAATCGCCCGAAATGCCCGCGCGCTGGACGGCGGCTTTGATGGCTGCGCCGCCCAAATCATGCGCGGCCAAACTGGAAAAATCACCCTGAAAACCACCCATGGGGGTACGCGCTGCAGAGACGATAACGATAGATTCAGACATGGGAATTCTCCTAAATAAAAACTATTTCCGATACTGCTATATTTTTAATAGCAACTTAGGCAATATTATTGCCGGCTAGAGGCGGAAATAGCCTCTACTGCGGCCTCATAAAGTGCTTCCAAGCCATCTAGGCCTGATACAGTGATATGCAGGTCTTGCAACAACCCATCATGCACACCGTAAACCCAGCCATGCACGCTGATGTGTTGCCCACGCGCCCATGCGTCTTGCAACACCGTGCTCTGGCAAACATTGATAACTTGTTCAACCACATTCAAGGCGACCAAGGCATCTAGCCTTTTTTCTGTTGGTAAATTATTCAACAAATGGCGATGACGGTCGCGCACGTCTTGAATGTGCCGGATCCAGTTATCCGCCAAACCAATCCTTACATTGTCCAGTGCCGCCTGCACGCCACCGCAGCCGTAGTGCCCGACCACCATGATGTGTTCAACTTTCAGCATTTCCACCGCAAACTGAATGGTTGAGAGTGCGTTCAAATCGGAATGCACGACGACATTGGCGACGTTGCGATGCACAAACACCTCACCCGGCTCCAAACCCGTGATTTGATTGGCCGGAACGCGACTGTCAGAACAGCCAATCCACATGTATTTGGGTTTTTGCTGACTTTTGAGATTCGTAAAAAACCCCGGCCGCTCGCGCTCCATCTCGGCTGCCCAAGCGCGGTTGTGGGTAAATAAATCTTGAATTGATGCTGGCATGTTTGTTTTAAATGAATGGTTGAGCTGTGTTTAAACTGTGTATTTACATTGTCTCAGCAAACAATTCTCGACCAATTAACATGCGGCGAATCTCGCTGGTACCGGCACCGATTTCATACAGTTTAGCGTCACGCCATAAACGGCCCAGCGGGTAGTCGTTGATATAGCCGTTGCCGCCGAAAATTTGCACACCATCACCCGCCATTTTGGTTGCGTTTTCAGCACACCACAGAATGACTGAGGCGCAATCCTTGCGCACCTGCCGCACATGCTCTGTGCCCAGAATGTCCAAGTTTTTGGCGACTGTGTAAGCAAACGAGCGCCCCGCTTGCAGCAAAGTGTACATATCAGCCACTTTGCCCTGAATCAACTGGAACTCGCCGATGCTCTGGCCAAACTGCTTGCGGTCATGGATGTACGGAATCACGTTGTCCATCACAGCTTGCATGATGCCCAAAGGCCCACCGGTGAGCACAGCGCGCTCATAGTCCAAACCGCTCATCAACACTCTGGCACCGCTGTTGAGTCCACCCAAAATGTGGCTTTCTGGCACTTCGACATTCCGAAACACCAGTTCGCCGGTATGGCTACCACGCATGCCGAGTTTGTTTAATTTTTGAGCGACTGAGAAGCCGGGCATGTTTTTTTCAATCAAAAAGGCCGTCACACCGCGTGCACCCAGCTCAGGTTCAGTTTTGGCGTAAACAACCAGCGTATCGGCATCAGGGCCGTTGGTGATCCACATCTTGCTGCCGTTGAGCAGGTAATAACCTCCCTTGTCTTCAGCTTTGAGCTTCATGCTGATGACATCGCTGCCCGCGCCGGGCTCGCTCATCGCCAAAGCACCCACGTGTTCACCGCTGATGAGTTTGGGCAGGTATTTTTGGCGCTGCTCTGGCGTGCCGTTACGTTTGATCTGATTGACACACAAGTTGCTATGCGCGCCATAACTCAAACCTACAGAGGCCGAGGCGCGGCTGATTTCTTCCATGGCGATCATGTGCGCCAAATAGCCCATGTTTGCGCCACCGTATTCTTCGGATACGGTGATACCGAGCACGCCCAAATCACCCATTTTTCGCCATAAATCCATGGGGAATTGGTCGGTGCTGTCGATCTCAGCAGCGCGGGGGGCAATTTCTGCTTGGGCGAACTCGCGCACCGCATCGCGCAAGGCGTCGATGTCTTCACCGAGTTGGAAATTGAGTCCGGGCAGGTTCATGGCGTGTCTCCGATGGCGTATTCGATCGCTGATTCAGCAGTTGACGTTTACGTAAACGTCAACCAATACACTATTGTAGCCAGAATACCGAAAGTCCTGCTATTTTTTGTAGCTTACGTCGGCTCGATAGGGTCGACTGGCGCTTGTGTGTGCTTGATAAAGACCTGCGCCGCCCAAATACCGATCTCGTAAAGTAAACACATAGGAATTGCCAGCGCAAGTTGTGACACCACATCTGGCGGCGTCACGATGGCTGCGATGATGAACGCCAGCACCACAAAATAACCACGAAAGTCTTTCAATTGCTGAATGGTCACCATACCCATGCGCGCCAACACGATGACGACGATGGGTACTTCAAACGCCATGCCAAAGGCCAAAAACATGCTGAGCACGAAGCCTAAATACGCCTCAATATCAGGCGCCGCTGTGATGCTTTTGGGTGCAAAACTTTGGATAAATTTGAAAACTTGGCCAAAAACAAAGTAATAACAGAACAACACGCCAATAAAAAACAACACCGTGCTTGAGATGACCAGCGGCAGGATCAGCTTTTTCTCGTGCATGTACAAACCTGGGGCCACGAATGACCAGACTTGCCACAAAATCACGGGTAGTGCGATCAAGAACGCCGCCATCATCATGATTTTCAACGGCACCAAAAATGGTGAAATCACCGAAGTGGCAATCAAGGTTGCGCCTTTAGGAAGGTGTGCCACCAATGGCGCCGCCATGATGTCGTACAAAGCACCCGGGCCTGGGTAGAGTGCCAAGCCGATGGCAACCACAGCGATGGCTATAACGATTTTGATCAACCTATCGCGCAGCTCCACCAAATGCTGGACAAAAGGTTGCTCTGTACCCGCTAGTTCGTCTACTTTTTCGCTTGCTTTGCTTGTGTCGTCTGCCATGGGTTTTATGCTAGTCGGTTTCAATTTGCCGATGCGACAAACCTAGATGACAAATGATTGTATGAATTTAAGCCAGTCTTACGGGACGAAACTTGGCAACACGCGCCGCACCAGACATGGCCTTGGTGCGAACGCCAGTTCGGGCTTTGTACCAATTTGGCACAGCGCCTTGTTTAACGCGCCATTTTTTCTTGGGGTGTGAATACGCCGGGTAACTCTTGTAGGAGCTGAGTGCAGACTCTGAATGAGAAGAACTAGCTTCGCCAGTTGCAGCTTGCCAGTCTTTTTCAAAGTCTGTGACGCCTGTGTGAATCGTATTTTCGACATCACTGGCAGCCTCTTGCATGGTGTCTTTCATCTTCTTAAGCTCATCCAGCTCAATCGATTTGCTCACCTCGGCTTTGACATCTGCAATATAACGCTGCGCTTTGCCAAGCAAGGTACCAATCGTACGCGCGACACGTGGCAACTTCTCTGGCCCGATGACAATCAACGCCACCGCACCAATCAGCGCTATTTTTGCTATACCAAGATCGATCACGAGTTAAAGCTTGTGTTTGGCTTCAACGTCGATGGTATTTTTGGCAGCATCTGCAGCTGCAGAAGCAGTCACTTGCGCAGCAGGTTTGTCTTCAGGCGTTGCAGCGCCGTCTTTCATGCCGTCTTTGAAGCCCTTCACTGCGCCACCCAAATCACCACCCATGTTTTTCAGCTTTTTAGTGCCAAATACCATGACGACGATCAGAAGTACGATCAACCAATGCCAAATTGAAAATGAACCCATGATGAACTCCTAAAATTATCTACTGAGACTATTAAACGAATCTAAACCCATTTAAAACCAAAACCAAATATCTCAATGCTTCGATTCTAAGCGCTGAAATACCAAAGACAATTAACCACGCAGCCAAGGCCTTGGCCCGCCCATGACATGCCAATGCATGTGATGCACCTCTTGCCCGCCCTCGTTGCCTGTATTGACAACAATCCGAAAGCCACCTTCAGGATAGGGTTTGCATCCTTCTTGCAAAGCCAGCTGAGATGCCAGTACCATCATTCGACCCAATAAATCGGTATGCGTTGCATCTACTTGTGCCATCGAGGCGATATGTTTTTTGGGCACCATCAAAAAATGCACGGGCGCCCACGGATGGATATCGTGAAAGACAAAAATATCGTCATCTTCGTAAACTTTACGTGAGGGGATTTTGCCTTCGATGATTTTACAAAAAAGACAATCAGGGTCGTGTGTCATGCGTCGTCTGCTTTTAAAAACTTATTGGCCAATAGCTTGGCTGTTGTTCATCGCCACCATACCGCGCACGATGCGGTACAAGAACCAAATCGAAATAATGCCCCAAGCAATCCAACCTGGAATCACAAACAGCAACCACAGTGGAATCGTCACAACATACAAAATACCCGCCCAAATGACTGTGCGAATGCGCCACGAGAAATGACTTTCTTGCCATGTGCCTGCCGCATCGCCCTTTTTCACCAAATCAATCACCAAAGCGATGACAAGCAAGGCAACGCCCACGTTGGCACCTGGCACCACCGCCGCCACAGCGACGATCAAATGCAGCAAATAGCTGACCCAACCCACTGTTTTGAGATCCTCAGCCTTCTCGCTCACAGCGTTTATGGCTGCGTTTGTCGTTTTGACCGTTACGTCAATCACTTCATCTATCTTGCTCATGGATTAACTCCTTTTGATTCATTAATTTCACGGTCTTTCGCTTTACGCGAAGCTTTTTCCTCCAGCCCGCTGGTACCAACGCGCTTGTCCAGTTCGGCGATGACATCATGTGGCGACAAGCCGTAATGCGCCAACGCCACCATGCTGTGAAACCACAAATCAGCCGTTTCGCTGATGATTTTGGTTTTATCCCCGCCGTAATCAGCATCTTTGCAGGCCATGACCAGCTCCGTCGCCTCTTCGCCGATCTTTTTTAAAAACGCATCCGGCCCTTTGTGCAGCAAACGGGCGGTGTAGCTGCTGTCAGGGTCGCCACTTTTGCGTGATTCGAGCACGCGGGCGAGTTGGTCTAAAGAATCGTTCGATGTCATGGGTTTCGCTAATTGATGTGGTTTATTTGTAGATGGTGGCTGGGTCTTTCAAGACCGGCTCGGTAATTATCCACGCGCCATCCTTGTAAAGACTGAAAAAACAGCTGTGTCTGCCGGTGTGACAGGCCAAACCCGGTGTGTGGCCGGTTTGGGTGACTTTCATCAACAAAACATCGTTGTCACAATCCAGTCGCAGCTCATGCACGGTTTGGACGTGGCCCGATTCTTCGCCTTTGAACCACAACTTGTTGCGCGAACGGCTGAAATACACCGCCCGCCCCAACTCCGCCGTTTTTTGCAGCGCTTCGCGGTTCATCCAGGCGAACATCAACACATCGTTGCTGCCTATTTCTTGGGCAATCACGGGGACCAGCCCTTGGGCGTCCCATTTCACTTCATCTATCCAATTTTTAGCTTGTTGCATGGGATGATTGTAGGCAATTGCGATGCCCCGCCGCACGAAAGTGAAGGCAAAGGCGAAGGCGGTAAGTTAAATCAAGACCAGCTCAGCGCCAGATTACAAACGCACAGGAATCCCACGCTCAGCCATGCGCTGCTTGGCTTGCCCGACGGTGTATTCACCATAATGAAAAATACTAGCGGCCAAGACAGCATCTGCGCCACCTTGAAGGATGCCATTGGCCAAATCGTCCAGATTACCGACCCCGCCCGAGGCAATGACTGGTACGCTGATGGCATCGCTGACGGCGCGGGTCAGCGCCAAATCAAAGCCTGATTTGGTGCCGTCTCTGTCCATGCTGGTGAGCAAAATCTCGCCAGCGCCGCGCTCGGCCATGGCTTTGGCCCACGTCACCACGTCCAAACCCGTGTTTTTACGGCCACCGTGGCTGTAAACATCCCAGCCTGCGCCGATTTCAACGCCATCAACCAAGCGTTTCGCGTCCGCGACGGAACGTCGCTTCGCATCTATGGCCACCACAATGCACTGTGCGCCATATTTGGCAGAAGCATCTGCGATCACGTCGGGGTTGGCAATAGCGGCTGAGTTGAAGCTGGTTTTGTCTGCGCCCGCGTTCAGCAAACGACGCACATCGTCCACCGTGCGCACCCCGCCGCCGACGGTCAAAGGGATGAACACCTGCGAAGCGACCGCCTCGATGATGTGAAAAATCATGTCCCGTGCGTCGCTGGTGGCGGTGATGTCGAGGAAAGTCAGCTCATCCGCGCCCTGCTCGTTGTAACGGGCGGCAATTTCGACCGGATCACCTGCGTCGCGCAATTCGAGGAAATTAACGCCTTTGACGACGCGACCACCGGTGACGTCGAGGCAGGGAATGATGCGTTTAGCGAGCATGGTTTGACTTTATTTTATAAATTGACATTTTTATAAATTATGACAGAATTATCAAAATGAACATTGAGATATATAAGAAAAACAGGGAAAGCAACAAAGGTAAAACCATGACCTCCATAGCCATGTCAGAAAATGGGCGGATTTTGATACCCGCAGCCATACGTGAGCAACTTGGCTTCAAACCCAACGGTAAGATTTTCGCCGAAATCAAAGACGGCAGTTTGGTCTTGACGCCATTGGCGCAACACTACGCCAATTTACGTGCTTATTTCGAAAAGCATTTAAACGTACCAGAAGGCGTTTCCTTGGTGGATGAGTTGATAGCCGACCGTCGCCTAGAAGCAAAACGCGAGGATGCTGGGGAATGATTCATGTGATGGATGCTTCGGCGATTTTGGCGATTCTGCGAGGCGAGACGGGCTGCGACTATGTGCAAGAACTCTTGAACAGCGAAGAGTGCGCCATCAGCAGCGTCAATATGGCGGAAGTGGGCAGCAAGCTGATTGACTATGGCTTGCCGCCAGAAGAGTTCCCACGTATTGCACGCCAGCTGCAAATCGACATCATCGATTTCAACACAGAGCAATCCATACAAAGCGCCCAAATCCGGAAAATCACGCGCTCTGCCGGTTTGTCGTTGGGTGACCGCGCCTGTGTGGCGCTCACGCAGCTGATGCAAGGCTGCGTCGTCACCTCAGACCGCGCTTGGCTAGATATCGCAGAAACAACCAAAATTAAGGTATTAATGATACGCTAGCCGGCGTATTTACTGCCTAAGTTGCTACTTTAAGTATAGCAAATATCATAGAATAAACAATACTCAGGAGATTATAATGAATATACTTTCCCATAGTCCCCTGATTATGTTGCAAGTTTCACGACATACATTCAGTTATTCTCTGCTACAGAGAGCTATCTGACTATGAGCTATCTTAAAACCGCCGTAGTGTTGCTTTCGTCAATCCTGATTAGTGGATGCGGCAATATGCATGGAGTCAGACTCCTTGCGCCTGAAGGCTTTGGCTTAATTCCACTCGCACCAGGTATTTATATTGAAGCTGGCGCGGATGAAGCAACAAGAAACAAGCTTCGAGACGAAATGGCAAAAGCAGAAATTGCTATACGTAACACATACGGAAGCGTGAACTCGCGCCCCATTGTCAATGTATGCATCAGCGCAGAATGCTATAAATCACTTGGTGGTTCGAATGGCACTGTAGGCGGGGCTTTCTACTTTATCAATCGTCTTTTGTTATCGCAGCACGGAATAAATTGGCACTTCCTTGCTCATGAATGGTCACATATTGAGCTTTTGTCACGTTTGAACTTCAGGGCTTGGTACAGGATGCCAACGTGGTTTGACGAAGGTATGGCTGTTGCGATCAGCCAAGCACCAGAGCACTCAGAAAATCATTGGGAATTTCTTGTGACCCAACAAATACCCCGCCCAACGCGCGAAGAAATGCTCTCCTTAACATCACTTAAACAGTGGAATGCTGCAATTCACCGATACGGTGAAGATAAGAATAATAAACGTAGGGAAATGGGTGAGCCATTAGTCAACCCAGTCTATGCAGGAGCAGGACATGAAATAAGACCATGGCTCGAGAGTGTTGGTAGTTCCGGGCTGCTCGCTTTCATTACGCGACTTAATGACGGCGAGGATTTCGAGTTGAACTACCAGATGACCAATGCTGCGGTTATAAGGAACGCTTCGCGGTAAAGCGGTGCACGCCAATCAGATTGAATATTAAACCCTCAATAAAATAGCTTGTATTCCAGCATCTAGCCAGCGTATTTATTGCCTAATCAGCTATTTTAAATATAGCAAGATTAGCCAATATCAACCGTTCAACTCATCCGCCCGCGCCTGCGCCGCTTCAAAATCCAAATCGCCGGAATAAACCGCGCGGCCGCAGATCACGCCTTCAATGCCTTCGTCTTCGGCGGCGCACAGGGCTTCAATATCGGCCATGTTGGACAAACCGCCTGATGCGATGACGGGAATCGTCAGGGCTTGCGCCAGTTTGATGGTGGCTTCCATGTTGATGCCGGTGAGCATGCCGTCGCGGCCAATGTCGGTGTAGATCACTGATTCAGCGCCGAAGTCTTGAAACTTTTTGGCCAGGTCAATCACGTTGTGGCCGGTGATTTTGCTCCAGCCGTCAGTGGCAACCATGCCATCTTTGGCGTCTAGTCCCACGATGATGTGGCCACCAAATGCGGTGCAGGCGTCTTGTAGAAAGCCGGGGTTTTTCACCGCTGCCGTGCCGATGATGACGTAGCGCAAACCCGCATCTAAATAGCGTTCGATCGTGTCCAGGTCGCGTATGCCGCCGCCTAGCTGCACGTCAATTTCAAGGCCAACTTCAGCGAGTATTTTTTTAATCGCTGCGTCGTTTTTGGGTTTGCCAGCAAAGGCGCCGTTCAGGTCAACCAGGTGCAAACGCCGCGCGCCCTTGTTAACCCAATTGCGCGCCATGGCGGCGGGGTCTTCGCTGAAGGTGGTGGACTGGTCCATGTCGCATGCTTGAGGCGTACGCAGTGACCGTCTTTCAGGTCAATCGCGGGGATAAGTAGCATGTGGCGGTTAAAAAAACAGGGTAATAAAGTTAAGGATTCCAGCTCAAGAAATTGCGGTACAAAGCCAAGCCTTGGTCTGCGCTTTTTTCTGGGTGAAACTGGGTCGCGAAAATATTATCGCGTGCAATCGCCGCGGTAAAGCGCTCGCCATAGCAAGTCACACCCGCCATGTGGCGCGCATCAGACGGACGGGCGTAAAAACTGTGGACAAAGTAGAAATACGAGTTGTCCGGCACGCCGTTCCAAATTGGATGTGTCGGTGACGACTGGCTGACCTGGTTCCAGCCCATTTGCGGGACTTTATAGCGGCTGCCGTCGGCTTGCAACTGCCCGGCCAGGTCAAATTTAAGCACCTCACCGGGGATAAGGTTCAGCCCTTGCGTACCCGTGCCGCCATCGCCGGGGCGACCTTCAGCGCTGTGCGTCAGGAGCATTTGCATGCCCACGCACACGCCAAACAGTGGTTTGTTGGCTGCGGCATGCAAGACTGATTCAAGCAACCCTGATTCGGCCAGTTCGCGCATGCAGTCGGCAATGGCGCCTTGGCCCGGCAACACAATACGCTCGGCGGCCATCACGTCTTCAGGCTTTGAAGTGACGACGACATTTAACCCGCTGCCTTGAGCCACATGCTGCACCGCTTGCGACACGGAGCGCAGATTGCCCATGCCGTAGTCGACTACCGCTACGGTTCTAGCGACGGTTTTGGATGTTGTCATTGAAAGTTTATACGCTATTAAATCAGGAGCTGCTTGCGCCTGTATCTATTGGGCTAGAGGCCTAAGACAACTCTAAAATGCAGATTTTTAACCTTTTTAGGGCTAAAGCGAGCCCTTGGTCGACGGGATCACATTCGCCGCACGCGGGTCAATCTCCAGCGCCATGCGCAGCGCCCGAGCAAAGGCTTTGAACACTGTTTCAGCCTGGTGGTGCGAGTTGTCGCCGCGCAGGTTGTCGATGTGCAGGGTGACAAAAGCGTGGTTCACAAAGCCCTGAAAAAACTCGTAGGCCAGCTGGCTGTCAAAGGTCCCGATCATGCCGCTTTTGAACGGCACATGCATGTCCAGCCCGGGGCGGCCTGAAAAGTCCACCACCACCCGACTCAGCGCTTCATCAAGCGGTACATAGGCATGGCCGTAACGGCGCAAACCTTTTTTGTCACCCACGGCTTTGGCGACTGCCTGCCCAAGGGTGATGCCCACATCTTCGACCGTGTGGTGGCCATCAATGTGCAAGTCGCCCGCGCACTGAATGTCGAGGTCTATCAGCCCGTGGCGGGCAATCTGGTCGAGCATGTGGTCAAAAAAACCAATGCCGGTCGACAAATTGGACTGGCCCGTACCGTCAAGGTTGACTTTGACGCTGATTTTTGTCTCGGCGGTGTTG
>JAYUCJ010000007.1:0-5613 GCA_043740415.1 Polaromonas sp. | reverse complement strand
CGTCGATGCTGATGCCAGCGGTCGCCAAAATGCCAGTCACTTTGGCCAACACGCCGGCTTCGTCCGCCACACGTAAACGCAGGTAATAGCTGGTGACGATGTCGCTCATCGGCAAAACTTGCAAGTCGCTCATGGCATCGGGTTGGAAAGCCAAATGCGGTACGCGGTGGGCGGGGTCTGCGGTGTGCAGGCGGGTGATGTCGACCAAATCGGCAATCACGGCGCTGGCGGTGGGCTCAGAGCCTGCGCCTTTGCCGTAGTACAAAGTCGTGCCCACAGCATCGCCCTGCACCATGACGGCATTCATCGCGCCTTCGACGTTGGCAATCAAACGTTTGTTCGGCACCAAACTTGGGTGAACGCGTAACTCCACACCCTCTTTTTTACCTTCTTTGCCGTTGACTGTAACGCGCTTGGTGATGCCCAAAAGCTTGATGCGGTAGCCCAACTGCTCGGCGTATTTGATGTCTTGCGAGGCAAGTTTTGAAATGCCTTCAACATAGGCTTTGTCAAACTGCACGGGAATGCCGAAGGCGATGGCTGACATCAGCGTGACTTTGTGCGCTGCGTCTACGCCTTCGATGTCAAACGTCGGGTCAGCTTCGGCGTAGCCCAGCGCCTGCGCGTCTTTCAAGGCGGCGGCGAAGTCCAGGCCTTTGTCGCGCATCTCACTCAAGATAAAGTTGGTCGTGCCGTTGATGATGCCGGCAATCCACTGGATGCGGTTGGCGGTCAAACCTTCGCGCAAAGATTTGATGATGGGGATACCGCCTGCGACAGCGGCTTCAAACGCGACCATCACACCCTTGGCTTGGGCTGCCGCAAAAATCTCGGTGCCATGGACGGCTAACAGCGCTTTGTTGGCTGTGACCACGTGTTTACCAGCGGCGATGGCTTCCATCACCAACTGCTTGGCAATGCCGTAGCCGCCAATGAGTTCGATAACGATGTCAATCTCAGGGTTGGCGATGATGGCGCGTGCGTCGTTGACGACTTTCACGTTAGCGCCGACAACAGCTTGCGCACGGGCGGTGTCAAGGTCTGCCACCATCGTGATTTCAATACCACGGCCTGCACGGCGCTGGATTTCGTTTTGGTTGCGATTGAGGACGTTAAACACGCCGCTGCCGACGGTGCCGATGCCTAAGAGGCCAACTTGGATAGGTTTCATAAACTACTTAAATGACGGAATGAATAACAAGATAAATTTACTAAAAAATGAAGTAAATACAACTATAGACGGTGTATTAATTGCCTGTACCGCTACGTTTTCTATAGCTTTCCAAGAACTTCGCAATGCGGTCGATCGCCTCGCGCAAATCGTCTTCATGCGGTAAAAAGACGATGCGGAAATGGTCTGGCGCAGGCCAGTTGAAGCCCGTTCCTTGCACCAGCATGACACGTGTGGCTTTGAGCAATTCTAAGAAAAACTGGCGGTCGTCTTTGATGGGGTAAACCTTAGGGTCTAGCTTGGGGAACATGTACAACGCCGCCATTGGTTTGACGCAGGTCACCCCTGGAATGGCGGTGATCAACTCATACGCCAAATCACGCTGGCGGCGCAGGCGACCACCCTCGCCCACCAGCTCGTTGATACTTTGGTAGCCGCCCAGCGCGGTTTGAATCGCCCATTGGCCGGGCACGTTGGAGCACAACTTCATGTTGGAGAGCATGTTCAGCCCTTCGATGTAGTCTTTGGCAAAACTCTTGTCGCCCGAAACCACCATCCAACCCGCTCGGTAGCCGCAGGAGCGGTAGCTTTTGCTGAGTGAATTGAAGGTCAGCGTCAACACATCGGTGGACAAACTCGCCAGTGCTGTGTGCTTGATACCGTCGTACAGCACCTTGTCATACACCTCGTCGGCCATGATGACCAAACCGTGCTCACGGGCAATCAGGATGATTTGTTTGAGCAGCTCGTCGGAATACAGCACACCCGTCGGGTTGTTCGGGTTGATGACGACGATGCCTTTGGTGCGGGGCGTGATTTTGGCGCGAATATCGTCCAAATTCGGCATCCAGCCATTCTCTTCGTCACACAGGTAATGCACAGGTTTGCCACCGGACAGGCTGGTCGCGGCAGTCCACAACGGGTAATCGGGCATGGGCAAGAGCAGCTCGTCGCCATTATCCAAGAGCGCATTGGTCGCCATGGTGATGAGCTCACTCGCGCCGTTGCCCAGATATACGTCGTCCAAAGTCACGCCGACGATGCCTTGTTTTTGGGTTTCGTGCATCACCGCTTTGCGCGCGCCGAAAATGCCTTTGCTGTCGCTGTAACCGGCTGAATTGGGCAGGTTACGAATCATGTCTTGCTGGATTTCCTCGGGCGCGTCAAAGCCAAACACGGCGAGGTTGCCGAGGTTGAGTTTGATGATCTTCTGACCTTCGTCCTCCATCTGACGCGCGGCGTCCATGATGGGACCGCGTATGTCATAAAGCACGTTGGCCAATTTGGCCGATTTTTGAATCGTTTTCACAATCTCTCCAGCAGGGGAATTGAGGTATTTGAGGTAAAGAAATGAGGGGCGCTTGAAACACCAATTTAACCCTTAATTTGACCACAGTTCTCGTCCAAAATAGTGCACTGCAGCAAACTAGCCGACAAAATGATCCAATTAGAATGTTGCTATGAAACTAGAACCAGACAATTTTGACGTTCAAACGATACAAGGGTACGGCCCAGGCTGGGTCGGCGTGCAGGGTGAAAAAATCCACCAAAGTGTGGTTATTGGCTCCAAAGGCCAGCGGGTGGACTGGCAATGCAGCCGCTTTGAAGACCTCACGGCGGCACATTTTGCACAACTGGCTGAATTTGACGCCGAATTGGTCATTTTCGGCTCGGGTTCGCGCCTTCGCTTCCCGCAAGCCGCTTGGCTACAGCCATTGATGGCCAAACGCATGGGCTTGGAAACCATGGACACAGGCGCTGCCTGCCGCACCTACAACATTTTGGCAGGCGAAGGCCGCCATGTCATAGTCGCCTTAGTACTTGAGGGTTAAGGCTAACTCGCCATTTCTGGGTTAAAATAGAGGGTTGAGACAGTAGCCTTTTGACACATATGTCAGTTGGCTGCTAATGACCACATTCTTGAGCATGCACCTTATGCATGAAGAATGCCTGAAAAATATCCGAAATATAGCGAGATTTAAAAAGTATATGGCGATCGTTGTTAATAAACTCCTCCCTGAATTTGAATCGATTGCTACAAGCGGCGTCAAAGTAACCAATACTTCCCACCACGGCACAACGATGGTTCTGTTTTTTTACCCAAAAGACAACACCCCGGGCTGTACGACTGAAGCGATGCAGTTTCGTGACCGAAACAAGGATTTCGTCAAAGCTGGCGCGACGGTGTTCGGTGTGTCACGTGACAACATGACCTCGCACAACGACTTCAAGCAGAAGCTTGAACTTCCGTTTGAGCTGATTGCGGACACAGAAGAAAAAATGTGCCACATGTTTGGTGTGGTCAAAAACAAGATCATGTACGGCAAAAAAGTCAAAGGCATTGAACGCAGCACCTTTTTGATCGGCCCAGACGGCATTTTGGTTGAAGAATGGCGCGGCTTGAAAGTGCCTGGTCATGTGGATGATGTGCTCAAAGCAGTCAAAGCTTTGAACAAAGCTGTTAAAGACAAAGAAAAATTAGCCGCTTAATTTCTTATTTAATTTGTAACAAGGAAAAATACCAAGCGGCTTGTGCATAATAAGCACATGCATTTGACATTCAACTTGCTCCCTCTAAAAAAGCCGCCTTGGCAACTAGGCGGCTTTTTTGTTTTTTGAGTTAGCCTTTTATTCACTGCGTCTATTTACTTTTTTTTACTTGTTCAACTAACTAGGGTTTTCATAACTTATGCCACTACCTCCAGCACCGACCAAGCGCGCATCCCTTTTAGCAGCCAACAAATTTGCAACCCATCAGACGGAGCCCATCAAACAAGAGAAGCCTCTTGTCAAGGAAAAGTATTCAGGAAATTCAGGTCAAAAACCGCCCTCTAGCCGGCGTGATACAAGCCTAGATAGCTATCAAAAAAGTAGCGATAAAAATTTAGCCGTAGTAACGACTGATTCGCTACCCAGCTACCAAAAAGTAATGACGAACACGCCCGTACAGGCCGCGACGGCCGCTGCGAAAGTCAAACGCACCAAGCCAAGTGGTCCCGCCAAACTCTTCGTTTTAGACACCAACGTGCTGATGCATGACCCGATGTGCCTGTTCCGCTTTGAAGAGCACGACATTTACCTGCCCATGATCGTGCTGGAAGAGCTGGACGGCCACAAAAAAGGCATGACCGAGGTCAACCGCAACGCGCGCCAAACCAGCCGTTCGCTGGATGCCTTAGCCGCAGCCAAAGGTGCCGACATGGCGCTAGGACTGCAATTGGACACCACCGGCCACAAAGAAGCCAAAGGCCGCTTGTTCTTCCAAACCCAAGTGCTGGACTACAGCCTACCTGCCAGCCTGCCACAAGGCAAAGCGGACAACCAAATTTTGGGTGTGGTCGAAGCACTGCGTAAAGTCAACGTGGGCAAAGAGGTCGTGCTGGTCTCCAAAGACATCAACATGCGCGTCAAAGCGAGGGCTTTGGGATTGTCAACCGATGACTACCAAAACGACAAAACGCTAGAAGACGGCGATTTGCTTTACTCGGGCGCTTTGGCGCTACCCGCTGATTTTTGGACCAAACAAGCCAAAAATATCGAGAGCTGGCAAGAAGGCCACGCCACGTTTTACCGCTTGTCCGGCCCACTGGTGCAGGAAATGCTGGTGAATCAGTTTGTCTACTTTGAAGCGGCAGGAGAGCCAACTTTGTATGCCCGCGTCGTCGAAGTGCGCAACCAAACCGTGGTTTTGAAGACGCTGAAAGACTACAAACACCTGAAAAACGTGGTTTGGGGCGTAGCAGCGCGTAACCGTGAGCAAAACTTCGCGATGAACCTGCTGATGGACCCTGAAGTCGACTTTGTCACCCTCGCCGGCACGGCGGGTACGGGTAAAACCTTGATGGCGCTGGCCTGCGGCCTGACACAAGTGCTGGACGACAGACGTTACACCGAAATCATCATGACCCGCGCCACAGTCAGTGTGGGTGAAGACATCGGCTTTTTACCCGGCACCGAAGAAGAAAAAATGGGCCCGTGGATGGGCGCGATGGACGACAATTTAGAAGTTCTCGCCAAAACCGAGACGACAGCGGGAGAATGGGGCCGCGCCGCGACGAATGAGTTGATCCGCAGCCGCATCAAGGTGAAAAGCATGAACTTCATGCGCGGACGCACGTTTTTGAACAAATACGTCATCATCGACGAAGCGCAAAACTTGACGCCTAAGCAGATGAAAACCCTCATCACCCGCGCCGGTCCGGGAACCAAAATCGTCTGCATGGGTAACTTGGCCCAAATCGACACCCCGTACCTCACAGAAGGCTCATCCGGCATGACCTACGCCGTTGACAAATTCAAAGGCTGGCCGCACGGTGGACACATCACCTTGGCACCTGGTGAGCGGTCACGGTTGGCGGATTTTGCGAGTGAAGTGCTAAATTCATTATCAATTTGATAGCTGCTTAGGCAATAAATACGCCGGCTAGAGGCGTATTTATTGC
>JAYUCJ010000006.1:0-16071 GCA_043740415.1 Polaromonas sp. | reverse complement strand
GTTTAGGTTTAATCATCGGCATCAGAATCTCTATTTGGCTATGCTAAAGTTACTAAGAGAAAATCCTCTTTAATTTAGTTTGCTTCCTAAGACCCTTGTAAAATAGTGCAAAAATAGCCGAGACGCTCACTGAAAAACAGTGGCGTTTCAGGGTAAACTACTAGATAGTTCAGAGTGCGAATAAACTGTGTCATAAACCACATAGTTACCTCAAGTTTTCTGGATAAATAAACAGCCGTCGTGGTGAAATTGGTAGACACGCTATCTTGAGGTGGTAGTGGCGAAAGCTTTGCGAGTTCGAGTCTCGCCGACGGCACCAAATATTGAGTCTTTTTAAGTTTTTTTAAGCAAAAAATTCAAAGATTAAAGAGTACCCAAAGATGGATATCAGCCAATACCTTCCCGTTTTATTGTTCATTCTGGTGGGTGTTGCTGTTGGCATCGTGCCGCAGATTCTGGGTTACATCTTAGGCCCTAACAATCCTAATCAAGCTAAAAACTCACCATACGAGTGCGGATTTGAAGCCTTTGAGGATGCGCGTATGAAGTTTGACGTGCGCTACTACCTCGTCGCCATTCTCTTTATTTTGTTTGATCTTGAAATCGCCTTCCTGTTCCCATGGGCTGCGGCTTTGAAAGAGGTTGGTGTTGTCGGGTTTTGGGCTGTTATCGTGTTCTTGGGTATTCTGGTCGTGGGTTTTATCTACGAGTGGAAAAAAGGCGCCTTGGACTGGGAATAAATTGAACGTACTTAAGGTTACTCATGGCAATTGAAGGCGTTTTTAAAGAAGGCTTTATGACCACGAGCTACGACTCGGTGGTCAACTGGGCAAAAACAGGCTCGTTATGGCCTATGACGTTTGGCTTGGCGTGCTGTGCGGTGGAGATGATGCACGCTTCAGTGGCGCGCTACGATATCAGCCGCTTTGGTGCTGAAGTGTTTCGTGCCAGCCCGCGCCAGGCAGATTTGATGATTGTGGCAGGCACGCTGTGCAACAAGATGGCACCTGCCTTGCGCAAAGTTTACGATCAAATGAGTGAGCCGCGTTGGGTGATCTCCATGGGCTCTTGCGCTAACGGCGGTGGCTATTACCACTACAGTTATTCGGTGGTGCGCGGCTGTGACCGTATCGTGCCGGTCGATGTTTATGTGCCTGGCTGTCCACCCACGGCAGAGGCTTTGCTTTACGGCATCATTCAATTGCAGCAAAAAATTCGTCGTACGCAGACGATTGCGCGCGTTTAAAGATAAGAACAGAGATGACTGCATTTGCTGTAAATCCAGAAGCGCTAAAAGCCACACTAGCCGCTGTGCTAGGCGACAAAGCCAAGAGCATTGATGTTGCTTTGGGTGAGGTTTGTGTTGAGGTTGATGCCGCTAATTATTTTGATGTGGCGATGCAATTGCGTGATGCGACAGGTTGCCAGTTTGAGCAGTTGATTGATCTGTGTGGCGTTGATTACTCAGACTATAAAGAGGGTGCATATCAGGGCGCACGCTACTGCGTGGTCTCGCACTTGCTGTCAGTCACTTTGAATCAACGTGTTCGGTTGAAGGTGTATGCCAAAGACGACGAGATGCCTATCGTTGCGTCACTGTGTGATGTGTGGAGCGCGGTCAATTGGTTTGAGCGTGAGGCCTTTGATTTGTACGGTATCGTTTTCGATGGTCACAATGATTTGCGCCGAATTTTGACGGACTATGGTTTTATTGGACATCCTTTCCGTAAAGATTTTCCGACATCTGGGCACGTGGAAATGCGCTATGACGCAGAACTCAAGCGCGTGATTTACCAGCCCGTGACAATTGAGCCGCGTGAAATTACACCGCGCGTCATTCGCGAAGCAAATTACGGAGGCCAGCACTGATCGCCGTCAATGGTTGGTATCGGTGAATTTTAAAAACTATGGCAGAAATTAAAAACTATACGCTCAATTTTGGGCCACAACACCCTGCTGCGCATGGTGTCCTGCGCTTGGTATTGGAGCTTGACGGTGAAGTGATTCAACGGGCGGACCCGCATATTGGTTTGTTGCACCGCGCTACTGAAAAGCTAGCAGAGAGCAAAACTTACATGCAGTCGCTGCCGTATATGGACAGGCTCGATTACGTTTCCATGATGTGCAACGAGCATGCGTATTGCCTTGCCATCGAGAAGATGATGGGCATTGATGTGCCTGTACGTGCGCAATACATACGCGTGATGTATTCGGAAATTACGCGTTTATTGAACCATTTGATGTGGATAGGTGCGCATGCGTTGGACTGCGGTGCTATGACCATGATCATGTATGCCTTCCGTGAGCGCGAAGACTTGTTCGACATGTACGAAGCCGTCAGCGGTGCGCGTATGCATGCGGCGTACTTCCGTCCGGGTGGCGTCTACCGTGATTTGCCAGAGACGATGCCAAAGTACAAGGCTAGCAAAGTACGCAATGCAAAATCAATGGAGCGCATGAACCACAATAGACATGGTTCATCGTTAGATTTTATTGATGACTTTACACAGCGTTTCCCTGGAAATTTAGCGGAATATCACTCCTTGCTTACGGAAAACCGTATTTGGAAGCAGCGTACCGTGGGTGTTGGCATTGTTGCGCCTGAGCGCGCTATGAACTTAGGTTTCACAGGTCCCATGTTGCGTGGCTCAGGTGTCGCGTGGGATTTGCGTAAAACGCAACCGTACGATGTTTATGACCGCATGGAGTTTGATATTCCTGTCGGTGTGACCGGTGATTGCTACGACCGTTATTTGGTTCGCATGGAAGAGATGAAACAATCAAACAGCATCATCAAACAATGCGTTGATTGGTTGCGTGTTAACCCGGGCCCAGTGATAACGGATAACCACAAAGTGGCATCGCCAAGCCGTGAATCCATGAAATCAAACATGGAAGAGCTGATTCACCACTTCAAACTGTTTACCGAAGGCTTCTGTGTGCCAGAAGGTGAAGCGTATGCCGCTGTTGAACACCCTAAGGGCGAATTTGGTATTTATATGGTCAGCGATGGCGCGAACAAGCCTTATCGTTTGAAAATTCGTGCGCCAGGTTTTGCGCATTTAGCTGCCATGGATGAATTGGCGCGCGGGCACATGATTGCCGACGCGGTAGCCATCATTGGCACCATGGATATTGTGTTTGGGGAGATTGACCGGTGATGGCTGCTATGCATGTAACGAGCTTTACAGCTCAATCAAAGCAAATTTCTGCAGAAGCAAAAACACGTTTTGCTAAAGAAGTAGCTAAATTTCCGGCTAACCAAAAGCAATCTGCCGTCATGGCTTGTTTGGCTATTGTCCAGCAAGAACTTGGTTATGTGAGTGTTGAAAGCGAGCAAGTCGTCGCTGAGTATTTGGGCATGGCGCCTATGGCTGTCCACGAAGTGACCACGTTTTACAACATGTACAACCAGCACCCGTGTGGCAAATTCAAACTCAATGTTTGTACCAATCTTCCATGCCAGTTGCGCGATGGCAGCAAAGCATTGCAGCATCTTGAGGGCAAACTCGGTATCAAAATGGGTGAAACAACAGCCGATGGCTTGTTTACCTTGCAACAAAGCGAGTGTTTGGGTGCTTGCGCTGATTCGCCTGTGATGTTGGTGAACGACAGAACCATGTGTAGTTTTATGACCAACGATAAGCTTGACCAATTGGTTGACGGTTTGCGCGGCTCTGCTTCTCCGTCCGCAAAGGAACAGCTATGAGCGCCGCTCAAATACTGAGCCAGTTTGCCGCATCAGGGGCGGAAACATCATTTCATGGCCGCCACATTGACCCGCAAATCATGGCTGGCTTGGATGGCAGTAATTGGCGTGTGAAGGATTACGAAGCGCGCGGTGGCTACCAAGCTTTGCGCAAGATTTTGGCGTTGGATGGAGGCGAGGGTCTCACGCAAGATCAAGTCATTGCAACAGTTAAAGAGTCCGCTTTGCGCGGACGCGGTGGCGCGGGTTTTCCAACGGGTTTGAAGTGGAGCTTCATGCCACGTCAATTTCCGGGGCAAAAATACCTCGTTTGTAATTCGGATGAAGGTGAGCCGGGCACTTGCAAAGACCGTGACATCATGCAGTTCAACCCACATATCGTGATTGAGGGCATGATCATTGCAGCTTATGCTATGGGCATCAGCGTTGGCTATAACTACATCCATGGCGAAATTTTCGCAACTTACGACCGCTTCGAAGAAGCTCTCGAAGAAGCGCGTGCAGCGGGCTATTTGGGTGACAAAATCTTAGGCAGTAGCTTCAACTTCCAGTTACATGCTAGCCACGGGTTTGGAGCGTATATTTGCGGTGAAGAAACAGCGTTGCTAGAGTCGCTAGAAGGCAAAAAAGGTCAACCGCGTTTCAAACCGCCATTCCCTGCGAGTTTTGGTCTGTATGGCAAACCGACGACGATCAATAACACGGAAACTTTTGCAGCCGTGCCGTGGATCATTCGCAACGGTGGTAGTGCTTATTTGGCATGCGGTAAACCCAACAATGGTGGTACCAAGCTTTACTCAGTCAGTGGTGACGTAGAGCGACCAGGTAATTATGAAATCCCAATGGGTACACCATTTTCTACATTGCTAGAACTTGCCGGTGGTGTTCGCAGTGGTCGCAAGCTCAAAGCTGTCATCCCTGGCGGTTCATCTTCTCCAATTTTGCCGGCGTCTATCATGATGGAATGCACGATGGACTACGATTCCATCGCCAAAGCAGGCTCTATGTTGGGTTCGGGTGCTGTCATTGTCTTGGATGATAGCCGTTGCATGGTTAAGAGCTTGAAGCGGTTGAGCTATTTTTATATGCACGAATCGTGCGGCCAATGCACACCATGCCGTGAGGGCACAGGGTGGTTGTCCCGCATGGTTGACCGCATTGAGGATGGACAAGGTCGTCCGGCAGACATGGATTTGCTAAATTCCGTTGCCGATAATATTCAAGGTCGCACCATTTGTGCATTGGGCGACGCTGCAGCGATGCCAGTGCGCGCAATGATCAAACACTTCAGGCATGAATTTGAATACCACGTCGAATACAAGACGTGCATGGTTCCGGCTTACGTATAAAGTCAAAGAATAGAAATACCATGGTAGAAATCGAACTCGACGGCAAAAAAGTAGAAGCTCTAGAAGGCAGCATGATCATGCACGCCGCTGAGCAAGCTGGCACGTATATTCCGCATTTTTGTTATCACAAAAAATTGAGCATCGCCGCCAACTGCCGCATGTGCTTGGTTGATGTGGAAAAAATGCCCAAACCTATGCCCGCATGCGCGACACCTGTGTCGCAGGGCATGATTGTTCGCACCAAGAGCGAAAAGGCCATTAAGGCACAACAATCTGTGATGGAGTTTTTGCTGATCAACCATCCTTTGGATTGTCCGATTTGCGACCAAGGCGGTGAATGCCAGTTGCAAGACTTGGCTGTGGGTTATGGTGGATCGACCTCGCGCTACGAAGAAGAGAAGCGTGTCGTCTTCCACAAAGATGTTGGTCCTTTGATCAGTATGGAGGAAATGAGCCGTTGCATCCATTGCACACGTTGCGTTCGTTTCGGCCAAGAAGTAGCTGGCGTGATGGAGTTGGGCATGTCACACCGTGGCGAGCATGCTGAGATTGAGACCTTCTTGGGTCAAACGATTGACTCTGAGCTCTCCGGCAACATGATAGATATTTGCCCAGTAGGCGCATTAACCAGTAAACCATTTAGATACAGTGCACGTACTTGGGAGCTAAGCCGCCGTAAATCCATCAGCCCGCATGATTCGACAGGCGCTAACCTCATTATCCAAGTTAAAAATAACAAAGTGATGCGCGTTGTTCCTCTTGAAAACGAGGAAGTCAATGAGTGCTGGATTTCTGACCGCGATCGTTTCTCCTACGAAGCTTTGAACTCGGATGAGCGTTTAACTAGCCCGATGATTAAGCATGGTGGCGAGTGGAAAACAGTAGATTGGCAAACTGCGCTTGAGTATGTGGCCAATGG
Organism: Polaromonas sp.; assembly: GCA_043740415.1. Classification (GTDB taxonomy): domain Bacteria; phylum Pseudomonadota; class Gammaproteobacteria; order Burkholderiales; family Burkholderiaceae_C; genus Aalborgiella. The sequence goes on along the minus strand of JAYUCJ010000006.1, from coordinate 10,094 downwards.
TTTGAAGCAAATCAAAGCAGACCATGGCGCCACAAGCCTGGGTGCCTTGGTTAGCCCGCAATCTACATTAGAAGAGCTGTATTTGGCTGCTGGTTTGATGCGCGGTCTGGGTAGTGACAATATTGACTACCGCCTGCGAAATGCAGAGTTCGAATCTGCTGGACAAGTTCGTTGGCTGGGAGCAAACATTGCATCGCTCTCTAATCTTGAACGCGCGTTGATCGTTGGTTCAAATATACGCAAAGAACATCCGTTGTTTGCACAGCGCGTTCGACAAGCTGTTCGTAAGGGCTGTGCTGTCAGCACTATAAATTCAGTAGCGACAGATTCAACATATACACCGGCTAATGCCTATTTTGTTGGTTCTTCAAATTGGTCTATGGCTCTTGCTGAAGTGGCTGTAGCTGTTGCTTTGTCAAAAGGAATTGACGCCCCAATATCAGCCATTGCGACTGATGAGGCAAAAAATATCGCTGCTTCTATGCTAAGTGGTGATCGCAAAGCCATATTGTTAGGCAATGCTGCTGCTCACCATCCTAAAGCTTCCAGCTTGTTGGCGCTCGCTAACTGGATTGGACTGCAAACTGGTGCAAGCGTTGGTTATTTAACAGAGGCAGGCAACACCGTCGGTGCGCAATGGGCCGGTGCACAACCTGCGCAAAACGGTTTACATGCTGGCCAAATGCTGGCTGGTGGTTTAAAAGCTGTCATTTTGCTAAATAACGAGCCTGAGTTTGACTCTGCGGCTGGTGCGAATGCAAAAGCGGTGCTTGGTCAGGCTCAAATGGTTGTGAGCATGAATCCCTTCAAAGCGAACATGGATTTTTGTGATGTTATCCTGCCAATTTCTCCGTTTACGGAAACCTCTGGATCGTTTGTGAATGCAGAAGGGCGTTTGCAAAGCTTCCACGCGGTAGTGAAGCCGTTGGGTGAAACGCGACCTGCATGGAAAGTGCTCCGTGTTTTGGCGAACATGCTTGACTTGCCTGGTTTTGATTTTGATGCATCAACCGATGTGCTTAATAAACTGACTGGCCAGTCTACGGCGTTAGGTAGTATTCCTGCTGAAAAATTGGGAAATTCAGTCAATACGGCAACTTCGTTAGCCATTGATCTTTCTGAAACCAATATTCAACCAGTAAGCGCTGCTATTTATCAGATCGACGGTATTGTTAGACGTGCAAGCTCACTACAAATGACGGCTGATGCAAAAGTAATGCTCAATGTGCCACAAGAGGTGAATGCGTGATCGATGCAATTTACAACTTCGGTTTAGGCCTATTCAGTGCTACTTGGTGGGCAGGCATAGTCTGGCCGGTGCTTTGGATACTTATCAAAATTATGTGCGTCGTGCTTCCTTTGTTAGGAGCGGTCGCCTATTTGACATTGTGGGAGCGCAAGCTGATTGGTTGGATTCAAATTCGGCTTGGTCCTAACCGCGTAGGCCCTTTGGGCTTGCTGCAACCCATCGCGGATGCATTGAAGCTTTTGACTAAAGAAATTTTAGTGCCTGCAGCTGCGAACAAAGGTTTGTTCTTACTTGGCCCCATCATGACGATCATGCCGGCCTTAGCGGCTTGGGCGGTTATTCCCTTTGGCCCTGATGTTGCATTATCAAACATCAATGCAGGATTGTTGTTTGTCATGGCGATCACATCGATGGAAGTTTATGGCGTGATCATTGCTGGATGGGCTTCCAATTCAAAATATGCATTTTTAGGTGCAATGCGAGCTTCTGCACAAATGGTTAGCTATGAGATAGCGATGGGTTTTTGCTTGGTTGTTGTGTTGATGGTTTCAGCCAGTTTGAATCTGACTGACATCGTTACCTCGCAAGCTAAAGGTACATTCGCTGCCATGGGACTTAATTTCTTGTCTTGGAACTGGCTACCTTTATTGCCGATTTTTGTGGTTTATTTTATTTCTGGATTGGCAGAAACTAATCGACATCCGTTTGACGTAGTTGAGGGTGAATCAGAAATCGTTGCTGGCCACATGGTTGAGTACTCTGGCATGTCTTACGCCATGTTTTATTTGGCCGAATACGCCAACATGTGGTTGGTTGCTATTTTGGCTGTCATTATGTTTTTGGGTGGCTGGCTGGCTCCCGTTGCTGGGGTGCCTTGGATAGATGCTATTCCAGGTTGGATTTGGTTAGGGGTTAAAACCGCTTTTGTCGTGACTATTTTTATTTGGGTGCGAGCAACATTTCCTCGTTACCGATATGACCAGATCATGCGCTTGGGTTGGAAAATTTTTATCCCTGTGACCTTGGTTTGGTTGATTGTGGTCGGCGCTTGGATGCAGACTTCATGGAATATTTGGAAGTAAGGTGAAGTAATCATGTCTACAGTAACTGCACCAGTCGCTAGTCGACTTTCAACGGCGCCTTTTTCTTTGAAGGACTTTCTCTCTAGCTTCATGCTTGTTGAGCTGTTCAAAGGTATGGTTTTGACGGGGAAATACATGTTCCGTCGAAAAATTACCGTTCAATTTCCTGATGAAAAAACGCCGCTCAGCCCACGTTTCCGTGGACTTCACGCATTGCGCCGCTATGAGAACGGTGAAGAGCGTTGCATTGCTTGCAAACTGTGTGAAGCAGTTTGCCCAGCCATGGCTATCACCATTGAATCAGATGTGCGCGAAGATGGTAGTCGCCGTACCAGCCGTTATGACATTGATTTGACCAAATGTATTTTTTGCGGCTTTTGCGAAGAAAGTTGTCCTGTTGATTCCATCGTCGAGACGCATATTTTTGAGTACCACGGTGAAAAACGCGGCGATTTGTATTTCACAAAAGAAATGCTGCTTGCCGTGGGTGACAAATATGAAACTGAAATTGCTGCAAACCGTGCGGCTGATGCGAAATACCGCTAGTGCCGCTGAATTAGAGATTTTGCTAAATTTTATTAAATTGAAGACCCATTAAAAAAGTATAGATACATGGACGTTAAGACAGGACTTTTTTATTTATTTTCAGCGCTAATGCTGTTTGCGGCATTTCGAGTGATTACTGCACGCAATCCCGTGCATGCCGCTCTTTATTTGGTGCTTGCATTTTTTCAAGCTGCCGGTATTTGGTTGTTGCTGCAAGCCGAGTTCTTAGCTATTGCACTCGTATTGGTTTACGTAGGCGCGGTTATGGTTCTGTTCTTGTTTGTTGTGATGATGCTTGATGTCAATATTGACAGCATGAGGGTTGGATTTTGGAAGAACTTTCCTTTGATCGGTGTTTTTGGCGCCGTCATTGCGCTTGAGATGTCTTGGGTTCTCATCGGCAACTACCGTGGAACTGAAGTTCCAAAAATGGCAAATGCTATCGTTCCCCATGCTGATAAGTTAGCGCAAGTTTCGAATACCAAAGATTTGGGTATTCTGCTTTATACACAGTACTTATATCCACTAGAAATCGCCGCTGTTATTTTGCTGGTGGCCATCATCGCTGCAATTGCTCTGACATTGCGCCAGCGCAAAGACAGCAAATACGTGAACGCTTCCGATCAAGTCAGAGTCAATGCTCGCGACCGTATGCAAGTCATCAAAATGAAAGCAACCCAAGAGGCCTTGCCGATAGTAGCACCTGAAGTTGTGAGTGAAGCACCAGCTGCGCAATCTGCAGTAGTTGTGGAGAAAAAAGCATGAACTTATCTTTGTGGCACTTTCTAGTACTTGGTGCGATGCTTTTTTCGTTGTCCATCATTGGTATTTTTTTGAATCGCAAGAATTTGATTGTGTTATTGATGGCTATTGAGTTGATGCTATTGGCGGTGAATACCAATTTTGTGGCGTTTTCCCACTATTTGGGCGATATGCACGGTCAAATTTTCGTGTTCTTTATTTTGACGGTGGCCGCTGCAGAATCTGCCATTGGGTTAGCTATTTTGGTGCTCTTATTCAGAAATAAATCTAGCATCAATGTCGATGAGTTAGATGTGCTCAAAGGCTAGTCGGTAATAAATTTACTACGATGCTAAGAAATTGAAACGAAATAAAAAAGAATCAAAGAGATCATAACGATGAGTGCAACGCTTTCAGCAACAACCCTTTTGGCAGTGCCTATGGCGCCGTTATTGGGTGCCGTATTGGCTGGTGTTTTTGGTACTGCCCTTGGTGGCAATTGGATTGGCCGAAAACTTAGCCATTCGCTGACCATCTTGGGTGTAGCGGTGGCTTTTGTTTTGTCTGCTATGACGCTGCAAAGCGTTGTTAATGATGGCGCACGCTTTAACGAAACCCTCTATACATGGATGGTCGTTGGTGGCTTGAAGATGGAAATTGGTTTCCTCGTTGATGGCCTCACTGCCATGATGATGTGTGTGGTCACGTTTGTATCGTTGATGGTGCACATTTACACCATTGGCTACATGGAAGAAGATGAAGGCTATAACCGCTTTTTCGGCTATATCTCGCTTTTCACATTCTCCATGTTGATGCTGGTTATGAGCAACAACATGCTGCAGTTGTTCTTCGGCTGGGAAGCTGTGGGTTTGGTCTCTTATTTGCTGATTGGTTTTTGGTTCAACAAGCCAACCGCGATTTTCGCGAATATGAAAGCCTTCTTGGTTAACCGTGTTGGTGATTTTGGATTTATTCTCGGTATTGGTTTGATTGCTGCTTTTGCTGGTACCTTGAACTACGCCGAAGTCTTTGGCAAAGCAGGAGAGTTGGCAAAACTCAGTTTCCCTGGTACATCGTGGATGTTGATCACCGTTATTTGTATTTGCCTCTTTATCGGTGCCATGGGTAAAAGCGCTCAATTCCCGCTGCATGTCTGGCTGCCTGACTCCATGGAGGGCCCAACACCAATTTCTGCTTTGATTCACGCCGCAACGATGGTGACGGCTGGTATTTTCATGGTTGCGCGGATGTCACCTTTGTTTGAGTTGAGTGATGCTGCATTGAGCTTCATCATGATCATTGGTGCTATCACGGCGTTGTTCATGGGCTTCTTGGGAATCATTCAAAACGATATTAAACGCGTTGTTGCCTATTCCACGCTGTCCCAGTTAGGTTACATGACCGTTGCTTTGGGTGCATCTGCATATTCTGTAGCCGTGTTCCATTTGATGACACATGCGTTTTTCAAGGCACTGTTATTCCTTGCAGCGGGTTCTGTGATCATGGGCGTTCACCACAATCAAGACATCCGTTGGATGGGTGGTTTGCGTAAATACATGCCTATCACTTGGATCACCTCGCTTTTTGGTTCATTGGCGTTGATTGGTACACCTTTGCTATCTGGTTTTTACTCTAAAGACAGCATCATTGAAGCCGTCCATGAAAGCCATTTGTATGGCGCTGGGTTTGCTTCCTTTGCGGTTCTCGCTGGTGTTTTTGTGACCGCTTTCTATTCTTTCCGTATGTACTTCTTGGTTTTTCACGGAAAAGAGCGATTTGATCAAAACCCTGACGCACATCATGATGCCCATCACGGCAATAAACATGATGATACCCACGATGCACATGACGTCCACGTTTCTCACGATGATCATGGCCATGACCATCACGATGCAAGCCACAAACCACATGAGTCTCCTTGGGTTGTAACGTTGCCATTAGTATTGCTCGCCATTCCTTCGGTTTTGATTGGTTACTTCACGATCAAACCTATGTTGTATGGTGGTTTCTTCAAAGACGCCATTTTCATCAACGTGGAAAAGCACAAGGCATTAGAGGTGATGGGGGAGGAATTTCACGGTGCATGGGCTATGGCTGTTCATGCATTGACAACGATGCCATTCATTTTGGCAGTCGCTGGCGTGGCATTGTCTTACTACATGTACATGGTCAACCCCGCTTTGCCTACAGCTGTCAAGCGTATTTGCCAGCCGATTTACACTTTGCTGGACAACAAGTATTACCTTGACTGGTTCAATGAAAACGTTCTCGCTTGTGGCGCGCGTGCGCTAGGTGGTTTGCTTTGGGAAAATGATAAAAAAGTCATTGATGGCACGTTGGTGAATGGTTCTTGGAAAGTAGTGCGTGTGTTTTCAAACATTGCTCGCAAATTCCAAACTGGCTATATCTACCACTACGCTTTCTCAATGATTGCTGGTGTATTTTTGTTGATGACGTATTTCGTCTGGCTCAAGCCTTAAGGGAAAGAAGAATATGGGTTTGCTGAGTCTATCAATTTGGACACCAATTTTCTTTGGTGTTGTCCTCTTGGCTTTTGGTCGTGACGACCAGGCTAAAACTGTGCGTTGGATTGCGCTGATTGGTGCTGTCGTTAGCTTGTTGGTTACTCTGCCGCTTTACGATGGTTTTAAGCTTGGTACGTCGGCCATGCAGTTTGTTGAAAAAGCGCCTTGGATTGACGCATTTCATGTCAATTACCATTTGGGTGTGGACGGTATATCGCTTTGGTTTGTGCTTTTAACTGCTTTCATCAACGTCATTGTCATCATCGCTTCCTGGGAGTCCATCACCACCCGCGTGAACCAGTACATGGGTGCATTCATGATTTTGAGTGGCTTGATGATCGGTGTTTTCTGTGCTTTAGACGGCTTGTTGTTTTACGTTTTCTTTGAAGCGACGTTGATACCGATGTACTTGATCATCGGCATCTGGGGCGGTCCAAACAAGATCTACGCGGCCTTCAAGTTTTTCTTGTACACCTTGCTCGGCTCTTTGTTGATGCTGATCGCGTTGATTTATTTGTACACAAAATCAGGTGGCAGTTTCGATATTTCAGTTTGGCATAAATTGCCTTTGTCAGGCACTGTTCAAACCTTTATATTCTTTGCCTTCTTCTCAGCTTTTGCTGTCAAAGTACCTATGTGGCCTGTGCATACTTGGTTGCCTGACGTTCACGTTGAAGCTCCTACAGGTGGTTCAGCGGTGTTGGCCGCTATCATGTTGAAATTGGGTGCTTACGGCTTCTTACGTTTTTCGATGCCCATCGCGCCAGATGCTGCGCATGAGTGGGCATGGCTCATCATTGCTTTGTCCGTGATTGCGGTTATTTATGTCGGCTTGGTCGCTATGGTTCAGCAAGACATGAAAAAACTGGTGGCGTATTCATCGGTTGCACACATGGGTTTTGTGACCTTGGGTTTCTTTATCTTCAACGATTTAGGCGTTGCTGGCGGCTTGGTGCAAATGATTGCGCACGGTTTTGTATCCGGCGCTATGTTTTTAAGCATCGGTGTGTTGTACGACCGTATGCATTCACGTGAAATCGCCAGCTACGGCGGCGTTGTTAATACCATGCCTAAGTTCACAGCCTTTGCTTTGTTGTTTGCTATGGCTAACTGCGGCTTGCCAGGCACGGCTGGTTTTGTGGGTGAGTGGATGGTTATTTTGGGTGCTGTGAAGGCTAACTTTTGGCTTGGTTTCGCAGCAGCCACCGCTTTGATATTCGGTGCGGCTTACACCTTATGGATGTTCAAACGTGTTTACTTGGGTCCGGTGACGAATGACCACGTCAAAGAACTCAAAGATATCAATGCCAGAGAATTTTTGGTGATGAGCTTGCTCGCTATCGCAGTGTTGTGGATGGGCGTCTACCCAAAACCATTTACGGACGTGATGAATGCATCCGTTGTTGATTTGCTCAAGCATGTGGCAATGTCAAAATTAAATTAAACGAACAGACTGCTAAAGATGATTGATAAATTGAGTTGGATTGCTATATATCCTGAAATAGTATTGTTGGTGATGGCTTGTATGATCGCCTTGGTTGATCTGTATGTGACTAGCCCACGCCGCACGGCTACCTACGTTCTAACTTTGTTGACTCTGGGTGTCGTTGCTGTATTACAGGCGCTCTACGCTACAGGTGGTCAAACAATCTATGGCTTTGGTGGCATGACGGTGAGTGACCCCATGTCTAACTGGCTCAAGTGCTTTGCCTCAGTCGCCATGATGGTGACTTTGGTTTACGGTCGTCCGTATTCAGCTGACCGCGGTATGTTGCGCGGCGGTGAAGTCTTTACTTTGGGTATGTTCTCACTGCTTGGCATGTTCATCATGATGTCGGGTAGCAATTTCCTCGTTTTATATCTGGGTTTAGAGCTGCTGACCCTCAGCAGCTATGCCTTGGTTGCTCTTCGCCGTGACAACGCCACTGCTTCCGAGGCAGCGATGAAGTATTTCGTCCTAGGCGCATTGGCTAGTGGTTTCTTGCTCTACGGTTTGTCGATGATGTATGGTGCAACCGGCAGTTTAGATATTCAAACCATCTTCAAAGCCATCCATTCTGGCAACGTTAAGCATCAAGTTTTGGTATTTGGATTGGTTTTCATAGTCGCTGGACTTGGATTCAAACTAGGTGTCGTTCCTTTTCACATGTGGGTGCCAGACGTTTACCAAGGTGCTCCCACATCAGTCACCTTGATGATTGGCGGTGCTCCTAAATTGGCAGCTTTCGCCATCACTTTTCGTTTGCTGGTTGAAGGAATGGGTTCGCTGGCAATTGACTGGCAGCAAATGTTAGCTGTATTGTCTATAGGTTCATTGCTGGTGGGCAACTTGGCTGCCATAGCACAGACTAATTTAAAGCGCATGTTGGCTTACTCTACCATCTCGCAAATGGGCTTTGTGTTGATCGGCTTGCTGTCAGGCGTTGTGAATGGCAACACCCTCTCAGCTGCTACAGCATATAGCTCAGCTATGTTTTATGTGATCACCTATGTGCTGACCACATTGGCCACTTTCGGTGTGATTTTGATTTTGGCGCGTGACGGTTTTGAAAGTGATGAAATCACCGACTTAGCAGGCCTCAACCAGCGCAGCCCAGCCTACGCCGCCATCATGGCGATTTGCATGTTCTCACTTGCCGGTGTGCCACCTATGGTTGGTTTCTATGCCAAGCTTTCTGTCTTGCAGTCTTTGGTTTCATCGGGTCAAACGCCGCAAATCGTACTCGCAATTTTTGCGGTGATGATGTCTTTGATCGGTGCTTTCTACTATTTGCGCGTTGTCAAAGTCATGTATTTTGACGAACCGATTACAGCCACCACAGTTTCTGCTGGTGCTGATGTGCGCACCGTGCTTACCATCAACGGCGCCTTGGTGCTGCTCTTGGGCCTGTTTCCAAGTGGTTTGATGGCTTTGTGCGCTGATGCCATTGTCAAAACCCTAAGTTCTTGATTCCTTGCAACTGATTTGTTGATTTGATGACTCAATCCGCTAGTATTTGGCTCGTCATATTTGTAGCCTTAGTTGCTGCCAACATGCCGTTTGTAGCGCAGCGGTTTTTGATGTTTTTCCGGTTGAAAGCACCCAAAACATTGGGCATTCGCCTTCTCGAACTCCTCATTTTTTACTTTCTTGCCGGCGGTTTGGGTCTCTTGCTTGAAAACCGCGCCGGGCAAATAGCGCCTCAAGGTTGGGAGTTTTATGCGATTACGGGTGCTTTGTTCATCACCTTGGCTTTCCCTGGTTTTATCTATCGCTACCTGCTTAAACACCGTGACGCACCGTGAATAAAATCGTTAAGAATGACCACCTGATTGAAACCAAAATCAGCAGCGAACAGGTTCTCAAAGGCAATTTTTTAAATATCCTGCGCGACACGGTGCTGCTGCCTGACGGCAAGCAAGCCACACGTGAATACGTCGTTCACCCAGGAGCCGTTGTCGTCATCGCCTTGTTGGACGATGGACGTGTCGTTCTAGAGCGCCAACATCGTTACCCCGTCGGCAGAGTGATGGTCGAATTTCCTGCTGGCAAGCTAGATGCTGGTGAAAACCCACAATACTGCGGTCAGCGCGAGCTGCTTGAAGAAACCGGCTACAGCGCCACGCAGTGGGCCTATGCCGGTCCCATGCACTTGGCCATAGCCTATTCCGACGAAGTTTTGCACATTTACTTCGCCAAAGGGCTGACTTTGGGTGAGCGTAAGCTGGACGAAGGCGAATCTTTAGACGTCTTCACCGCCACACCCGCTGAATTGTTGACCATGTGTGGCCAGGGCTTGGTGACAGATGCTAAAACGCTGACTTGCACCCTATGGTTGCAGAACGTGCTGTCCGGCGCATGGCCATTGAAATGGGTACCTGCAACCGATATTGTTTTGGTTTAATTTTGTTTTAAGATGGCGGTATGAAAGTTTTAGACCTGCAATGCAGTCAGCAGCATTCGTTTGAAGG
>JAYUCJ010000005.1:0-43598 GCA_043740415.1 Polaromonas sp. | reverse complement strand
ACGCCCATGTTGCGCAGCACGGTGCTGTCGGTCAGGTCACGCTGCCAGCGGCTGATCGGCAGCTTTTCACTCATGTGCCGCAGCACGGCATTGGCCAGACCCAGGTTGCCTTCGGCATTCTCAAAATCAATCGGATTGACCTTGTGCGGCATGGTGGACGAGCCAATCTCGCCGGCTTTCAGGCGCTGCTTGAAGTAGCCCAGGCTGACGTAGCCCCAGACGTCTCGCGACCAGTCGATCAAAATCGTGTTGGCGCGGGCGACGGCGTCGTACAGCTCGGCCATGTAGTCGTGCGGCTCGATCTGGATGCTGTAGGGCTGGAAGGTCAATCCCAAGCCGAATGCGCCGGTCAATCCTGCGGTAGGCTCTGCGCGCTCGACCACGCCTTGGCTGAAGGCTTCCCAGTCAAACTCGGGCCAGGCCGACAAATGTGCGTTGTAGTTGCCGACGGCGCCGTTCATTTTGGCCATCAAATTGACGCGGGCGATGTTCTCGCGCGCCTTCGTCAAACGCACCAGTACGTTGGCCACTTCCTTGCCCACGGTGGTGGGACTGGCGGTTTGGCCGTGGGTGCGGCTCAGCATCGGCACATGGGCAAAGCTGTGCGCCATCTCGCGCAGTTTGGTAATCATGCCGTCTACGGCGGGTAATATGACCGTATCGCGTGCGCCTTTGAGCTGCAGGGCGTGACTGGTGTTGTTGATGTCTTCAGACGTGCAGGCAAAGTGGATAAAACCACGCATGGCATGCAGCTCGGGCAGGGCGTCAAACTGGCCTTTGACCCAAACTTTGGTTTCCCCTGCTCCTGAAAAATAGCCAGCCAGCCAGTATTCCACCGCTTTCACGTCGTGGTTGGTGACTTTTTCAATGTCCTTGATGGCCTGGGCATCGGCTTCAGAGAAGTTCGTCAAAATGCCGACCAAGTGAGTACGCGCTTCGCTGCTAAGCGGCTTGAATTCAGCAAAGCCGGCGTCGCTCAGGGCGACAAACCAGGTGATTTCTACCTGCACGCGGCGCTGCATGTAGCCAAATTCGCTCATCAAAGGGCGCAAATTCGCTAGTTTTTTAGCATAGCGACCGTCTAAGGGGGAGATGGCTGTGAGTTCGGAGAGGGCGGAGGTAGAGATATGGGTCGAGTTCATCCCCCAATTGTAGGTGCTGCACATAGAGGCCGCAAAAGGGCGTTGTACGGGAAATCCCTGACAAAAAAACAACATCTTTTCAACATCTGATTTTCGCAAGAAAAATAAGGGTTGTGCACTATAGAATGAAGTCTGTAGAGACTACGAATGAACTGAATGTTAAAACTGATTGGCGCGACCACCAGCCCCTATGTGCGTAAAGTACGCATTGTGATGGCCGAGAAAAAGCTTGAGTACACTTTTGTTGAAGAAAACGTGTGGGCGGCAGACACGACCATCAACCACGCCAACCCGTTGGGTAAAGTGCCGTGTTTGATTTTGGACGCGGGCGAGGCCTTGTTTGACTCACGCGTCATCGTCGAATACCTCGATATTTTGTCCCCCGTGGGTAAGTTGATTCCTGCCTCTGGCCGCGAACGTGCTGAGGTCAAAACTTGGGAAGCCTTGGCCGATGGCATGCTGGATGCCGCCATCCTCGCCCGTTTAGAAGCCACCTGGGCTGGCCGCACGGCAGAGCAGCGCAGCCAAGCGTGGATTGACCGTCAAATGGGCAAGATCCACGTCAGCCTGAAAGCCATGAGCACCGGCCTAGGCGATAAACCGTACTGCTCCGGCATCCATCTCAGTTTGGCAGACATTGCCGTGGGTAGCGCTTTGGGCTACTTGGATTTCCGCTTCCCCAACATTGATTGGCGCGACACGCACCCGAATTTGGCCAAATTGCAAGAAAAGCTGATGCTCAAACAGAGCTTTATGGACACCATTCCGGCTTGATTGCAAAGATTAAATCCCCCCTAGCCCCCTTTTTTCAAAGTGGGGAGCAAGAGATTTAATGTTCCTAGACAAAATCACCTCGCGACAAGACGCTGCAGCCCGCGTCAAAGCCTTGTCGAAACCTGTTGTCTTCACCAATGGTGTGTTCGACGTCCTGCACGCCGGCCACGTCACCTACCTCGCCCAAGCCAGGGCTTTGGGAGGCAGTCTGGTGGTTGCGCTCAATACCGATGCCTCCGCCAAACGCCTAGGCAAAGGCCCAGACCGCCCCCTGAACACCGACACCGACCGCGCCACTTTGATCGCCGCGCTCGAATCAGTCAGCCTCGTGACCTGGTTTGACGAAGACACCCCGTTAGAAATCATCAACGAACTGCGGCCGCAAGTCATCGTCAAAGGTGGCGATTACGACATGGCCAAGCTGAAAGAGGCGCAATTGGTAGAAAGCTACGGGGGGAAGGCGCTGGCGCTGCCTTTTGTCGAAGGGTATTCGACGACGGCGCTGGTGGCCAAAATCCGGGCTGGGAACTGATTTAGCGGGTTTTAGGGGTGATTTTGGGCTATAGCCGGCGTATTTATTGCCTATTTGGCTATGTTATTTATAGTGTTTTGTAGCTGCGCTTAGCTGGTTTGTTTCCCCCACTCACCCCCAACCCCTCTCGCCCCGCCGGGCGAAAGGGGAGCTTACATTTGGTGGTTTGATAAAAGAGGGGACCTACCACCTTCGAGTTGGTTTGAGAGAGCAATAGCGCACGCAGGTTGTCAATTTCAACAAGGATTTATTTTTAAAGTTGGAGATTCATGAAAGTTCTACATAACCCACCGCATCTAAGGTATTACCGCCTGCTAGAGCGTGACTTGGAAGAGTGCTTTAGATATGTAGAACCTTGTTCAGCACATTTCGACGTTTATTCGGATGAATTTGCGAGGATTATCTTGATGGCTTGTTCCGAGATAGAAAATGCACTGAAATTGTTTGCGTTTTGGGCAAAAATCAGAGATCCAGCTACACCGACGGATGTTGCCAATATTTGTAAACTTTACGGTGTTGTGACTCACAAATATCCAAAATTTTGTAACATGAAAATATCAATGCCGAGATATTCTTTGCAGTTACAGCCTTGGAAGGAATGGTCAACTTCTGCAGCTCCTGATTGGTGGTCTAACGGCTACAACAAAATTAAGCATGATCGCATGAGTAACCCTGGCGCAGCAAGTTTACGGCGTGCAATTAACGCAGTAGCAGCTTTGCAAGCTGTACTTCTGCATTACTACCGACTTGATGCATTAGAAGGGGAAGTTGGTATTGCAGATAGCGGTATTCCAGAACTCCTTACCCCATGGGAAGAGGCGCATGAGAATGATTCAATGGAGGGCGCATCAACAATTTGGTTGTGGTCTCTACCAGATGATTTGCCGCAATAGTGTCCCAAACCATCGTGAAGGTGGTAGGTCCCCACTTTTATCAAACCACCAAGTGAAGCTCCCCCTTGCCGCACCGGCGGGGGTGGAAAGGGGGTTGGGGGGATAGGGGGGGATGAGTATGAGCCAACGCAGTTAAAAATGCCTCAAAACTGCTTAAAACAGGCTTTTACCCCTCAAATATGTCTCTAGCCGGCGTGTTTATTTCCTATGCAGCTATAAATTAAATAGCAAACACCGCACCCCAAAGCCCCAACATCGCATCCCGTTCCACCTGCAAATCAGCTGCAGCCACCTGTGTAGGCGCTTCATCCAGCCGGGCGACGTGTTGGACGTGGCGCAGGCTGCGGTAGGCGTCTGCGGCGTTGGTGCCTACACCGACGGGCAGCAGGCCTGCTGTTTCAGCCAAGCGCATCAAGGCGATATTTCCGACATTGCCCTGCAACTCAGGATGCGCGGCGCTGTGGGCTAGCACGAGATATTGCACGGCGAATTCGGCGTCTACCATGCCGCCAGGGCTGTGTTTGACGTCGAACATTGTGGGCTTGACCGGGTGGGCGGCGCGGACTTTGTCGCGCATGGCGATGATTTCTTGCTTCAAAGCGGGCAAATCGCGCAGGGCGGAGATGACGTTTTGGCGGACTTGGTCAAATTTGGCGTGCAGTGGCTCGTAGCCAGCCACAAAGCGGGCGCGGGTCATGGCTTGGTGTTCCCAGGTCCAGGCGGTGTTGCTGCCGCGTTTTTCTTGGTAGTCAGCAAAGGCGGAAAAGGACGTCACCAGCAGGCCGGAGTTGCCGTTGGGGCGCAGGGCGGTGTCGATTTCAAACAAATCGCCTTCGGAGGTTTTGGTGTCCAGCCAGGTGATGAGTTTGCGGACAAACGAGCTGTATATTTCACCCGCATTTTCGTCGGCGTCTTCGTAGATGAAAACAATGTCCAGGTCGCTGCCATAGCCCAGCTCTTTGCCACCCAGTTTGCCATAGCCGATGATGGCGATTTGCGGGTAGTCCAAGTGTTTGTTTTTGTGGCGCTCCCAGCACCAGGCCAGGGCGACGCGCAGCATTGTGTCGGCCAAGGCACTCAGGTCGTCGGCCACTTGCTCGACGCTGAGCTGGCCTTCCACGTCGCGCGCCAAAATGCGGAACAGCTCGGCATGGTGGGCACGGCGCAACAGGTTGAGCAGGGTTTCCACATCGTCTTCACCCGTAGATTGCAACGATTTGAGGCGCAGGGCGAGCTCAGCTTCAAACTCCGGCGGCTCAAAGCGCTCGGTCAACCATGCGTCGCCAGCCAGTTCGTCCATCACACCGGGGTGCTTGAGCAAGTAGCTGGCTGGCCAGCGGGCGCTGCCCAAGAGCTTGAGCAGGCGCTCGTGCACGACGGGGCGCTCCCACAGCAAGGACAGATAGCTTTCACGTCGCAACAGGGGCTCTAAAAAATCGGCGCTGCGCAGGGCTGCCAACTCGGTGACGCGTCCTTCCTGCAACCACAATGTTGTGCGCTGCACCAAGCGCATCAAGCGGCCTCTGGCGTCTTCCCGCAGGTTGAGCACACGCGGGTGCTCAGACAGCTCGGAAACACGTTTGTCGAATGCAGCCGTTGAATGGCTTGCAACTGCGTTGGATGCCGCTGGGGCTGCAGGTGACGAGGTAGGAGCAGGGCAAATTTTGCATGTTTTCGTGCCGCAATCCTTAGTGCCAGAACTATAGCCAGAGTTAGGGTTGGTTTGTTGAAAACCACCCAAAAGCTTGTCAAACTCATTCGCCACCAGCTCGCGGTGGGCATCTAAATCGATCAAAAACGCGCAGCTATCGCTGTCGCATTCCTTGTAGCCCATCGTCTGCGCAATCCATTGCAAATCAGCGTCTTGCGTGGGCATGGTGTGGGTTTGCTGGTCGTCTAGGTACTGAATGCGGTGTTCGACGCGGCGCAAAAAGGCGTAGGCAGTGCACAGCGCATCAGCGGTGGTCTGCGGCATCAAACCGGCGTGGGCAACGCGTTGCAGGGCATCCAGCGTGGGGCGCTTGCGCAGCTCGGGGTATTGGCCACCGCGCACCACTTGCAGCAGTTGTACGGTGAATTCAATCTCGCGAATGCCGCCACGTGAGAGTTTCACATCATTGGCCCGCTCAGGCCGGCCAGCACTGCGGCGGGCAGATTCTTGGCGAATTTGACGATGCAAGGTGCGCAGCGACTCAAAAACGTTGTAATCCAGGTATTTTCTGAAGACAAACGGCAAAACAACATCACGCAAAGCTTTGGCGGAATCGTTGGCAATACAAGCTTGCGGCGCTACAACGCGACTTTTCAGCCACGCAAAGCGTTCCCATTCGCGGCCTTGTACTTGCAGGTATTGCTCCAAACCAGCCAGTGATACCGCCGCAGGACCAGAATTGCCATGCGGGCGCAACGCCAAATCAACCCGAAAGACGAAGCCGTGCTCTGTCGTCGCACCCACCAAGTCATAGACGATTTTGACGGCTTTACAAAAATACTCGTGGTTGGAGATTTTGTTGCGGCCTTCAGAGTTACCAAGTGTTTCACCGTCTTGGTCGTACACGTAAATCAGGTCAATATCGCTAGAAACGTTGAGTTCACGCGCACCCAGTTTGCCCATACCGACGATCCACATGTTCGCTGCATTCAACGGTGATCCGTGGCGAGCATCTAGCTCTTCATAAGCGGTTTTTAAGGCTATTTCTAGCGCCAATTCGGCCAAGTCAGTCACCGCACGGGTGACAACACGGAGGGGCGCATATTGTTCGCAATCAAGTTTGATCAGTCTGTGCATCACCAGTTGTCGCAAAATACGCAGCGCAGCGCTGACATCTAAGCCTTTGCCTAGCAAGGCATCGTAGGTGTTTTGCATGGCGGCACGCTGCGGCTCACCTGGTGCGAGCAATGCTAAAAAATCAGCATAGCGCCTGTCAATGCGCTGAAAAAACCGTGAATAGTTGGCAAAACCGAGCCTGCTAGGCGTTGCACTGTTAACAAGTAAATCGTTACAAAGCATGTCTCTATCGTCTGTCACTGGAACTATAGGGGTACTGACACGTCATAATTGTGATCTGTAAGTTATGAATCAAGCCCAAACATCCACCCTCAAACTTTGGACCATGACCGCCGCGCTGTGCAAGCTGTTGTTGGGCTTGGCTATTGCGGCGTGGGTTATTTTCGCGTTGGCTTGGATGGCACTGCATTGGGTGATTGTGCCGCGAATTGGCGAACTTCGCCCACGGTTGGAAATGGAGGCCAGCTTGGTGCTGGGTATTCCGGTCAAAATTGGTGAAATTTCAGCGAAATCCGTCGGCATTATTCCGTCGTTTGAGCTGAAAGATGTGGCTTTGCTGGATGCTGCGGGGCGGGAAGCGCTGAAATTACCGCGCATTTTGACGTCAGTGTCACCGGCATCTTTGCTGCAGTTGAGCGTAGAGCAAATTTTCATCGAGTCGCCAGAATTAGATATTCGGCGCGATGTGCAGGGTAAATTAACCATTGCGGGTTTGGATTTTTCTAAAGATGACAAAAATTCGGGTGGAGCGGCAGATTGGTTTTTTTCGCAACCCGAGTTCGTCATCCGAAATGGCATGGTGCATTGGGTGGATGAAATGCCCAACGGAGTTTTGGGTGTACCGCCGCCGTTGACTTTGAGTCAAGTTGATTTTGTATCGCGCAACCCTTTGAACAAGCACGAGTTGCGTTTGGATGCCACGCCGCCGGCGGTTTGGGGTGATCGGTTTTCGATGCGAGGGCTGTTCACGCAATCTCTGTTGTCAACCGACAAAGGGAAGTTCAAGGATTGGACGGGGCAGCTGTACACAGATTTTTCTAAGATTGATGTGTCTGAAATCAGCCGCTATGTGAAACTGAACGGTCAATCTGGGCGTGGCGTTGGCGTCTTGAAAGCTTGGACCAGTTTTGCCAAAGGCGAGTGGGCAAGTACCACGGCAGATGTATCTTTAGCGCAAGTTGACGCAACGCTGGGCAAAGGCTTAGAGCCGCTGGCTTTGCAATCCATGTCAGGGCGTTTGATTGGGCGTAAGCTTAGCCAGGGCTTTGAAGCGTCCACCCAAAATTTGCAGTTCCAAACACGTGATGGTTTGCGTTGGCCTGGCGGCAATATGCTGTTTTCACAAACGAATCCAACCCGGACGGACTCTGCTGTTGCAGACGGAACTGTTGATACGTTTGACGCGACGCAAAGCATCAACGACTTTAAGGCGGATAAGCTAGATTTGACGGTCATCAGTTTGATCGCCAAAAAAATTCCTTTGGGCGCTTCAACGCACGAGCTGCTTACCAGCTTGGCACCACAAGGTGTGGTTGAGTCAATAACCGCGCATTGGCGGGGTTATCCAGATGCGCCGCAGGATTTAAAAGCGAAGGGTGTCATCAAAGGGGTGCAAATCTCAGCCAAATCCAGCAGCCAACAAGTTGGTGAGGGTATCGATAAACACGAATCGGTGGGGCGACCTGGCTTTCGCGGTGCGAGTGTTGATTTTGATGTGAGTTCAGCGGGTGGAAAGGCAAAAATATCGATCGATAAAGGTGCGGTTAATCTTCCTGGCATGTTCGACAATGCGGTAATACCGATTGATCAATTGAGTGCAGATGTCGTTTGGCGAATCACGCCTACGGCTGCTAAAAGTAAAGCAGTTTCTGGCGCTACGGCTGATTCCAAGATTGATGTGTCAGTGGCTAATCTGAGCTTTAAAAACGCCGATGCAAAAGGTACGGCACAACTGACCTGGAAAACCAGTGACCCCGCAACAGCCATCAACAAAAGCAGATTTCCCGGGATCTTGGATTTAAACGCGAAATTGACCGATGCAGAGTTGTCAAAAGTGTCGCGCTATTTACCGCTAGGCATACAGAAAAAAGCGCGTGAGTACGTGCGAGATTTGCTCATCGAAGGTAAGGCAAGTGAGGTCGATTTTAAAATCAAGGGTGAGGTTTGGGATATTCCTGCCGCAAAAGCGAATCAAGGTGATTTCAAAATCACCGCAAAATTCAACAATGCGCGTGTAGCGTATGTGCCAAAAAAATTGCAAGATCCGTCAGATCTGCCTTGGCCTGAGTTGGGCAAAGTCGCCGGTGAGTTGGTGTTGGACAGAACCAGTTTGAGTGTGAAAAGCACCAGTGCTGAAGTGGTCGGTTTGCCGGGTATCGCAATCGCGCAATCTGTGGTTGCTATTCCAGACTTAAGCGCTACGGTTGTCAATGTAACAGCTCAGGGCAAAAGTCCTTTGACGGATCTTGTGGGATTCGTCAACAAATCGCCTTTGTATGGCATCACCAACCAGTCTTTAAGCAAGGCAGCCGCAACGGGCTTGGGTGATTTCAAAGTGGAATTGTCACTGCCGATAGGTGATTTTACAAAAACACGTGTCAAAGGTGATATTGCTTTTCTCGGAAATGATGTTCGTATGACACCGCTCACGCCTATGATTGGACAGGCAAAGGGGTTACTCCGATTCACGGACAAAGGATTTTTGATTCAAGATGCTCAGGCCGTCATGTTTGGCGATGCGGTTCGTTTTGACGGTGGCAATTTACGGCTAAACGATCCAACGTTAACGCCCACTGGGCGTGGTGTCGTTGTCAACGGTCAAGGCGTGGCCAGTGCCCTTGGCTTGCAGCGGGCCAGTGAACTCAGTTTCATTCCGCAACTTGCAAAAAGCGCAACTGGAAGCACGGCTTACACCGCGCAGTTGCGATTTGTTGAAGATCAAACAGAGGTTTCGGTTCAAACCAATTTGCAGGGGATGGGTCTCAATTTGCCCTCCCCTTTTAACAAACCCGCGCAAAGCGTTTGGCCTTTGCGCTTTGAAAATACCTTGGTTGAGTCGTCGACTATTCCAGAGCGCGACGGCAAGGTGCGTTTAAAAGACAACATGCGATTAAATATTGACAAAATTGCAGATTTCAAATTGCTGCGTGATGTCAGCGGTGCCGTACCCAAGGTTATTCGGGGAACCATGAGTGTGGGCTTGAATGCTGGCGAGGGGACACCGGAGCCTAGCAACGCTATAGCGGCAAATATAAATGTTGATCGTTTAGATGTGGACGAATGGGTAAAATTTATCACCACCATTCAAGGCAGTGCGGTCGGTACAGCGGCAAAAGCGGGTGTGCAAGCTGCATCGAATCAGCATGTGTTGGATGATTTGATCCCCTCCAGCATGGCGATCAGGACCAAAGAATTGATTGTTGAAGGTCGAAAGTTTGAAAACATTGTCATTGGTGGTTCGCGTGAAGGTTCTGTGTGGCGTGCCAACATGGAGGCCAAACAACTCAGCGGGTATCTGGAGTACAGGCAGTCCACGCCGGCACAAACAGCGGGACGTATTTATGCTCGGTTAGCGAGGTTGGTGATTGGCGAAACACAAGTCAAAGATGTCGAAAAATTACTTGATGAGCAACCAGTAAGTATTCCCGCGCTTGATCTGGTGGTGGAAGACTTTGAACTGAATGGGCGAAAATTCGGCAAGGTTGAAGTCGATGCGATCAATCGATTGTCAAACGCAAGTGGTCCTGCTGACGGTGCACGGGTATGGCGATTGAACCGATTAAACATCACGACACCAGAGGCTAAATTAACGGCGAATGGGTTTTGGGCATATCGCGAAGCTGCACGTACAGATGCTGCAAGCAAAGGGGATGCTGCTGGCATACTCAACACGCTTGAGCGCCGCACCACAGGCATTGATTTCAAATTGGATATTTCAGATGCGGGACAATTCCTTGAACGCTTCGGCTTCAAAGGTGTTGTACGCGCCGGCAAAGGCAAGTTGGAGGGTCAGATGACGTGGCGCGGCTCGCCTCTGGCAATGAACTATCCCACGCTAGCTGGTCAATTTAACATCAATGTAGACAATGGGCAGTTTTTAAAAGTAGAGCCCGGCATTGCTAAATTACTCAGTGTTTTGAGCATGCAATCTATTGCCAAGCGTTTAACTTTGGATTTTCGAGATGTTTTCAGTGAAGGCTTTGTATTTGATTTTCTGCGTGGCGATGTGGCCATCGATCGCGGTTTGGCTACGACCAACAACATGCAGATCAGCGGCGTGAATGCCGTGATACTGCTGGATGGAAAATCGGATATTGCCGCCGGGACGCAAGATATCAGGGTGGTCTATGCTCCTGAGGTGAATGCGGGTGTCGCTTCATTGCTGGTTGCTTCGGCGATCAACCCCGCTATAGGTATAGGTACATTTTTGGCTCAGTTGTTTCTTCGTCAGCCTCTCATAGAGGCGGTGACAAAAGAATTCAAAGTTTCAGGCACTTGGGCTGATCCTGTGGTCGCTGAAGTAAAGAGAACAGCAAGAGCTGACGTTAAAAAATAAGGACTTGATCTATGAAGGTAGCTGCAATTCAAATGGTCGCAGGCGGAGACTTGGATGTAAACCTACAGCACGCAGCTGTATTGCTAAAACAAGCGGCAGAGCAAGGGGCGGAGCTTGCTGTTTTGCCTGAGTATTTTTGCATGATTGGCAGCAAAGATACGGATAAATTGATGATTTCAGAAGTTGAAGGGCGGGGGGAAATCCAGCAATTTTTTGCCAAAATGGCGCAAGATCTAAAGCTCTGGGTTGTCGGTGGCACCATGCCCATGACAACCGCAGACCCTTTGCATGTGAACAACAGCGTTTTGGTTTATTCACCTGCTGGAAAATTAACGGCCCGTTACGACAAAATCCATTTGTTCCGCTTTGACAATGGCACAGAAAGCTATGACGAATCAAACGTTTTGGTGCGTGGCGACAAAATTGTGGGTTTCGATTTGCCGTCCAAAGATGGCCATACCTGGCGTATTGGCTTGAGCGTTTGCTATGACATGCGTTTTCCAGAGCACTACCGGAGTAAAGAGGTTGATGCCTGGTTGGTGCCCAGCGCCTTCACCTATACAACGGGGCAGAAACATTGGGAGATTTTGCTACGCGCGCGGGCGATTGAAAATTTGACGTATGTGGTTGCACCAGCACAAGGTGGCATCCATCCCACGGGTCGCCGAACTTGGGGGCATTCCATGGTGATCAACTCTTGGGGCGATGTGTTGAATGTTTTGCCAGAAGGCGAAGGCGTGGTGATGGCAGAGATGGATATTGAGCAACTGAAGCATCACCGCCGGCAATTGCCCGCTTTGCAGCACCGCGTTTTATGATGGCGGTGGCTGTTTATCGTCATGAATAACACCTTTCGAGTCGCCTTCCACGTCCCCTCCCAACCCTCTTTTTAACTCGCCATTTCTGCGTCCCGAAAACATCGTCCACCACACAATGCCAAGCAAGATAAGCAGCGCCAACAAGGCTTCTAGTAGCAATAAAATCATGACCCTGCCTCGGTGTGTTTTAAAAAGTGTTTTGCAAATCGCTTTGTCAGCAGGTTTGATTGTAGGACTCTTGACTTCTTGCTCAACGCCGTTGAAACCTATTCAAGATGAAGTCGCACCTACCAAGCCGTTGGATGATGGTGTACTGCCTGCTGATATTGTGCAAGCCAAAAGCCGCTGGGTGCCAGTGCGTTGGCGCGATGTTCCTGGTTGGACGGAATCTGCGGTTTCGCAGCAAGATGCTTGGACGGCTTGGTTGAAAAGTTGCCAAAATTCCGCAACGGCGAATGCTTATTTGTGCCCTGAAATTCGCAGTTTAAGTACCGTCGGTGATGGGGAGAGACGCGCATGGATGGTGCAAAAGCTGCAGGCTTACCGCGTAGAAAGTCTGCAAGGCTCTGCAGAGGGCTTGCTGACTTCGTATTACGAACCAGTCTTAGAAGCATCACGTAGACCACGACCTGGGTTTAGCGTGCCTTTGTACAGACCACCTGTTGGTTTATCGGGCAAAATCCCGTGGTACACACGGCAAGATATGGATTCTTCGCCGCAAGTAAAGGTGCAGCTGCGTGGTTTAGAAATTGCCTATGTGGCGGATCCGATTGACGCCTTGATTTTACATATTCAAGGCTCTGGACGCATCAACATGCTTGAAGCAGATGGCACAAAACGCACGGTTCGGCTCGCGTATGCTGCAACGAACGAGCAGCCCTACAAAAGTGTCGGGCGTTGGTTGCTTGACCTGGGCTCAGCTGGCACACGTGATGTGTCTTGGCCGGGTATCAAAAGTTGGCTTGCAAAAAACCCACAGCGTTTGAATGAACTGTTGTGGAGCAATCCGCGGGTGGTGTTCTTTCGTGAAGAAGCACTGCCAGATGTGCAGCTAGGCCCCAAAGGCGCCCAAGGTGTGCCGCTAACGCCGGGGCGTTCTATCGCAGTTGACCGCGCGAGTATTCCTTATGGTGCACCCGTTTGGATAGCCAGCAGCGGGCCAGAGGGTGAGTCGCAGCGATTCCAAAAATTGGTTGTGGCGCAAGACACGGGTAGTGCAATCACGGGGGCAGTCCGTGCGGATTACTTCATGGGTTGGGGTCAAGAAGCGGGCGAGCTCGCCGGCCGAATCAAGCAACCGCTACAAATGTGGGTTTTGTGGCCGAAAACAAAACCTTAAGGCAGGCAAACAGTGGCGCACCGCAGTAAGATGGTGACTCATTGAATATTAGGGAAACCCAGTCATGAACGCACCGCTGCCTGAGCACATTCGCAAAGCGCTAGAAACCGTCACGCTCGACGATAAATATTCGCTGGATTACGGCAGTGCATTTATGAGCGGGGTGCAAGCCTTGGTGAAGTTGCCGATGCTGCAGCGGCTAAGAGATCAGTTACAGGGCAAAAACACTGCGGGTTTCATCAGCGGCTACCGTGGCTCACCACTGGGTGGTTACGACCAAGCCTTGTGGAAAGCAGCGCCGTATTTGAAGGCACAAAACATCGTGTTTCAACCCGGCGTCAACGAAGAACTGGCCGCTACGGCGCTGTGGGGCACCCAGCAATTGGGATTTTCACCACCGGGCACCAATAAGTTTGATGGCGTGTTTGGCATTTGGTATGGCAAAGGGCCGGGTGTTGACCGTTGTTCTGATGTCTTCAAACACGCCAACATGGCCGGTACCACGGAATTTGGCGGTGTGATTGCGGTTGCAGGCGACGACCACATCGCCAAAAGCTCCACCGCCGCGCACCAAAGCGACCATATTTTCAAAGCCTGCGGCTTGCCGGTTTTCTTCCCCGCCAATGTGCAAGAGATTTTGGACTTGGGCATTCACGCCTTCGCCATGAGCCGTTTTTCTGGCGTGTGGGCGGGTATGAAAACGATTCAAGAAATTGTCGAATCCAGCGCAACTGCGCAAATAGACCCCGAGCGCGTCAAAATCATCTTGCCAACTGATTTTGAGATGCCAGTAGGTGGCCTGCACATCCGCTGGCCAGATGCGGCGCTCGACCAAGAAGCGCGTTTGTTTGACTACAAATGGTATGCCGCCTTGGCCTACATTCGTGCTAACAAACTCAATTACAACGCCATTGAAGGTAAAAACGACCGATTTGGTTTGATCGCCAGTGGTAAAGCCTACAACGACACACGCCAAGCTTTGTTGGATTTGGGTTTGGACGACGCGACCTGCCGCCAGATCGGTATTCGCCTGCACAAAGTCGGCGTCGTCTGGCCACTGGAAGCGCAATTGACGCGTGAATTTGCCACAGGTTTGCAAGAGATTTTGGTGGTGGAAGAGAAGCGCCAAGTCATCGAATACCAACTCAAAGAAGAGCTGTACAACTGGCGCGACGATGTGCGTCCCACAGTGCTGGGCAAGTTCAACGAGATGGAGGGTGGCGAGTGGTCTACACCGAGTCCAAGTGCCAATACCTTACTGCGTGCCAACGCCGATTTGTCCCCCGCCATCATCGCCAAAGCGATAGCAGGGCGCCTCAAAAAACTTGGCATGGATGGTGGCGAAGGCAGTGACATTCGTAGGCGTATCGATGCACAACTGGCGATTCTTGAAGCCAAAGAACGCAGCATGCAAGTGCAGACGATTCAGCAACTGAGCGAGGCTGAGCGCCAGCCCTGGTTTTGCTCAGGCTGCCCGCACAACACCTCCACCAAAGTGCCCGAAGGCTCGCGTGCTATGGCAGGTATTGGCTGCCACTTCATGAGTATTTGGATGGATAGATCGACTGTCGGCTTTACGCAAATGGGCGGTGAGGGCGTGCCCTGGGTCGGGCAGCAGCCGTTCACGACGGATCAGCACATTTTTGCGAACTTGGGCGATGGTACCTACTTCCACAGTGGCTTGCTCGCTGTGCGGCAATCTATTGCTGCCGGCGTCAATATCACCTACAAAATTTTGTACAACGATGCCGTGGCGATGACGGGCGGTCAGCCCGTAGGTGAGCGCCCAGAAGGTCACTCAGTCGTTCAAATCGCGCAATCGATGCAGGCTGAAGGTGCCGCAAAAATTGTCGTTGTCACGGACGAACCCGAAAAATACGAGGGCGTCAAATTGGTAGATGGCGTCTCTGTGCATCACCGTGATGAGTTAGACACGATTCAAAAACAATTCCGCGAGATCAAAGGCACAACCGTCATCATCTACGACCAAACCTGCGCCACCGAAAAACGCCGCCGTCGTAAGCGCGGCACCATGGTGGATGTGGCGAAACGCGTCGTCATCAACGAACTGGTGTGCGAAGGCTGTGGCGATTGCAGCGTGCAAAGCAATTGCTTGAGCGTTGAACCGCTAGAAACCGATTTTGGCCGCAAACGCACCATCAACCAAAGCAGCTGCAACAAAGACTATTCCTGCGTCAAAGGCTTTTGCCCCAGCTTTGTCACCGTAGAAGGTGGTCAGCTGAAAAAGAAAAGCAAAGCGACGAACGCGACGCAAAATCCATTCGCCATGTCTGCCTTGCCTGGGCCAAACATATTGCCTACGCCACAAGCCTATGGCATCGTCGTTAACGGCGTGGGTGGCACAGGCGTCATCACCATTGGGCAGTTGCTCGGTTTTGCAGCGCATATCGAAGGCAAGGGCATCGTCACGCAAGACGCTGGCGGTTTGGCGCAAAAGGGCGGCGCGACCTGGAGCCATGTGCTGATTGCCGACCATCAAGACGACATCCGCACCACCCGCGTGGGGATGGCGGGCGCGGATGTGATCATCGGCTGCGATCCGATAGTCTCTGCCAACAAAGAAACCACGCTGCGCATGCGCGCGGGTCGCACCCACGTCGCGCTCAACGCGCACAGCACGCCCACGGCGGCCTTCGTCAAAAACGCCAATTGGCTGAACCCGTCGCAAAACTGTGTCGATAGCATCACCGCTATTGTGGGTACAGACGGGGAAAGTGGTGGCGTTAGTGCCTTCAATGCCGACGCGTTGGCCACGGTGATGATGGGCGACAGCATCTACACCAACCCCATCATGCTGGGCTATGCTTGGCAAAAAGGCTGGATTCCGCTGCAAAAAGCCTCGCTTATGCGGGCGATTGAGTTAAATGCGGTGGCTGTCGATAACAACAAAACCGCTTTCGAGTGGGGCTGCCGTGCGGCGCACAATTGGGCAGAAGTGGAGCAACTGCTGCTGTCCAGCACATCTTCGGTGAGTGTGATTGACTTCAAAAAACGCGATTCTTTGGAAGATATTATTTCTAAACGCGTCGAATTCCTGACCGCTTACCAAAACGCCGCCTACGCGGCTAAGTATGTTGATTTCGTTGAGAAAATTAGAATCAAAGAATTATCTTTTAATACGACAAAAACATTATCTTTAACCGAATCCGTTGCCAAAAATCTCTTCAAACTCATGGCGTATAAAGACGAATACGAAGTCGCCCGCTTACACAGTAATGGAGATTTTGAGAAAAAAATAACCAGTATGTTTGAAGGCGACTACAAACTCAATTACCACCTCGCACCCCCGCTTTTGGCCAAGAAAAACGACCGGGGTGAGCTGCAAAAGCAGCAGTTTGGCCCCTGGATGCTGACCAGTTTCAGACTGCTGGCCAAACTCAAAGGTTTACGCGGTACTGCTTTTGATATTTTTGGTCGCAGTGCAGAGCGCAAGATGGAACGTGCCTTGATTGCCGACTACACCCGTAGTATGGAGACTGTAATGCTGCGCTTGAATGCTGAAAATATGCGCCCAGCACTAGAAATCGCCCGGATCCCCGAGCAGATCAAGGGCTTTGGCCATGTGAAAGCCAAGAGCCTGGACGCGGCGCGAGTGAAGTGGGATGGTTTGATGAAGCTGTTTTAACCCAGATTTGATTGAATTTCTTGCGAATGACGGTCAATTTTGCCTCTAGCCGGCGTGTTTATTGGATTAAGTGCTGCGGAATGTATGGTGAAATGCAGCGTCAAACGCTGCGGCGATGTTGCCAGCCAAGCCTCGTGGCTGGCAGTTAAAATGGCAGCTTTGCTCACACAGTTCCCCCCATGACCGATATCCTGCAACCTGGCCTTCAATCCCTTTCCAAATCGTTCGAGCCCGCCGCTATAGAAGCGCAGTGGGGGCCCGAGTGGGAAAAACGGCATTACGCGGATGCGGGTTTCAGGGGCACGCAGCAGGCTAAAGATGGTGCGCCGGCGTTTGCCATCCAGCTGCCACCGCCTAACGTGACGGGCACGCTGCACATGGGCCATGCGTTCAACCAGACCATCATGGACTCGTTGACCCGCTACCACCGCATGAGCGGCTTCAACACGGCATGGATTCCGGGTACGGACCATGCGGGTATTGCGACGCAAGTGGTTGTGGAGCGTCAACTGCAGGCGCAGGGCATCAGCCGTCATAGCATGGGTGCAACGCCTTTTGAATCGCGTAAAAACTTCGTCTCCAAAGTCTGGGAGTGGAAAGAGCAAAGCGGCAACACGATTACCACCCAGATGCGCCGCATGGGCGCAAGTGTGGACTGGAGCCGGGAATACTTCACCATGGACCCCAAGCTGTCCAAAACAGTCACCGAAACCTTCGTCCGCTTGTATGAGCAGGGCTTGATTTACCGTGGCAAGCGCCTGGTCAACTGGGACCCGGTGCTGAAATCGGCGGTGAGCGACTTGGAAGTTGAAAACGAAGAGCGCAACAGCTTCATGTGGCACATCGAGTACCCGTTCAGCGACGGCCCGCAAACCCTGGGTGGCATAGATGCTGGAACAACCGTGCGTGGCTTGCATATCGCCACCACGCGACCTGAAACCATGCTGGCCGACGGTGCGCTGTGCGTCCACCCTGAAGACGAGCGTTACAAGCATTTGGTCGGTAAATTTGTTGATTTGCCGCTGTGCAACCGCAAAATCCCGGTCATTGCCGACGACTTTGTCGACCGAGAATTCGGCAGCGGCTGCGTCAAAATCACCGGTGCGCATGACTTCAACGACTACGCTTGTAGCCAGCGCCACAACCTGCCGCTGATCACCATTTTCACGCTGGACGCCAAGATCAACGAGAACGGCCCCGCCGCCTACCAAGGACTAGACCGTTACGACTGCCGCAAAGCGGTGCTGAAAGACTTGGAGGAGCAAGGATTCCTGCAAAAAGCCGTGCCGCACAAAAACATGGTGCCGATTTGCACCCGCACTGGGCAAGTGATCGAGCCGATGTTAACCGACCAGTGGTTCGTGGCAATGACAAAAACACCTGAAAATGAGGGTGTAGCCGGCGTATCTATTGCCCAAGGCGCTATTGATGCTGTAGCGTCTGGTGATGTGAAATTCGTCCCGGAACAGTGGGTCAATACCTACGACCAATGGATGAAAAACATCCAGGATTGGTGCATTTCACGTCAACTCTGGTGGGGGCATCAAATCCCCGCTTGGTACGACGAAGACGGCAAAGTCTACGTCGCACGCAACGAGGCCGATGCACAAGCGCAAGCGCCGGGCAAAACGCTCAAACGCGATGACGATGTGCTCGACACCTGGTACTCATCCGCCCTCGTGCCGTTCTCCACCATGGGCTGGCCTGAGCAGACCGAAGACATGGATTTGTACCTGCCATCCAGCGTGCTGGTCACCGGCTACGACATCATCTTCTTCTGGGTCGCACGCATGATCATGATGACCAAGCACTTCACGGGCAAAGTGCCGTTCAAGCACGTCTATATCCATGGCCTCGTGCGCGATGCGCAGGGTAAAAAGATGAGCAAGTCGGAGGGCAATGTGCTGGATCCGGTTGACTTGATCGACGGTATCACCCTGGCTCCGCTCTTAGAAAAACGCACCACCGGTCTGCGCAAGCCCGAAACTGCACCCACCGTACGCAAAAACACCGAAAAAGAATTCCCAGATGGCATTCCGGCCTTTGGTGCGGACGCGCTGCGTTTCACCTTCGCCTCTTTGGCGTCACTGGGTCGCAACATCAGCTTCGACAGCAAGCGCTGCGAAGGCTACCGCAACTTCTGCAACAAACTGTGGAACGCAGCCCGTTTTGTGTTGATGAATTGCGAGGGGCAAGATTGCGGCTTGCGTGAGCACTCCAAAGCTGAATGCGAGGTCGGTGGTTCAGCGCACGGTTACTTGAATTTCAGCCAAGCCGACCGCTGGATTGTTTCCATGCTTCAGCGGGTTGAGGCCGACGTCGCCAAAGGGTTTGAAGATTACCGCCTGGACAATGTCGCCAACAGTATTTACCAGTTTGTGTGGGACGAGTTTTGCGATTGGTACTTGGAAATCGCCAAAGTGCAAATCCAAACAGGTGACGAAGCGCAGCAACGCGCCACTCGCCGTACTTTGATCCGCACGCTGGAAACCATTCAGCGCTTGGCGCACCCTGTCATTCCATTCATCACCGAAGAATTGTGGCAAAAAGTCGCACCGGTCGCTGGCCGCGCAGGTGAAAGCGTCAGCATTGCGGCTTACCCCGTCAGTCAGCCAGATCGTATTGACACTGTTGCAGAAGCACACGTCGCCAAGCTCAAAGGTTTGGTCGACAGCTGCCGCACCTTACGCAGTGAAATGAACGTGCCGCCATCGACCAAACTGCCGATGTTTGCCTTGCCCTCTAACGCCATTGAAGCGGCATTCATGCGCGACGCCGCGCCGGTGTTGAAATCACTCGCCAAGCTCAGCGAGGTGAAGGTGTTTAATGATGAAGCGACTTGGCAAGCGGCGGCGCAAGCCTCACCGGTGTCTGTGGTGGGTGATTTACGCATGTGCCTGCACATGGAAATTGACGTTGCGGCAGAGAAGCTGCGCATCGGCAAAGAGGTGACACGCTTAGAAGGCGAAATCGCCCGCGTGAACGGCAAACTGAGCAACGAAGCCTTTGTCGCCAAAGCGCCGCCAGCGGTGATTGAGTTAGAGCGTAAGCGTGTTACTGACAACACCGCTACGTTGTTGAAACTGCAAGATCAATTAACGAGATTGGTTTAAGCCGAAATTGGTTCAAGCTGAGATTGCCCCGTAGGCCAAATACTGTCATTCCCGCGCAGGCGGGAATCGATGGTGGCTGACTATCGTCTTCTTAGAATATGCACAAACTCTGCACCCAGAGTTTGCTGCTCCACCAATTCATTGCCTGTTTGTTTGCAAAAGGCTTGAAAGTCGCGTAGCGAACCCGTGTCCGTCGCCACCACGCGCAACAGCTGGCCGCTGGTCATGCTGGCGAGTGATTTTTTGGCTTTCAGAATCGGCAGCGGGCAGTTCAGCCCGCGTGTGTCGAGTTCAACATCAATGTTCAAATCACTCATCGTCGTAGTTTGATAATTCTTTTACGCTTTTGCCGTGCGTAGCATGATGGAGAATTCTTGCAGTGCCGCAATGCCACTGGCCTCAGCGCGATGGCACCAGGCGGCCAATTCTGCCGTTAAATGCTCGCGCGACATGGACGTATTGAGCCACAACTGGCGTAATTCTTCACGCATAGCGACCATTTTGTCCAAAATAGGGTGCTCAGCGCGCGCCAGTTCAAGGTTCGGCAAGGCTGCGGCGGGCACTTTGTCGGCATCGCGGTGCAGCCAACGTTTGGCGGCGAGCAAGGTTGTCATATCAGCGCGTTTGGCTTTCAGCAAGGCTAGCTCGGTTTTGCAAGCACGGCGCATTTCTTTGGCGTAATTGGCCATCACCTCGTAGCGGTTGGCTATCAATGCTTCCAGCGTGTTTTCAGTGGCTAGCGCCTCGAATGTGCCGCGCTGTAGCTTGGGTGACGTCTTTTTAACTTTGGCCAAACCCAAAGCTTGCATGATGCTGATGTAGACCCAGCCCATGTCGAATTCGTATTTTTTGACGGAGAATTTGGCAGACGTTGGGTAGGTGTGGTGGTTGTTGTGCAGCTCTTCACCGCCAATCAAAATGCCCCACGGCGTGATGTTGGTGCTGGCGTCTGGCGCTTCAAAATTGCGGTAACCCCAGTAGTGACCAATGCCGTTGATGATGCCAGCTGCCATCACCGGAATCCACATCATTTGCACGGCCCAAACGCTCAATCCTGCAGCGCCAAACAGCGCAAAATTGATAATTAGCATCAAAACGATGCCTTGCCACGAAAAGCGTGTGTAGATGTTGCGCTCTACCCAGTCACTTGGTGTGCCGTGGCCAAATTTCGCCATAGTTTCTAAATTTTTAGATTCCGCGCGGTACAGCTCTGCCCCCTTCCAAAACACGGTTTCAATACCGTGGGCGTGCGGGCTGTGCGGGTCGTCTTTTGTTTCGCACTTGGCGTGGTGTTTGCGGTGAATCGCCACCCATTCTTTGGTGACTTGCCCGGTGGTTAGCCACAGCCAAAAACGGAAGAAATGAGACACAGAGCCGTGCAAATCCATCGCCCGGTGTGCTTGGTGGCGGTGCAGGTAGATCGTGACACTGGCGATGGTGATGTGCGTCACCACCAAGGTGTAAATCACCACTTGCCACCAAGACAGGCTCCACAGGCCGTGAGCCAGCCAGTTCAGAGCGGCGTTCAGAGC
Organism: Polaromonas sp.; assembly: GCA_043740415.1. Lineage (GTDB taxonomy): Bacteria > Pseudomonadota > Gammaproteobacteria > Burkholderiales > Burkholderiaceae_C > Aalborgiella. The sequence continues at coordinate 22,466 of JAYUCJ010000005.1, read as the reverse complement.
CGCCCAATCGGGTAAAAACATCGTCAATTCCTTATAACCAAATCAAGCAAGGGCAAAATGTACGCGAGTGCTGTATTAATTACATTTAAATAGCATTAAGGGTTACTTCTTTTGCCAAATCGCAGCAAAAAATCCATCAGTTTGATGAATATGTGGCCACAAACGCAGGTATTCAAGCCCGGTGCTGCCTTCTAAACCCGTGCCGGTGCACAAAGAAGCGGCATTCTCTACCTTCAACTGCGTCAGCACATCGCCCACTTGCAGCATCTCAAACTCTGGGTTGGCGGCTGAAAACTGCTGCGCAATCGCTTCGTTTTCATCTTTCAGCAAGCTGCAGGTGGCGTAAACCAAGCGCCCGCCAGATTTCACCAACCGCGCCGCGCTTTGCAAAATAGCGGTTTGCAGGGTTGCCATTTCTTCAATGGTTTTGGGCGTTTGCCGCCATTTCAGCGCAGGGTTGCGGCGCAGTGTGCCCAAACCTGAGCACGGCGCATCGACCAAGACACGATCCATCTTGCCTGCCAAGCGCTTGATACGCTCATCCCGCTCATGGGCGATGGCGGCGGGGTGCACATTGGACAAGGAGCTACGAGCCAAACGCGGCTTCAAGCCTTCCAAACGGTGGGCTGAGGTGTCAAACGCGTACAATCGACCCGTGTTGCGCATGGAGGCGCCTATCGCCAGCGTTTTGCCGCCCGCGCCAGCGCAAAAGTCAGCCACCATTTCACCGCGTTTGGCATCGACCAACAGCGCCAGCAACTGCGAGCCTTCGTCTTGCACCTCGATCGCGCCGCGCTTGTAAACACTTAAATTGCGCAACTGCACTTTGTCAGAAACGCGCAATCCCCACGGTGAAAACGGCGTGGGCTCAGAACTGATCGCGACTTTGGCGAGCTCTTTGGCGACATCGTCACGCTTTTCATTCAACATGTTGACGCGCAAATCCAAACCCGGGTTCACATTCAGCGATTCGACATACTGCCAAAAGCCCGCACCTTTTTTATCAGCCAATTGCTCTTTGAGTGGTTCAACCAGCCATTCAGGCAGGTTGTGGCGATGCCGGTCCAACAGCTCGTCGGTTTTGACAGCGTCGATTTTCTTGATCCAAGCCAGCTCTTGCTCGGTGATAGCACCTTCAAGGAATGCACGCGGCGCGGCAAAGCCCAAAATCGCCAGACGCCGCTCTTTGCCGCCGCTGCCAGAGGGGGCAAAGTGGTCGAAACGCAGCTTGTTGCGCAGCACGCTGTAAACGGTGTCGGTCAGCGTAGCGCGCTCGCGCGGGCCAAAACCGCGGTTGTCACGGAAAAACTTGGCGACGATGGCGTCGGTGGGGTGGTCAAATTTGAGGGTCAACCGAACGAGTTCGGTGCAGGCTTCTAGGATTATTTGTGGGTGCATAATCCCCATTTTCCCACGCTTATCCGCCCAAAGCCATCAAGAAGGGCTTTGATTCATCTATAGTTGCCGTATGACTGAATCACATGCTGAACATTTGCCACCTTTTATCACCACCAAACCGGGCTTTTACCGGCATTACAAAGGGGGTGAATATGAGGTCGTCGATACCGTTCGGCACTCTGAAGACCTGCAACCGATGACGCTGTACCGCGCTTTGTATGGTGAACGCGGCTTGTGGGTGCGCCCGGCTGCGATGTTCAACGAAACGGTGTTGATTGATGGTGTGATGCAGCCTAGGTTTAAATATTTGGGTGACAATCCAACCGACAATTCAGGTGAAAGTTCAACAACGGAGTAAACATGAGAGACAGCATGAAAAGAATGACAGTTATCAAGAACTTAGCGGGATTTTCTTTAGCTTTAGTTGCAGGGCTAGTTGCTGCACAAGCCTATCCCACCAAACCCATCACCTTGGTCGTGCCCAACCCGCCCGGCGGCTTTGTGGACGCATCTGCGCGGATTTTGTCTGATTCCCTGGCCAAAGTAACCAGCCAATCGGTGATTGTGGACAACAAGGGCGGCGGCAGCGGCAATGTGGCTTACCAGTTTGCCGCGCGGGCGAATCCAGATGGCTACACGCTGCTCAATTCTTACTCAGCCTACCATGTGGGCAACCCTAACCTGACACCCAAGCTGCCGTGGGCGCAGAAAGACTTTGTCCCTGTGGCGCTGATCACGGTTGCGACCAACGTTATCGCGGTGCATCCTTCGATTCCGGCGAATAATTTGAGCGAATTCATCACTTATTTGCGTGCCAACCCCGGCAAACTCAGCTACGCCAGCCAAGGCAACGGTTCGCTGTCGCACATCGGCACCGAAATGTTCAAGCTGCAAACCAAAACCAGCATGGTGCACATTCCCTACCGTGGCTCTGGCCCTGCGATTCAAGATGTGCTGTCAGGCCAGGTGCAGGTGTTCATGACCACGCCACCGTCGGTGATGGGGCATGTGCAAGCCGGCAAACTCAAAGGCTTTGCAGTAACGGGTAAAATGCGTCATTCAGGTTTGCCAGCGGTGCCAACGACGGCAGAAGCAGGCATGAAAGGCTTTGAATTAGAGGCCTGGGTCGGTATTTTTGCACCGGCTGGAACACCCCCAGACGTGGTGAATCGGTTGAGTGGCCTCATAAAAACAGCCTTAGAACTACCAGAAACCAAAACCCGCGCTGACGGTGCAGGCATTGAACTGCGCTACATGCCGCCTGCAGCATTGGATACTTTGGTAAAAACCGAAACCGCTTTTTGGGAAAAAACCATCAAAGCCGCTGGGATTAAGCCAGAGTAAGTAAAAGTGCTCTAAAATATGGTAAAAATAGCTGTAGCCGGCGTATTATATACCTATACTGCTATTTATAATATAGCATTATAGGCGTTCCGGCTTGTTTAAACCTTTTACATCGCGTAATGGTTGGCTGCAGCTGGGCTTGGCGGATTGGCGGTAGGCAAGTTCAATTCCAAAGTTCTGATGCTTTGCGTGGTCTTGATCGGCATGATGGCAGGTGCGGCGACGAGGGTTGAAGTCGGCGCAGCCAAAATCGGCATCTCAATCGGCATAGCCAACGGCTTGCGTGGAATATCCAGCGTGATGTCTGGGTGATGCGTCAGCGCAGCAAATTTCAAGAGCGGGTGATCGACCGCTGACCAGCGCTCAAATGCCGTTTTTACGTTGAATTGCATCACGCGGTGTGGCAAATTGCTGGCGTGGGCGAGAGGAATCATGCCTTGGCCTGGGAAAACATCGTCAAACAGCATGCGCTGGTACATGCGATCCACGGGTGCACGGCCTGCAATCACCATCCATTCCACGCCGATTTGCTGGCAATACATATAGAAGGCTTTGAACAAAGCTGTGGTCACCAAGCGGCCACCCACTTGGTTGGTTACGCCCAAACGCGTCGCTTCCGCCATCGGTGATTCTTTGAGCCATTGCGGCAAGTCAATCGATTGCTCCAAACACAGCGGTTTGTATGCATTGGTTTGGATCCGCATCGTGCCCACCGCCGAGCCATCTTCTTTGGATTCAGCCAAGAGCACGACCGTGCCTTTTTCAAAGTCAGCGGCTTCAGGTTTGACCAGTGATTTGGCGAATTCTGGCAAATGCCTGTCGTAGGCGGCTTGACGAATCAGCACAGCTTGGTTCAGCTCGGCTTGGGTGCGGACGATTTTGAGTGTGAAGGGCAGTGATTCTTCTGCAATGGTTTTGCTAGAAACTGCAGACCGCGTTTGGATAGGCGTTGGTGAGGCGAGGAGGGTGTTTGATGGATACATATTGAATTACCTGTTGCAAATTTATGGGCGTTCAATTAGCGAATCTAATGAACGTTAATAAATTATGTAACCGTGACTCAATAAGTACCAATGGCGCGCATCAAACTAAACAACGAGATATATAGCAGAGTTGTAAAAATTGGTAAAATCGATAGCAAACGCGACAAATTTTCTAAAGCGCAGCTTAATTAAGCTCAAGAACAAGAGAGCACTCCTTGTGCTGATGAATACTTAAGTTGCAATATGTTGAAATCACACAAACGCATAATGGGTAATATTCCCAAAACGCCGAAAAAAGGGGATCCCGGTCGTTTTTGCTATAAATACTGTAGCAAAATTTGCTTTCAAACTTGCATCGAATAAACAAAGTTTATTTGTTTATTCGTTTAATCATTAGCTCAGTTGGGTTTAATTTGATGGGCGTTTGCTCAACGTAACTTGATGAAATCCGCCACCGCTTGCGGATAAATCAAATGCTCTTGCGACACTACTCTTTGGGCTAATGTCGCCGCCGTGTCTGTGGTCAAAATAGGAACAACAGCCTGCGCCAAAATCGGGCCCACATCTAATTCTGCAGTGACTTGGTGCACCGTGGCACCGGCAAATTTGCAGCCTGCATCAATCGCGCGCTGGTGCGTGTGCAAACCGGTAAAAGCAGGTAGCAGTGATGGGTGAATGTTGATCAAGCGACCTGCGTAATGCGCTACAAAAGCGGGAGTCAAAATGCGCATAAAACCAGCCAACACCACCAAGCTTGGGTTGTATGCATCGATTTGCTGCATTAGCGCTTGGTCAAAGGCTTCGCGCGAATCGAAGGCCTTGTGGTCCAGGCTGGCGGTACTGATGCTTTGCTCCTTCGCCCACTGCAAGCCTGCAGCGTCAGCACGGTTGCTGATGACGGCAGCCACGCGGGCATTCAAAGTCGTTGCCCAATGTTGGGTTTTTGCGGTTTTAACGATCGCAGCCATGTTTGAGCCGCCGCCAGAGATCAAAATAACGATATTCTTCATGGTGTTTGTATTTTGATGTGTCGTTTTTATTTTTGTAGTCACTTACTTTATTGGAATTATCGCTTTGGAACATCTCTCAGAAACTGCCATCCCCTCATCCAGCGCATTTATTTTGCCCGTTTTAAGTCCTGTTCAAGCTCGCGTTTTGGGTACGTTGATGGAAAAAGCCCGTACCGTGCCAGACAGTTACCCGATGACCTTGAATTCGCTGGTTTTGGGCTGCAATCAAAAAAGCAGCCGTTTCCCAAGCATGGAATTGAGTGAAGCCGACGTATCTAATGCCTTAAGTGCTATGAAATCAATAGTTATTTTGACGCAACAACCTTTGGTCCGCGAGGTGAGCGGTAGCCGCAGCACACGTTTTGAGCATAACTTTCAGCGTTCCATAGGCGTACCCGAGCAATCTGCGGTTATCTTGGGCTTGCTGATACTGCGTGGCCCACAGACAGCGGGTGAACTGCGCCTCAATGCAGAGCGGTGGTACAAATTTGCTGATATTTCGTCGGTCGAAGGTTTTTTGGAAGAGCTGCAAGACCGATCGGCTGAAAAAGGTGGGCCATTGGTGCAAAAACTGCCGCGCGCCCCAGGCGCGCGTGAGCAGCGCTGGGCGCATTTGCTGTGCGGCACTATAGATTTAACGCTGTTGGCAACGGAAAACGAAGCGCAGGATCTTGCTGCCAATGAAGGGTCTGTGATTCATCAACGCATCAGCGCTTTGGAGCAAGAGATGGCGCAGTTGCGTCAAATCGTCGAAAATCTGAGCCAAGAGTTGGGTCTGTCTCAGCCATGACAGATTTAAAAGCCCGGTCGTGCTAGATTAGCCGCCAGCTTGAGTATTCGCATTATTTGGAGAAAAACAACCATGGATTTAGCGTTCACCCCTGAAGAACAACAGTTTCGCGTAGACATCCGCTCATGGGTGGCTGCTAATCTGCCGAAAGACATATCGCACAAAGTTCTTAACGATTTGAACTTGACGCATGACGACCTTCAGTCATGGGCCAAAATCTTGGGCAAAAAAGGCTGGCTCGGCCACGGTTGGCCCAAAGAGTTTGGCGGCCCAGGTTGGAATGCGGTACAAAAGCATTTGTTTGAAGAAGAATGTGCGCGCGCAGGTGCACCCCGCGTTATACCGTTTGGTCCTGTGATGGTCGCACCAGTCATCATGGCTTTTGGCAACGAAAAGCAGCAAAAGCAGCATTTGCCCGGTATCGCCAGTGGCGAGGTGTGGTGGAGCCAGGGTTACAGCGAGCCTGGTTCGGGCTCGGACTTGGCCTCTGTGAAATGCAAAGCCGAAAAAGTGGGTGACAAGTACATTGTCAACGGCCAAAAAACCTGGACAACGCTGGGTCAGTACGGCGAGTGGATTTTTTGCCTAGTTCGCACCAGCAACGAAGGCAAGCCGCAAACCGGCATCAGCTTTTTGCTGATCGACATGAAAAGCAAAGGCGTGACTGTGCGACCGATTGTGTTGTTGGACGGAGATGCCGAAGTGAACGAAGTCTGGTTTGACAACGTTGAAGTACCTGCTGAAAACCTGATTGGCGAAGAAAACAAAGGCTGGACCTATGCCAAGCATTTGCTCAGCCACGAGCGCACCAATATCGCCGATGTGAACCGTTCGAAGCGTGAGTTGGAGCGTTTGAAGCGCATCGCCAAAGCTGAAGGTGTTTGGAATGACGCGCGTTTCCGCGACGAAATCGCCAAACTTGAGGTGGATGTGGTCGCGCTGGAAATGATGGTGTTGCGGGTGTTGAGCGCCGAAAAATCGGGCAAAAACTCGCTTGATGTGGCGGGTTTGCTGAAAATTCGCGGTAGCGAGATTCAACAACGCTATTCCGAGCTGATGATGTTGGCTGCTGGCCCCTACGCCTTGCCTTTGGTGCGCGAGGCCATGGAAGCTGGTTGGCAAGGCAACCAAGCTGGGGCCGGCTTGCAAGCCTTCCCGGGCGGTGCTGCGCACAACGCCCCGTTGGCAAGTACTTATTTCAACATGCGTAAAACCACGATTTATGGTGGTTCTAACGAGGTGCAGCGCAACATCGTGTCGCAAACGGTCTTAGGTTAATTGGGTTAATTGGGTTAATTGAGGATACCAACATGAATTTCGATTTCACAGACGATCAAGAACAATTGCGCGATGCTGTACGTAAATGGGTGGACAAAGCCTACACCTTTGAGCGTCGCCGTGGCATTGAAAAAAGCAGTGGCTTCTCGAAAGAAGCCTTCACTGAAATCGCCGAGCTGGGGCTGGGCGGTTTGTATATTTCAGAAGAAGATGGCGGCTTGGGCATGGGGCCGGTTGAGGGCATGGTCGTGATGGAGGAGCTGGGGCGCGGCATTGTGCTGGAGCCTTTTGCGCAAACCTTGATCGCCAGTGGTCTGCTGTCAGGCTATGCGCCTGCCGATGTAAAGGCCACATGGCTGCCTAAAATCGCAGCGGGTGAGGCGCTGGTCGTTCTGGCCTACCAAGAGCGTGCGGCACGGTATAACTTGAATATTTGTGCTGCAAAGGCATCAAAAATAGATGTAGCCGGCGATAAATATGCCTTAACTGCTATTAAAAACATAGTACCTGTGGGTGACAAAGCCGATGCGTTCTTGGTGCCTGCGATGTTAGACGGCAAGATGGCGATGTTTTTGGTAGAGTGCAGTGCCGCTGGCGTTGCAACCGCTGGTTACGGCACACAAAATGGTGGCCGTGCAGCAGAGTTGACGTTGACCAACACGCCCGCCCAGTTGGTCACATTGGATGGTTTGACGGCTTTGGAGCATGGTGTCGACATTGGCATCGCCGCGACCTGCGCTGAAGCCGTGGGTGCGATGGACAAAACCGTCGCCATCACCGCCGAGTACATGAACACCCGCAAACAGTTTGGCGTGGTCATCAGCAGCTTCCAAGCGCTGCGCCATCGCATGGCCGATGTGAAGATGCAGCTGGAGTTAGCGCGTTCCATGAGCTACTACGCTGCACTCAAACTCAATGCCCCAGCCGCAGAGCGCCGCGCTGCCATGGCGCGCGCCAAGTACCAGTTGGGCAATTCCATGCGTTTTGTGGGCCAGCAAGCGGTGCAGTTGCACGGTGGCATTGGCGTGACGGATGAGTACATCGTCAGCCATTACTTCAAGCATTTGACGCAGCTGGAGATGACTTTTGGCGACACCTTGCATCAATTAGGCGAAGTGTCAAGCCATATGCAAGACACCGCAGGTGTGTTTGCCTAACTAAGGCTAGAGCCGGAGCCGAGAGCCGCAAAAATAAATCTGGCTCGCGTTAAACCTCAATTTCAGCTTTAATTAGTGTGCAAAACGCGAAGGCTTTTCGGCAGGAACGGGCACTGCGAAAATTTCAAAATCAATCAGGTTGCCCTTAGGATCGTCTTTCACCGGCGTCGTGTTGGGCGTTGCTGAAATGCTTGGATTGCTCACTTGCTCCTCAGTTGATGTTGTCCTAACCGATCGTAATTTAGGTTGAGTGTCTGCCAACACCAAATCCAACAGTTCGGCAGATGAGGTGATGGGCTTGTCATGGATGTCTGAACGCTGCTTCTTCTTGCTTCGTAAGACGCGTTCATCAAACCGTGGATCGTCAAAATGTGTTGGGAGAGAACTGATGATTTTGTTGTCTGCAGCTTTGAATGAAGTTGAATCTACTTGGCTTTCAGCCAGTGCTGAGCTATCTTTATTCTGTACTGGCAATGCTTCTACGTTTTCGTCTGCAGACATGTCAATTTCTATGTCAGATTCTAAGACTGGTTCCGAAATTTTCTGGCCATCAATCTGCGTTAAATGGAAATTTGAAGGTAAAAACTGGGTTGGTTCATGCCCAGTTTCAGCAGGATTAGCCGCAGATTCATTGAGCCAACCGTAGCCTGCACGTGAAGCTTTGCGCATGCGTAACCAGAGCCATGCAATGCAGGCCAGAGTCAGAGCCAGCAAACCAATGAGTCCGTAAACCAAAAGATTTGAAAACTCGCTCACGCCCGTTAATTTAGGTAATTTATTTGTTGTGAACGTAGCTTGCTTGGCAATAGCAGTTTCGCTGACTGGCGTTTTTACTTGAGTTTCAGCCGTGACAACAGTTGCCGCAGCTTGAACCTCGGCTGGCATGCCATTGATGGCACGCCAGACGGAGGTAGCCTGCGCTAAGGCTTGAATTTCTTCTGGGTTTCGCATGCCGGTCGGTGCCACCATGGCCGAAGTCAATTTAAGAAGAACTTGATGTTCATCCGTCAACTCAAATGTTTCCATTTTTAGTCTGGACTGCCCTGTTGAGGATGCGGTAGCGACAACACTTTTTGCCATTTCAGACGTGGCTTGCATGGTACGTTTGAATTTCTGCGCGGCACCTGCCTCGTCTGTGCTTGATTTTTTCAGTGATGATTTGGCCGAATTTTCTACCTGCTTGCCTCTCACGGTCGTCGCTGTCGATCTGGTTTTTATGTTCGGCAGGCTGGCACTCGAGATCGCTGTTGATGATGGGGTCATCGGTAATGCAGCTGGCATTACCGAATGATCTGCTTGCGCCGTGCTAGCGGGAGCGTCTGTAAAGTCTGTCAAGAAATCATAGTGTCTTGATATTTTGGCGCCGCAATTGTTACGCAAAATCACTTTCGCCCACGGCTCGTTAACAGGTGTTACTGAGCGAACGCGAACGGTCGCGTCTAAACCGTTGGCGGCAGGTTGTACATCAAGCCGGACGCGACCAGCGTCAAACTTGTTGTCGGCTTGAAAAAGGTCAGCGCTGAAACAGTTGGCGGTTTCATCAAAGGGTGCATCTAATCGTACTTGGACAGTCAAATCTAGCGGCCGGCCGAAGACTGCCGAGCCTTTAACAGAACCTAGCTGTACCGCTTCAGTGGCCAAGCTAGTGGCCAACAGCGAAACAATAAAAATATAACGATTGAGGTGGCGCATGGTTCCTAGAGCGTATGACTCGGAAAAACTTGTGAAGTTTGCTGGTACTGGTAAAGAAATTTTACCAATATCCAAACCCTCAAGTCACTTTTGACTCATTTCACTTATGTATCTAAGCGTATTTAATGTTACTTTTATTCAATTATGAATACTTTTGAATTGAAAGTAAATTATTTATTGGTCTAATTTATCTGTAAATATTACCCAATTGCAAAAACAGTCGGCAATCTAAGTGACAAATTGTGCGATTGTTGACGCCAAACGCTAATTTTGTTACTTAAGATTTGCATATCTGAAAGCGTCAATCCGCAGCTCAGTGCTAAGCGCGTGTTGGGTTGCAATTGGCTGATCAGTGTTTGCAGCATAGCAGTGTTGCGGTACGGCGTTTCTATAAAAAGCTGGGTTTGCCCAGTTTTATGGGCCAATTGCTCCAATTCTTTGATGCGTTTGGCGAGCAACGCAGCTTCAGACGGCAAATAGCCCACGAAAGCAAAATTTTGTCCATTCAAACCGCTTGCGGCCAAAGCCAGCATCAGTGATATGGGGCCCACCAGCGGAACAACGGTGATACTGAGATCATGTGCCGCACGCACGACGGAAGAGCCTGGGTCGGCGATGGCGGGCATGCCTGCCTCGCTGACCAAGCCCACATCAAACCCCTTCAGAGCCGCAGCAAGCAGCGATTTCGCATCAAAATTAGCACCCACGCTACCAGGGTGGTCGCCCTTTTTGTGGATCTCGCGTGGCAACTCTTGAATATTGACGGCTTGCAAGGGTTGGGCTAAAGGGCAAATCTCACCCACACGCTTTAAGTAGGCGCGGGTTGATTTGGCGTTTTCGCACACCCAATGCTGCAGTTCAGCTGCAATTTTCAGCGTTGCCAGCGGCAGTACATCGGTCAGCGGTGTCAAGGTGTCACAGCCAAAATCTAGCGGGGCAGGCACCAAATACAGCTTGCCTTTGTCGTTGCTGTTTGTTGAGGGCGTGGTCATAGCAATTTGACTCCTGCAGCCCGCAGCATGTTGCAGGTGCGAATCAAAGGCAAACCCACCAACGCGCTAGGGTCGTCACTGTGTATAGCCGCCAGCAGTGCGATACCCAAACCTTCGCTTTTGGCACTGCCCGCGCAGTCATAGGGAGTCTCTGCCAGCAAGTAAGCGCTTATGTCGTCGTCCGACAGCTCGCGAAACATCACGCTCACGGCGGCGCAGTCTTGTGCCACAAAGCCCGTGGCATGGCACACCACGGCCACGGCGGTTTGGAAAACCACTGTTTTGCCACGCATTTGGCGTAATTGCCGGGTGGCCCGTTCGAAATTGCCAGGTTTACCCAGTGCCAAACCGTCCAAATCAGCCACTTGGTCAGAGCCAATCACCACGGAGTCTGGGAATTTCTGTGCCACAGCTTGTGCTTTTGCTAAAGCGAGGCGTTGGGCGAGTTGCAGGGGTGATTCGCCGCTGAGCGCGGTTTCATCGACATCGGGGGCTTGCACCTCAAACGGAATCCGCAGACGGCTGAGCAATTCGCGGCGGTAGACCGAGGTTGACCCCAAAATGACTTGGCGATGGTTGGCGGGTGAAGTTGTCACAGAAATGTTCATAGCATCGTATTTTCGCACTCGTTGGTACACTCGAGAGTAATAAAAAAACAAAGTGAGTGACAGCATGAATGCGTTAAAGAAAGATTTAAGTTTGAATTTTCGTGCAGACCGCCTTGACGTGGCAGGTTTGGCGCAAGCAAATGGTTATATAAAAGGGCAAGATTTGCTACAAAAATATGAGCGACTTAAGCAGGAATCATGCCGGCTAGAGGCTGATTTAACTGCTGCAGAAAGTATTATTTGGCAGGCGAACGGTGAATGGGTTGAAAATGCGGGCGAACTTGCCAAAGTGAAGCCACAAGTCTGGCTGCATCTGACGGCACAAACGCATTTGCCACAAACCTGCCAGCGCTGCTTGGCGGAGGTTTCTACGCATTTAGAGGTTGTGCGTTCTTATCGTTTTGTGGCTGATGAGGCGACAGCAGAAGCCGAAGACGACGCATGCGAGGAAGATTTGCTGGCCATCAGCCGTGAATTCAACCTGTTGGCGCTGATTGAAGACGAGCTCTTGATGGCGCTGCCCCAAGTGCCCATGCATGATATTTGCCCCGTTCAACCCAAGATGGCCACGGTGGATGAAGATTTTGAGGCCGAAGGCAATGCCGGCCAACCCAATCCTTTCGCAGTATTGGCTTCTTTGAAGGCTAAAAAGTAACAATTTTGCTAAGAATGCGCTATAATCGTGGGCTTCGCTGTGCTTAAAGTGTGCAGCTAGAGTCCCTTTTTTAGTCCATACTTTTAAGTATTCATAGTTTAGGAGCCACATCATGGCCGTTCAACAAAACAAAAAATCACCGTCTAAGCGCGGTATGCACCGTTCACACAATGCCTTGGTCGTGCCAGGTATTGCAGTCGAGCCGACAACTGGCGAAACACACTTGCGTCACCACATCAGCCCGAACGGCTTTTACCGTGGCCGCCAAGTGTTGAAAAACAAGTCTGACACGGCTGCTGAATAAATTCCGCATAGCGGCGGTTGGGTGGGCTTTTTAGATGATTAAGCTCGTTTAATGGTCAAACTTGCTGTCGACTGTATGGGGGGCGACCACGGCCCAGTGGTTACTTTGGCGGCTTGTCGCCAGTTTCTAGACAAGCACCCCGATGCCGAACTCCTGATGGTCGGCCAACCCGCTGCCTTGGCGGGTTTTTCGCATGCGCGCGCGACGATTGTGCCGGCCAGCGAGGTCGTTGGCATGGATGACCCGCTGGAAATCGCACTGCGCAAGAAAAAAGACTCCTCCATGCGCGTCGCGATCAACCAAGTCAAAAACGGCGATGCGCAAGCTGCTGTCTCGGCGGGTAACACGGGCGCATTGATGGCGATTTCGCGCTTCGTTCTCAAAACTTTAGATGGCATTGACCGTCCTGCCATTTCAGGCTTGATTCCTAATGCCAAGGGTGACGCCACCATGGTGCTCGATTTGGGTGCGAATGTAGATTGCACAGCCGAGCATTTGCTGCAATTTGCCGTCATGGGTTCGGCCTTGGTATCCGTTTTACGAAACAATGACAACCCATCGGTCGGCTTGCTCAATATTGGCGAAGAAGACATCAAAGGCAGCGAAGTCATCAAACAAGCGGGCGAATTGCTACGCGCCGCGGCGGCTGCAGGCGACTTGAACTTCTACGGCAATGTCGAAGGTAACGACATTTTCAAAGCCACTGTTGATATTGTGGTGTGCGATGGTTTTGTGGGCAACGTGGCTTTGAAAACCACCGAAGGCTTGGCATCGATGTTCAGCACGTTTTTAAAAGTTGAGTTTTCACGCAATATCTTCACGCGATTTGCGGCTATCTGCGCTTATCCGGTGCTAAAAGCGTTTAAATACCGATTTGACCATCGTCGCCACAATGGTGCCGCCCTGTTGGGTTTGCGCGGATTGGTGTTCAAAAGTCATGGCTCTGCGGACGTGATGGCGTTTGAAAATGCACTCAGCCGCGCCTACGAAGCCGCTAAACATGATCTATTGGAGCGCGTCAAAGCCCGCATCGCGCATGCCGCACCGCTCTTAAATCATAGCGCTTAAACTCAATAAACTCTAGTAAACTCAAGTCTTAGACAACTTCAGGCAAGCAAATTGCCCAGAATCTTTTGACGACTCAGCCCTCTCAGACAAACATTCGACAAAATCGCTTTGCCCGCATCACTGGCACAGGTAGTTTTTTGCCACCCCAGCGCGTCACCAATGCCGATTTGGTTGCACAGTTAGCGGCCACAGGCGTAGAAACCAATGACGATTGGATTGTGGAGCGCACGGGTATCCGCGCGCGGCATTTCTCAGCACCTGGCGTGTTAACCAGTGAATTAGCCGTCACCGCCGCAAAAAATGCCATGCAAGCGGCAGGGCTGCAGCCTAGCGACATTGACTTGATCATCGTCGCCACATCCACGCCAGATATGGTTTTCCCTTCAACCGCCTGCATTGTGCAAAACAAGCTGGGCATCGCTGGCTGTGCAGCGTTTGATATTCAAGCGGTTTGCACGGGCTTTGTTTACGCACTGTCGGTAGCTAACGCCATGATTCAATCCGGCGCGGCGAACAAGGCGATAGTCATTGGTGCAGAGACGTTTTCGCGCATTTTGGACTTCAAAGACCGCGCCACCTGCGTGCTGTTTGGCGATGGCGCAGGGGCAGTCGTCCTAGAAGTGTCAGACACGCCAGGCATTTTGGCGACCGATTTGCACGCTGATGGCAAACACGTGGGCATCCTGTGTGTGCCAGGCAATGTGGGTGGTGGCGCGGTGGAAGGCTCTGCCTTTTTGCAGATGGACGGGCAAGCCGTATTCAAGCTCGCGGTCGGCGTGCTGACCGATACCGCGCGCACGACCTTGGCCAAAGCGGGCAAAACCGAGGCCGATATTGACTGGCTGATTCCGCACCAAGCGAATATCCGCATCATGACCAGCACCGCGAAAAAGCTCAAATTACCGATGGATAAAGTGGTTGTTACCGTCGATCAACACGGCAACACATCAGCAGCGTCCATCCCGCTGGCGTTGGACGCCGCCGTACGCTCTGGGCAGGTTAAAAAAGGCCAAATGCTGATGCTGGAAGCGGTTGGCGGCGGTTTTACCTGGGGTTCTGCCTTGGTTCAATATTAGTACAATCTAATTTAACTTTTAAATTTACTATTAATTTTATAGCACCTTAGGCAGTAAATACGCCGGTTATATCGATATTTACCTCCTATTTTGATGAATATATCGGAAATACCATGAAATCTTTTGCATTTGTCTTCCCTGGTCAAGGTTCGCAGTCAGTCGGTATGCTGGACGCTTGGGGCGACCACCCCATCGTCGCGCAAACGCTGCAAGAAGCGTCAGACGCCTTGCACGAAGACATCGCAGCGCTTATCAAAACCGGCCCGAAAGAAGCGCTGGCATTGACCACCAACACGCAACCTGTGATGCTGGTTTCTGCGATTGCGGCTTACCGCGTTTGGCTGGCAGAGACGGGGCTTGTGCCTACAGTTGTTGCTGGGCATTCGCTGGGTGAATATTCGGCTTTGGTGGCTTCTGGCGTGCTGACACTTGCCCAAGCCGCGCCGCTGGTGCGTTTACGGGCGCAAGCCATGCAAGACGCGGTGCCAGTAGGGCAGGGAGCCATGGCGGCGATTTTGGGCTTGGATGCTTCAAAAATCATAGCTGTTTGTGCAGATATCACGTCGGCTACAAACGGAAATGAGTCCGTTCAAGCAGCCAATTTCAACGACCCAGGCCAAACCGTCATTTCAGGCAGCAAAGCCGCAGTCGACGCGGCTTGTGAGCAGCTCAAAGCCGCTGGTGCGAAACGCGCCTTGATCTTGCCGGTGTCCGCACCGTTTCACTCCCAATTGATGCGCCCAGCCGCTGAAAAGCTGCAAGAAGCTTTGAAAGCCGTCATGTTTGCAGCGCCGCAAATCCCCGTCATCAACAACATCGATGTGAGCGTGCAATCAGACTCCGTCGCGATCAAAGACGCGCTGTACCGTCAAGCTTTTGGTCCTGTGCGCTGGGTGGAATGCGTGGCGGCGATCAAAGCGCGCGGCGTTACGACGATTGTGGAATGCGGCCCAGGTAAGGTGTTGGCCGGTTTGGTGAAACGCATTGATGCTGAATTGACAGGTGTTGCGCTGTTCGACCCAACCAGTTTGGCTGAGGTGAAAGCGCTTTTGCAGGGTTAAAAATTCAAAAAATATTAGGAGAAATTTATGTCTATCAAAGTTTCAGGCCAAGTCGCCTTGGTCACAGGCGCATCACGCGGCATTGGCGCATCCATCGCCTTGACTTTGGCCGAGCAAGGCTACAAAGTCATAGGTACGGCAACGACGGACGATGGCGCCGCCAAAATCTCGGCGGCTTTGGCCGCATTTGCGGGCTGCAGTGGTAAAAACCTCAACGTCAACGACGTGGCAGCAGCTGAGGCGCTGATTGATGCGATTACCAAAGAACACGGTGGCTTGCAGGTGTTGGTCAACAATGCCGGTATCACCCGCGACACCTTGGCTATGCGCATGAAAGACGAAGATTGGGACGCCGTGCTGGACACCAATTTGAAAGCCGTTTTCCGCATGTCCCGCGCGGTGATGCGCACCATGATGAAGCAGCGCTATGGCCGCATCATCAACATCACCTCCGTCGTGGGTGCTTCTGGCAACGCTGGGCAAACCAATTACGCCGCTGCTAAAGCTGGTGTGGCAGGCATGACGCGCGCTTTGGCGCGTGAGCTGGGCAGCCGCAACATCACGGTGAACTGCATCGCCCCAGGCTTTATTGAAACGGACATGACGAGCAGCCTGCCTGAGGAACAGCAAAAAGAGCTGTTGAGCCAGATTCCGCTGGGACATTTGGGCAAACCGGCTGATGTTGCTAACGCCGTGGCATTTCTGGCTTCGTCATTGGCAGGCTACGTGACGGGGCAAGAATTGCATATCAATGGCGGCATGCATATGGCATAAACCGCTTCAATTAGGCTAAAATACAATTTTTCACAACCCTCAGAGGGAATACATGAGCGATATCGAAGCACGCGTTAAAAAAATCATTGCTGAACAACTCGGCGTTGAAGAATCACAAGTCACAGCAGAAAAGTCATTCGTGGCTGATCTGGGCGCTGACTCATTGGACACCGTTGAATTGGTGATGGCATTGGAAGACGAGTTTGGCATTGAAATTCCAGACGAAGAAGCCGAAAAAATCACGACCGTGAAAAACGCGATTGACTACGCTGTTGCCAATCCAAAAGCGTAATCCTTAAAACGTAGTTTGATACGTTTTAACTTGATGGACAAACTAGCGCAAACGGCATCGTTTGCAGTGCGTTTGTCCATTTTGTCGTTAGGACGGCTGTTTTTTAAGTCGTATCTGTCAATTGTTAGTTGGTGCCATCTGGTGCTGATCGGCATGTGGTCTTTTTTTGATATTTTTTTCGGAGCATCCACTTTATGTCTCGTAGACGCGTCGTTGTGACAGGTTTAGGTTGTGTGAGCCCCGTGGGCAACACCGTAGAGGCATCTTGGGCCGCTTTGCTGGCCGGAAAATCTGGCATTGCCAAAATCACCGGCTTTGATGCCAGCGCCTTCACCACGCATTTTGCGGGTGAGGTCAAAGACTTCAGGATTGAAGACTACATCCCAGAAAAAGAAGCGCGCCACATGGGGCGTTTTATCCACATGGGCATGGCCGCCGCTTGCCAAGCCGTGGCAGATGCTGGCTTGGCCACGGGCGATGACCTGAGCGAAGAAGAAGCCACACGCATTGGTTGCAATATTGGCTCTGGCATTGGCGGTTTGCCCACCATTGAGCAAACGCATATTGAATATGTGAACCGCGGCCCACGCCGCATCACCCCGTTTTTTGTTCCTGCCTCCATCATCAACATGATTTCAGGCAATGTATCCATCAAATTTGGCTTCAAAGGCCCAAATATTGCCGTCGTCACCGCGTGCACCACAGGTTTGCACGCGATCGGCACCTCGGCGCGGATGATCGAGTATGGCGACTGTGATGTCATGATCGCTGGCGGCGCTGAGGCAACCACATCGCCGCTCGGTCTGGGTGGTTTTGCGGCAGCCCGTGCCTTGAGCACCCGCAATGACGACCCCGCCACCGCTTCCCGTCCGTGGGACAAAGACCGTGATGGTTTTGTTTTGGGCGAAGGTGCAGGTGTCTTGGTGCTGGAAGAATACGAGCACGCCAAAGCACGTGGCGCAAAAATTTACGCTGAAGTTGCCGGCTTTGGCATGACGGGCGACGCATACCACATGACCGCGCCTAACGTGGACGGCCCGCGCCGTTCCATGCAAATGGCCTTGAAAAATGCGGGTGTCAATGCCGACAGCGTGGATTACATCAACGCGCACGGCACGTCAACGCCCTTGGGCGATTTGAACGAAACCAACGCCATCAAGCTGGCTTTTGGCGACCATGCGAAAAAGACGGTGGTCAATTCCACCAAGTCCATGACAGGGCATTTGCTGGGTGGTGCAGGCGGCATCGAAAGCGTGTTCACCGCCTTGGCGATTTACCACCAGAAAAGCCCACCCACCATCAACATTTTCAACCAAGATCCGGAATGTGACTTGGACTACTGCGCCAACACCGCGCGTGACCTCAAGATCGAAGTGGCTGTGAAAAACAACTTTGGCTTTGGTGGCACCAATGGCACCTTGGTGTTCAAGCGTTTGCGTTGAACCACCTACACGCCCCTGCAGTTAGCTTTCCCACGGAAGGGGCGGGGTATTTGAGGTGGCTACTTGCAGGTGTCGTACTTTTAGGCGCTGCAACGCTTGGTTTATACGGCTATTCCACGGAGGCATTTTCCAAACAACTGAATTGGCAATGGGCTTTGGTGGCTGGCGCATGGCTTATCAGCGCTTTAGCGGTTTGGCATTTCGTCCACCATTTGCCGCAAGGGGAGCTCGATTTTGATGGTGAAAACTGGTATTTTGCAGACCAAGTAGGCACGGTCAGCGTCAGGTTTGATGGACAAAATTGCCTGTTGCTGCGGTTTGAAAGTGAATTCAATCAGGTGCATTGGTTGTGGTTAGAAGCGCGCTTTGTCCTCGGCTTTAACCCCAGCCATTGGCATGATCTGCGCCGTGCTGTATATTCGCGCCCAGCCTTACTGAATTCGCCACATTTAATATGACGCCTCCTTCGAACTTGCCAGACGACGAGCTGCTGCCCCCTGCTGCGCCAGAGCCAGACAGCGATGCCATGCTGGTCGAGCGCACGGTGGCAGGGGATCAGCGGGCGTTTGAGTTGCTGGTGATCAAATACCAACGGCGCATTCAGCGCTTGATCGGTCGCATGGTGCGCGATGTCGATCTGGTGGACGATATTGCGCAGGAAACCTTTATCCGCGCCTACCGTGCTTTGCCCAAATTTCGTGGCGACGCGCAGTTTTACACCTGGCTATACCGCATTGCTGTCAACACCAGTAAAAAGTTTTTACTAGAAATGAAGCGAGACCCAACCGTCTCTATAGGCGCTTTTGGGAATACTGACGAAGACAATGAAACTTTCCAGTCGAAAAACGAACCAATATCGGACGATACGCCAGAAACTCTGTTTGCAGCCAAAGAAATAGCCAGCACCGTGAACGCCGCGATGATGGCGCTGCCCGAAGATTTGCGTCAAGCCATCACGCTGCGCGAGATTGAGGGCATGAGCTATGAAGACATTGCGCAGCTGATGGCGTGCCCAATTGGCACGGTGCGGTCTAGAATTTTCCGCGCCAGAGAAGCCATTTCAGCCAAAGTAGGGCCGTTGTTGGAGAATCAAACTGGGAAAAGATGGTGATAAATTATGGTAATAAGCTGTGTTGATAAAAGTAAAGATGACTTTAAATCTATGAAATCTGACGACAACCTACCGTTAAGTGAGCTGCAAAAAACGCAAATCAGCGATTTGGCTGATGGCCAGCTGCGCGGCGTCGCCTTTGCCGATGCCATGACCTTGCTGGAAGCAAGTAGTTCAGCGCGCGCTGCTTGGCACGGTTTGCACGTAACAGGTGATGTGTTGCGCGGTGACACAACTGCCAATGAGACAAATATCGTCAAAGACCTTGCTTTTTTAGACACCTTCAAAGCGAATTTAGCCAAAGAGCCGCAGTTAACGCCAATAGCGCAAGCAGGTGAATTGCGGGTGGCCCTGCCAACGGCCAACGACTCGGTCTTTAACTGGAAGTGGGTGGGTGGTTTGTCGGCAGCTGCTGCCGCAGTGTTTTTTAGCTGGAATTTGGTGGGAACAACGGCTACAGCGCCAAACGGTTCAGGGGCGCAATTGGCCCAAAAGGCGGTGAAAGAAGCCGTGCAATTCTCAGGCGTAGCCACTCAAACTACTGCTGGTGTGATGCTACGCAACCCGCAGCTTGACGCTTTGATTGCTGCGCACAACCAGGTGGGCGGTAGCTCGGCTTTGCAAATGCCGTCTGGTTTTTTACGCAGTGCAACCTTCAACACTGACGTGCCTGCGACGATTTTGAGCGATAAATAAGTATGAACGCGTTATTTTTCATGCATTTTAGGACATTAGCCGGCGTATTTATTGCCTGTGTTGCTATTAATTCTATAGCAAATGATGACTTGAATGCAGCCAAGAAAAACACAGCAAATGCAGTAAATACAGCAAATGCACCTAAAACCGCGCAGGTAAACAGCTACAAATCTGTCAACGAGTGGTTGGTGCGCATTCATGACGCTTCTCGCAAACGCGCTTACACCGGTACGTTTGTGGTCACTGTAGGCGCAGAAATGGCCAGTGCGCGGATTTGGCATGTGTGCGATGGTGAGCAGCAGATGGAGCGGGTTGAATCGCTCACAGGCGCGCCTAGGTCAACTTTTCGGCACAACAACCACGTCGTCACCTTCTTCCCAGAGGCCAAAGTGGCACGCTCTGAAGAACGCGAAGTCATGGGTATCTTCCCCAACTTTCTGAAATCCAATGACAGCGCTATTGCTGAGTTTTACAACCTCAAGGTGCTTGAGTCTGAGCGCGTGGCGGGGCTGGATACTGAAGTGGTGCAGCTGATTGCCAAAGACGCGTTGCGCTACAGCTACCGCATCTGGACCGAGCGTAAAAGTGGTTTGGTCGTGAAACTTCAAACTTTAGATGCCGCAGGCCGGGTGATCGAGCAAGCGGCGTTTTCAGAGTTGACCCTAGATGCCCCTGTGAAGATGGAAAAACTGGCGGCCATGATGAACAACACCGCTGGTCTCAAGCTAGAGCAGGTTGACATGATCAAAACGACGGCTATAGCGCAAGGCTGGACGATGCCTCATGGCGTGCCAGGCTTTGCATCGATGAACTGTTTTAAACGGCCAGAGACCATGCAGTGGATTTTTTCAGACGGTTTGGCCACGGTATCGTTGTTCATAGAGCCCTTTGACCGTAAACGGCATACCCAAGAAGGTGTGTGGTCTATGGGTGCGACACAAACCTTGGCGAAGCGGTTGGACGGTTGGTGGCTCACCGCTGTTGGTGAGGTGCCAGCGCCCACGTTAAAGGTTTTTGCGCAGCAGCTGGAACGTAAAAAGTAATTTCGTTTAAAGTAACCCTATTAAAAGTTTACAGGTGGCATTTTTCATGACTTCTATCAAGCATTTAAATTCTAAGTTTGTAGGTTTAATCAGTTCTATCGCACTCACGGGTGCGATGCTTGTGCCGGTCACCGTTGGTGCTCAAATGCGTGGTTTGCCAGATTTCACGGAGTTGGTGGAACAAGTTGGTCCGTCAGTGGTGAATATCCGAACCATGGAAAAAGCCAGCAGCCGTGGTGCAAATAGTGCTGAGACGGACGAAGATATTCAAGAGTTATTGCGTAAATTCTTTGGTGACCGCATGCCAGGTGCGCCTAAAGCAGACCCCAAGACTGACCCAAAAGCAGATCCCAAGGCGGAGAAAGCCGACCCCAAAACACCGAAACGCAGGATGCCCGAGCCCAGAGAAGACCAGCCACGTGGCGTCGGTTCAGGTTTTATATTGAGTACAGATGGCTTGGTGATGACCAATGCGCACGTGGTGGATGGTGCCGACGAGGTGCTGGTGACTTTGACCGATAAGCGCGAGTTCAAAGCCAAAATCATAGGCGCGGACAAGCGCTCTGATGTGGCTTTGATCAAAATTGAAGCGACAGGCTTACCTGCGGTGAAGATTGGCGATGTGAATCGCCTCAAAGTCGGCGAGTGGGTGATGGCGATTGGCTCGCCGTTTGGCTTAGAAAACACCGTCACAGCAGGCATTGTCAGCGCCAAGCAGCGTGATACGGGTGACTATTTGACCTTGATTCAGACCGACGTGGCCATCAACCCCGGTAATTCTGGCGGCCCGTTGATCAATATGCGCGGTGAGGTTGTGGGCATCAACAGCCAAATCTACTCACGCTCCGGCGGTTTCCAAGGCATTTCGTTTGCGATACCGATTGACGAAGCAACGCGCGTGAGTGACCAGTTGCGCACCACAGGTCGCGTGTCGCGTGGGCGTATTGGTGTGCAAATCGACCAAGTCAGCAAGGAAATTGCGGAGTCGATTGGTTTGCCCAAAGCGCAAGGTGCTTTGGTGCGTGGTGTTGAAGCGGGCGCGCCAGCTGCGCTTGCGGGTGTTGAAGCAGGTGACGTGATTTTGAAGTTTGGTGGTGTGGCCATTGATAAATCAGCCGATCTGCCACGCTTTGTGGGCAACATCAAGCCTGGCAGTAAAAGCACGCTCACTGTGTTTAGACGTGGTGCTATTAAGGAGTTGAGCGTCACCGTGGGCGAATTTGAAGATGAGAAAGTTGCCAAGAAGCCCGTTGCCAAAGACGTGAAGCCTAAAGTGGTGACTGCTGCGCAAAGCTGGGGCTTGGTAGTTAGCGATTTGACTGATACTGCGAAGAAAGAACTCAAGATCAAAGGTGGTGTGAAAGTTGATTCCGCTAATGACGCCGCTGAGCGCGCAGGTCTGCGTGAGGGGGATGTGATTAGTGCTATTGCAAATACAGAAGTGAATACAGTGAAAGAGTTTGAGGCGGTGCTGGCGAAAACGGATAAATCTAAAACGATTAACGTGTTGTTTAGACGCGGTGATTGGGCGCAATTTGCGTTGATTAAACCGTCAAAATAAGCCAGTCCGGCTTGGTTTTAAACAGATTCAACGCATAAAGACCTCAAGCCAGTCATGGTTTTGAGGTCTTTTTCTTTGCCTTTATGTCTGAAAAAGGTCAATTATTTATTTATTTTTATTTATTTTCAAGC
>JAYUCJ010000004.1:0-16352 GCA_043740415.1 Polaromonas sp. | reverse complement strand
GACTTTACAGACGCGAGTGTTGCCCCTAAGGTGGCAGCTACTACGGCTGACGATGATCAGGCGAAGCGGTTTTTGGTGGAAGTACAGCGCTCGCTTGATCTTTGGGATAGATCTTGGGTGGATCTACCGCTCAGCAGCATACGCGTCTATGCGGGTAAGCGCAGTGAAGAATTGTCAAAATGGCTGACTGAACGGCTCGAGCAGGTGGTAGCACCGATGGATGTCAATGCCTTGTTTGTGGGGTTTGAGGGCGGCGCTGCGGGAGCCCGTGCGCGATGTCTGCCTTTGTTGGGCGTTCTGATGCGGGTCGAAAGCCGCAAACTTTGATTTCATTCAACGATTACCCAAGTACGTTTAGCCACTATGCCACAGCAAATTAATCTCTGCATGCCGATACTGCTAACGCCTAAGCGTTATTTTTCGGCTCAAACCATGGTTCAGGCATTGGTTATTTTCGTAGGCTTGGGGGGCGTGCTGTGTGCCTATTGGGTTTGGAGCTTGAACACGGCCAGCGAAGGATTCAAAAATACAGTCAGTATGCAATCCCACGAACTTGAAGGTTTGCAGTCTGCGATAAAGCAAAGTAAATTGGGTGGCGCTCCAGTTGAGGCGCAGTTGACGCAGGAAATTCAAGGGCGACGCGCGGAATTGTTAAAACAAGAAAAATTGCTGCATGAGTTGCGTCGCGGGTTGTTTCAGCCGAGTTGGGGTCATGCAGCTCGTCTGCAGCTAGTTGCAGAAAGCATACCGAAGCAAGTATGGGTCACGGAGCTTAAAGCTGATGACGATAAACTTGAGGTCAGTGGCTTTACACTTGAGCCTTCAGCGCTCAACGACTGGGTCGCAAAGCTGGCGGTAAGTCCACTTTTAGAGGGGCAAAAGCTATCAACTGTTAGGGTTGAGGATGCCACCACTTCGATGGTTAAAGAGGTGAGCAGTGCAGCCGCCTCTGCCAAAAAACCTGTTGCAAGCAACGAGTTGCGTCAGGTGTGGTCCTTCAATTTGGTGAGTTCGGTGGGCAAGCCGTTGGCCTTGGTCGGGGGTAAGCCATGATGAATTGGTGGAAAAAACAGTCTATGCGCATCGACGCCTTGAGCTTGCGTGAGCGGGTATTCTTGTTCTTGGCGGTCATCGCAGCCTGCTTGGCGGTGGCAGACTTGGTGTGGTTGGAGCCGGCGAAACGGGTGCATCGTCAGTTGAACCAGCGTTTTGACACGCAGAGCACAGATTTGCAAAAATCGCGTGCGGAGTTAAATGCAGTTGCCACGCCACTCGATACGAGCAAGGCGCTCAAGAATGAGATTGCAGCGGCTAAAACTCGTTTAGATGAGGTCAATAAGTCCATTAAAGACGTGTTGCCGACAACGACTCAATCAACACCGTTGGCACAAGTGCTGGTTCATGTCTTGCGACGTCACGAGGGGTTGACGCTTGTGAGTACAGCGGCGTTGTTTCCTGAGGCGGCTGTTGCGGGAGCGGCTCAAGCCAGCCCAGCTGCTGGATCAGGTGCGGTTGATCCGCCTCAAGGGCTTACCCGCCAGGGCGTGGAGTTAACCGTGTCAGGCTCATACCCGGATTTAACACGCTATGTACAAGCACTAGAAAAATTACTGCCGCATGTGCGCTGGGGAACGATGAGACTCAAGAGTGAGAAGCTGCCTCCCGAGTTGACGCTGCAGTTGTATTTGATAGGGGTGGAGCCATGATGGTGTGGAGCAAATCAGTTTCGAGCAGGGCGATGGCAGTGAGTGTGCTCATGGGTTTAGCGTTGTTTTTCTCACCCGGTCAGGCGGGTGCGCAGAATCGGCGAGACCCCACATTGCCACCGGCTCAAAGTGGTGTTGCTGGCGCCGCATCTTCGGGCAAATTTTTGAGCGTTGACACGGGTGCTCTGAGTATTATTGTGCGCGATGGGCGGCCTCACTTGGCGGTTGGTATGCGTCTTTACGCTCAAGGGGAAAAGCTGGGCAAGGCGCGTATTGAGCGCATCAGTGAGACCGAAGTCTGGTTCCGTGAGGGGGGCGTGTTGTACAAAGTGCCTAGATTTGCGGGTATTCAACGTCGAACATCGAGCGCAGCAGCAGCGAGGCCAGAATGCTTGGCAAATTCCAAAAAATCGTCACTGGCAGCAAATTGCGCCAATGTTCAACCGTGAAGGTTCTACCAATGACTCCAAAAGTAATTAATATGGCAATGATCGACACTTCAAAATCTACACCGTTCGGGCGCGTAGTGCCGACGAGGACATTCGCCAGAACCAGCTTGTGTGTTGCTATCGGCGTGGGCTTGCTCGCTGGTTGTGCGTCCGATCGGGCGATACGTACGCCTGATGTGAGTGAGGCTATTCGCGCAGATTTGTCATTACTTGCTGTGCCTAAGCCTGTCGCCGTACCATCCCGCATCTTTGAGGCGCTTGCAGAACCAGCGCCTCCTGTCGTGCCTTTGGCTGCCGAGCCCAAGATCGATCTGCTGGTGAACAATGCGCAAGCGCGCGAGGTGTTCTTGGCAGTCGTTGCGGACACACGCTACAGCATGTTGTTGCACCCAGATGTCACAGGAACACTTTCTGTGACTTTGCGCGGCGTGTCGGTGATAGAGGCGCTGGAGTCTATTCGCGATGTGTATGGTTATGACTTTAAGGTGGAAGGTCGACGCATTACCATTTATGCGCCCACATTGCAGACACGTATTTTCAACGTCAATTACCCATACTCACAACGTACGGGAAGCAGCGAGTTGCGTGTGGCGTCTGATGCCTCTACGCAAGCCGCACCTGCAGGTGCTGCAGGTGCAGCAGGTGCAGCAGGCGGCGCTCAGCAAAAGTCGGACGGCAGCCGTGTTGTGACAACATCCAAAACAGATTTTTGGGCGGAGATTGCAGGCGCTGCGCGTGGCCTGATCGGCAGCGGCGAAGGCCGCAGTGTGATTACCAGCCCACAGGCGGGCATCTTGGCGGTGCGTGCCATGCCAGACGAGCTGCGCCAAGTCGAAAAATTTCTCAAAGCAGCGCAGATCGCTGTTGAGCGACAGGTCATGTTGGAGGCAAAAATCGTCGAGGTCGAATTGCGTGATGGTTTCCAGAGTGGCATCGACTGGTCTGGCCTGAGAAAAGGCAGAGATGCAACGGGTGCATTGGGCGTGCTCAGTGGTGGCAGCAGCAACACCTTGATCAATGGGTCTCAGGCCAGTCTTCCAGGCTTCGCGAATGCGGCTGCTTTGCTGGTTGACAGTGTTTCGCTTCCGGCAACGGGGGCAGGCCTTTTTGGTCTTGCGTTTGCCACGACGGGTTTTCAGGCGGTGCTTGGCTTCCTGGAAACCCAGGGCGATGTGCAAATATTGTCCAGTCCGCGCATTGCGACTTTGAACAACCAGAAGGCCGTGCTGAAAGTTGGCGTGGAGGACTTTTTTGTGACTGGCGTAACCAGCGGAACGACTTCGAATTCCGGTACCAACTCATCGGGTACGACGACACCGGCCACGCTGACATTGACGCAGTTTTTTTCCGGCATTTCACTTGATGTAACGCCTCAAATTGACGAGGGTAAAAACATCATGCTGCACGTCCACCCCTCTGTGACGACCGTGCAGGAAAAAACCAAGCAAATCGATCTGGGGACCGGTGGCAATTTCCGATTGCCCTTGGCGTCAAGCAGCGTCAATGAGACCGACACATTGGTCCGGATATTGGATGGCAATATTGTGGCTATCGGTGGTTTGATGCAGATTGAATCGAATCGTAAATCGTCTGGTCTGCCTGGAACGAGCGAGATTCCGTTGCTGTCCCAGCTTTTGGGAAACCGTGCTAATACCGGGCGTAAAAAAGAAGTGGTGGTGCTGATCAAGCCCACCATCATCCGCACAGCGCAGGATTGGGAAGCTCAAACCCTGCGCACTCGCGCTGTTTTAGATGATATGGATACTGCGCGCGCGCGCGTCGTTCGTATTGATGGCTCGGTGGATAGCAGCAAGCCAAAAAGCCAAGTGAAGTGATCTATTTACAGCATTTTTCCTTGCGCGAGGCGCCGTTCTCGATAACTCCGGATAGCGCCTTTTTCTATCCACACGAAGGCACGCAGGCTGCCCTCAACATGCTGTTGGTGGCGCTTCGCAGTGGCGAAGGTTTCCTGAAAATTGTGGGTGAGGTGGGGTGTGGCAAGACGGTCTTATGCCGTCAGTTGCTCAAAACCCTGCAGGGCGAATGTGTCACCGCCTATATCCCCAATCCTGATATGGGTCCTGATGATTTACTCATGGGCTTGATCACTGAGTTGGGCGTTGAAATAGCACCGCCGATAAGTCGCCACAAAGTATTCAATGCCTTGCGTGACTTTTTGATGCTGCGAGCAGAGGCTGGGCAGCGCGTGGTGGTGTGTATTGATGAGGCCCAGGCCATCCCAGTCCGCACGGTGGAGAGCCTTCGTTTGCTCTCGAATATGGAGACGGAAAAGCGCAAGCTACTCCAGCTGGTGTTGATTGGACAACCTGAGCTTGACGAAAAACTTGCGCGACCCGAAATTCGACAGTTATTGCAGCGCATCACCTTCAGCGAGTACCTGGGGCCAATGGCGGAAAATCGAGTGTCGGGCTATCTGGCGCATCGGCTGGCCACAGCCGCATTGACGGATGCCACCGACATCAGGGTTTTTGATGCTGATGCATCGCTGGCGCTGGCTGGCCTTACCGGGGGCGTGCCGCGGCTGGTCAATATATTGGCACACAAATGTTTGATGTTGGCGTATGGCGAGGATCTGCACCGTGTGACTGTGCGACACGTACGCATCGCGGCAGCCGACACACCGGGTGTGCGGATGCCGGTGGCTTCAACGCCAGCGCCGGTGTCGGTGTCGTGGTGGCGTAGCTGGCGTCGTAAGAAGCCCCGTGACTCGAGCGGGATCGTCAGACAAAATCGGGATGACCATTTCGGAGGGCTGCAATGAGTGTGATTAATAAAATGCTGCGCGACCTGGATCGTCGGCAGGCGGATGGTGCGACGCCGGTTCAATCTTGGGAGTCGCGTACAGGTATGACGCGCGATGCTTCGAAAATGGATTATTCTGTCGGAGCCGACCGCAAACAAAATTCAACCTCTTTCGCTGTGCTGATGGCGGTCTTGCTCACGGCACTGGTGTTCAGTGCGGCTGCAGGTGGGTGGTGGTATCTGTCGCAAAACCAATCCACGCAGCGGCCGGTGGATCAAGCGAAACAAGTATCCATACCCGTCCCTTCAGTTGCTGTGGCAGCGGTAGCGGTAGCGCCCGCTTCAATACCGCCAGCACCCATACTGCCTGTCGTGGTTGCAGCGCTAGCACCTGCAACAGTGCAGCCTGTTGCCGTTGCGCCGATAGCGCCTACGACTGCACCAGCCGCTGTTGTACCCGCAGCGCCAGCAATACCCATAAATAGCAAACCAGCGGTTGTCGTGACGCCAGAGCCTGCGCCTTCGCCGGCCCAGCCAAAAGCGGTGGTGGTCGCTGCACCTGCCATACCTGGCAAAATTGTGCCACCGTCCGCGACGCAGTCGATCGCCCCAGCACTTCCTGCTGCTGCCGCAAAGCTGCCGAAAACCGAGTCAGTTGCGCCCACTGATGCGCCCTTGAAAATAGACCGCCCTGTGCCAATGGCATCAAAACCAACTGTGGCTTCAAGCCCAGCTGTCGCTGCACCCGCCCGTCCCGTTGTTGAGCGCCCCGCGAACGGGGCACCGACTGCCGCAGCTGCAGTCTCAGAAGCGCCAACAAACACCTCGCGGCCATCGCCAGCGACGGAGGCGTTAGCGCAGGCGCAGAGTCTTTGGAACTCGGGTGCCCATCAAGAGGCTATTGGCCTAGCGCGTGAAGCACTGGTGACTGCAGAGCGTACAAACCTTGCCTCCCCGTCCGCTGGCAATAAGTCAATGCTGGCCTCGCTGGCTCGTGAGTTGGCGCGTATGGAGATGGCGCAGGGAAGGGTCAGAGAAGCGCTGGAGATGCTGACAAGGTTGGAGCCAGTTTTATTTGCAAATGCGGATGTTTGGGCTATGCGGGGCAACGCCGCGCAGCGTTTGGGGCGTCACGCTGAGTCGGTTGCGGCTTATGTGATGGCGTTGAGACTGCGACCCAATGAAGCGCGATGGATGCTGGCCGCAGCGATATCTCTTGCCAACCAAGGGCAAATGGCAGATGCCGCAGAATTGACAGAAAGAGCCCGTGTGGGTGGCGTATTGACCCCTGAAGTGACGGCCTACCTAAAGCAGTTGGGTGTACCTATGCGAGAGCGTTGACGGACAGCTTCATTTAGCCATACAAATTGCTCTGGCATCATGACCACCATGACTGCACTAGTCGTACTCCAACATACGCCGCCGTCGCCAAAAGAACCGCATAGGTAACCGGCACACGCCAGACGAGGCCAAAGAGTCGAACGGTCAAATTGCTGTTCAATTTGGTCAAACCCAGCTTTCCCAACCACGGTAAACGCATGGAAAACAGCCAGCTGATGAGCAACACAACAAGGATGGCGAAGAAAACCCAGCGGAGCATCATATTAAGTACCTCACAAGGTGTGGGTGCGGTCACCCGCGCTGAAACCGATGGTATCCCACGGCTCGCCGGTGCAAAAGCCTATGACCTTGAATAATTCGCCCATTTCGTGCTCGTTGATGAGTTTCAGGGCGTTGGCTTTGTTGGGCAAATCCGCGTCTTCCAAAGCCAAATGCAAGCCGCAGTTCAACAAAAAACGCCCTTGGCTGGCGTAGCCCAGCGTGTTTAAACCTTCATCTTGCGCCGCCACCGCCACGCCGGTGAAGTTGACGTGCGCAGTGATGTCTTTGCGTCCCACTTGCGCCAGCGGGTCGCCATCGGCCATATGGCCTTGGTGGCACATGACGGTGCCCATGTAGCGCTGCGGGTGGAAATATTCAGCTTCTGGAAAGCCGTAGTCGATGAAAAACGCTGCGCCGCCACGCTCGCTGCTTGTCAATTTATGCGCCAAAGTCCGCATAAACGCCTCGGCTTGGGGGTGAATTTCAGTCAAATAATCGTGCTCGCCATCTACTTCCAGTGGTGGGCGTAGCTCGGTAGGGCGGTCTTGCCAGTCAAATTCATGTTCGGAAGCGCTGTCAGACTTAACGATAACACCGCGTTCGTACCAGTTGCTTTTCACACGTGTCAGCAACTTCACCGGCATCGCGTCCAACACCTCGTTGCCGACGGCCACGCCTTGCATCGCGTCCGGCAGCGCGTTCGCCCACTGCACTTTGTTGCCAAACGCAGCCAAGGCTTCTTGCTGGCGCTGCCGCAGCGCGCCGGACAAATCCACGATGGTGTAGCGGGTCACGGGCTGCCCGAGTTGCTCTAAAGCGCTCAGCAGTTGTTTGGCTAAAGCGCCCGAACCTGCGCCAAATTCCCAAATCTCGGTGGTTTGGCTGTGTTGCAGGGCTTGTGCGATTTGTTTGGCTAGGGTTTGGCCGAATAATGGCGTTAGTTCCGGCGCAGTCACAAAGTCACTGCCAGAAGCCACGTCTTTGCTGGGAAAAAGCCCAAATTTACGCAAATCATTCGCGTAGTAACCCAAACCAGGTGCGTACAGTGCCAGTTCCATAAAACGGTCAAACGGCAGCCAGCCGCCATTGGCTTGGATGGCGGTTTCTATGTGGGTTTGCAAGACGGATGGTGTTGAAGCGAGGGGCATCGTTAAAATGGGTGATTATTCAAAAAGCTTTTAAATCAAGCGATATTGTCCTGCATGTCTTCTCTTCATCAACAACCTGTCGTTTTAGTCACCGGTGCAGCCAAGCGGCTGGGGCGTGAGATCGCGTTGACGCTGGCAAAACACGGCTGGCGGGTAGCAGTGCATTATCGTTCTAGCGAACAAGATGCTATTAAAACTATAGCAGAATTGGCAATAAATACGCCGGCTATATTCGAAAAAGAGGGTGTAAATAGCTTAAATGACACAAATCACGCAAAATTCCAGTGTGATTTGAGCGAAGAACCAGCCGTTCGCGCTTTGCTGCCGCAGGTGATTGCCCACTTCGGCCGCGTCGATGCCGTGGTGAACAACGCAGCGATTTTTGAGCACGATGCCGCCGCGACTTTCAGCTACAGCGCGATGCAGAAACACTTGGCGACCAACACCGGCGCGGCGATTGTGCTGTCGCAGGCGCTGTGCGCGCACGTGTCTGAGCGTCAAAAAGCGGGTGACACGACAGCCCAAGGCGCTGTAGTGAATTTGCTCGATCAAAAACTCTGGAACCAAAACCCCGATTTTTTCAGCTACACCCTGAGCAAAGCCGCGTTGGAAGCAGCCAATACGATGCTGGCGATGGCGCTTGCGCCCTTGGTCCGCGTCATCGGTGTCGCACCGGGGCTGACGCTGACCAGCCACATGATCAGCGATGCCAAGTTTCAAGAGCTGCACAAAATATCGCCGCTGGGGCGCTCGTCCACCGCGCAAGATGTGGCGGACACCGTGCGTTTCGCGCTGGAAAACCGCGCCATCACCGGCACGACCCTGTTGGTGGACGGTGGCCAGCATTTGATGCGGTTTGCGCGCGATTTTTCTTTGATGGATAGCCCAAAATGACCCAAACCTCATCTATTCACACCAGCGGCCAGCAAATCTTGACGCTGACCGGCTTGCGTTTTGATGCCAACTTGGGTATTTTGGAGCATGAAAAGCGCGATCCGCAGCCGATTCAGGTCGATGCCGAGTTGAATCAGGGACTGCAGCCGTTGCTGCCGGGTGATGACGACATCAACCACGTGCTGGATTACCGCAAGGTGCGAGCCATCATCATCAGCGAATGCACGGCAGAACACGTGAACTTGCTGGAAAGCCTGATCGGCAAGCTCAGCCTGCGCCTGATGCAGCTGCCCGGCGTGCTGGGCGTGCGGGTGAAAATAGCGAAATTAGAGATATTTGACGACTGCGAAGTGGCGATTCGCATTGAAACCGGTCAGTGGTAAGCCACTT
Source organism: Polaromonas sp. (assembly GCA_043740415.1). Lineage (GTDB taxonomy): Bacteria > Pseudomonadota > Gammaproteobacteria > Burkholderiales > Burkholderiaceae_C > Aalborgiella. Next base: position 7,400 of record JAYUCJ010000004.1, on the reverse strand, counting down.
GGCCAAACATAAAGCATTTGGAGTAAATATATGAGTGCAGTTTGGGTGGACGAAGAGATCGTCATTGACAAAAAAGCAGAACAAAAAATCGAGCGGAAGATCGAGCTGGAGTCACAAAAGCTAGAAAAACGCCTGTGCCGCAACGTCGGCCAAGCGATTGTGGACTTCAACATGATTGAAGCTGGCGACAAGGTGATGGTCTGCGTCTCAGGCGGCAAAGACAGCTACGCGATGCTGGATATTCTGCTCAAAATGCAGCAGCGCGCACCGATCCATTTCGACTTGATTGCCGTGAATCTGGACCAAAAGCAACCCGGTTTTCCTGAGCACATCTTGCCCGATTACCTGAAAAAGCTGGGCGTGCCGTACCACATTGAAAACCAGGACACCTATTCCATCGTCAAGCGCGTCATCCCCGAAGGCAAAACCATGTGCAGCCTATGCAGCCGTCTGCGCCGTGGCATCTTGTACCGGGTGGCGGAGGAGCTGGGTGCGACCAAAATCGCCCTCGGCCACCACCGCGACGACATGTTGCAGACCTTCTTTTTGAACATGTTTTTTGGTGGCAGCCTCAAAGGCATGCCGCCTAAATTGGTCAGCGATTCGGGCAAACACATCGTCATTCGCCCGATGGCGTATGTGAACGAGAAAGACATCGTCCGCTGGGCCGCGCAGCAGCAGTTCCCCATCATTCCCTGCACGCTGTGCGGCAGCCAGCAAAACCTGCAACGCGTGCAGGTCGGCAACATGCTGCGCGAGTGGCAAACCAAGTACCCAGGGCGGATTGAAAACATGTTCAGCGCCTTGCAAAACGTCGTGCCGTCGCATTTGATGGATGGCAGAAAATTTGACTTCAAAGGCCTCAAAGCAACTGGCGTGGCTGACCCCGAAGGCGACAAAGCCTTTGATGCAGATGAGTTTCCAGCTGCGTCGACCAACTTTCCCGCCAGCCTGCAAGTCGTTCAGCTATGAGCATGGGCATGGGCATGGTAGAGCCGACGCGTATTTTGGCGATTCGCCACGGCGAAACTGCTTGGAATGTGGAAGTACGCATCCAAGGCTACACCGATATAGCTTTGAACGCGCGGGGCCGTGAGCAAGCGCTGCGCTTGGGCGCCGCAGTCGGCAAAAGCCATGCGGGTGAGCCGGTTCACGCCATCTACAGCAGTGATTTGAGCCGAGCGTTTGACACCGCCCAAGCGGTTGCCAACAACACGGGCTTGACCGTCAAAGCAGATGTTGGTTTGCGCGAACGCACGTTTGGCATTTTTGAAGGCCACACCTTTGACGAAGTGATGCAAACACGCCCCGAAGACGCCAAACGCTGGCGCTTGCGCGAGCCCGACTATTGCCCCGAGGGCGGTGAATCCTTGAGCCAATTTCGCACGCGGATTTTGGGCTGCGTTGAAGCGCTAGCCATTCAACACCCGGGCGAGCAAATTGCCGTGGTCGCGCATGGCGGGGTGATGGATGTGCTGTACCGCGCCGCGACCGGCCAAAGCATCCAAGCCCAACGCACCTGGGCGCTGGGCAATGCGGTGATCAACCGTTTGCTGCGGACGCCAGCCGGCTTCACCTTGGTGGGCTGGAACGACACATCGCATCTTGATGAAGAGGCGATGACGGAAACCCATTCTTAACTTTGAATGTCACAACCTAAACCTAAAACCTAAAGGCGAATCTCTCTTGCTCTGGATCAAAGCCCTGCACATCGTCTTCGTCGCCAGCTGGTTTGCTGGTTTGTTTTATTTGCCACGCATTTTTGTGAATCTGGCGCTGGTGCCTAGCGATTCAGCCGCTGAACGCGCTCGTTTGTTGCTCATGGCGCGCAAGTTGTACCGTTTCACCAACCTGCTGTCTTTTCCCGCTGTGATTTTGGGGCTGTGGTTGTGGCTGGGTTACGGTATCGGGCGTGGGGCTGGCCAGTATTGGATGCACGCCAAGTTGGTCGTGGTGGTGTTGGCCATTGGTTACACCCACAGCTGCGGCAGTTTGCTGAAAAAGCTGGAAAACAACAGCTCCAAGCGCAGCCATGTGTGGTTTCGCTGGTACAACGAGGTGCCGGTGATGTTGCTGTTGGTGGCGGTTATTTTGGTTGTGGTCAAACCATTTTGAAGCCGCTTTAAACCACAGCACCATGTCAAGCCACTTTAAAACCGCCACATGGCCGTTGACTTTGGCGTATGTCGCCTTGGTGGTTTACGCCAGTTTGTACCCGTTTGACACGTGGCGCAACCAAGGCGTTTTGCCGTGGACTTATTTGACGCAGCCCTTGCCCAAGTATTGGACGTGGTTTGACGTCGCCATCAACATCGCCGGCTACGCGCCTTTAGGTTTTTTGGGCGTATTAACGGCGCTGCGCACGGGACAGGGGAAATATGCGCTGCTGCCAGTGACGATGCTGATTTTTATCTTGTCCATGGTTTTAGAAGGCTTACAAAGCTATTTGCCTTCCCGCGTGGCATCCAATGTCGATTTATCACTGAACGGCTTGGGCGGGCTCTTGGGTGGGTCTGTGGCCTGGGTGCTTGAAAAAGTCGGTGCGATTGACCGCTGGAGCCATTTCCGCCGCACCTGGTTTGTGCCGCAGGCACGTGGCGGCTTGGTGTTGCTGACTTTGTGGCCGATTGCTTTGTTTTTCCCCGCTTCCGTGCCGTTGGGCTTGGGGCAGGTGCTAGAGCGGGTTGAAACGGCTTTGGGCGAAGCGCTGTCTGACACACCGTTTTTAGAGTGGCTGCCCATGCGCACCATCGAGCTGCAGCCGCTCTTACCTGGGGCGGAATTGCTATGTGTGCTGCTGGGGGCGTTGATACCGGTTTTGTTGGCCTACTCCGTGCTGCGCACGCTTTTGCAGCGCAGCATCTTTTTGGTGATTATTTTGATGCTGGCCGTTGCCATATCTGGCATTTCTGCAGGTCTAAGTTATGGGCCAGAGCATGCGATGGCATGGCTGACGCTGCCGGTTCAATTGGGCTTGTTGGGCGCTGCTGTGGCCGGTGTGTTCTGCCTGTTTTTATCCGCCAGAAGCTGCATCGCCGTGCTGCTGTTGGCGCTGGTGGCGCAGCTGTTCATGCTCAACTTGGCCCCCGCCAGCCCGTATTTTGCGCAAACGCTGCAAACCTGGGAGCAAGGGCGATTCATCCGCTTTCATGGCGTGGTGCAGTGGCTGGGTTGGCTGTGGCCGTTTGCGGCTGTGGCCTATGTGATGGCACGAATTTCAAAACCAAACAGCCAATCATGATAGATATTGATGTCCTAGACCACGCGGTTCAAGACAAGCGCTTTGCAGACGCTGGCATGTGCTTTCGTGAGCTCATGCAGGGGCTCACAGCGCAGGGCCATTTGCCATTGAGCGATATTGTGCTGTCAACACAAGACGCCCAAGCCGATGACGACGTACTCGCGCAACGGCTTGCAAGCAGCCTGCATGCGCTGTTTGTCGCGCCCGACAGCGACATCAGCGTGCCAGACTATGACGCACTCATGAGCTGGCAAATCGTGCTGTCGCAGATTTTTTATCTAGCCGGTCAATCGTCAGCGGATGCTGCGATGAAAGACTTGCTCGCCCAGTCAAACGGTCAAGTTTCTAGCGGCATGACCATGAAGCTGTTTTTGCTGTTTGGTACAGAATCCGCGATGGCAGCGCATTTGTATCCGTTTATGAAGCAAAACCCGGAGTTGCTGTTAAACACCTGCATGACGCATGTATGGGGTTGCAGTGGCACACAGCAAGCGTGCGAGAACCGCGAATGGGCTTATGCGCAAATTCCGCCCTTGTTTGAGGCTTTGCCAGCGCCGAATTACCCGATGTTCAAAATCCACGGCTACTTCATGCACTGCAGCTATGGTTTTGCGAGTCATAAACACGCCCTGAAACAGTCACTCAATCGCCTCGTACAAAGTAAGCTGAAGGCCGTGCATTATTCTGCCAACCCGCCACAGCTCAACGTGTATGCAGCCAAGGCGCAGGCGATGCGTGCGGGCAATGACAAGAAAGTCATGTTGGTGGTGCTGGAAATGCTCAACCTCAACCATTCGGTGTACCGCGTTTTAGGCAAAAGTTTGCGTGCACTGAAACAAAACTACACCCTTGTGGCGGTGGCGTGGCCGGGTTATGTGACGATAGGTGACGGTTTCTTTGACGAGCTCATCACCCTGTCAGCGGCGGGAGAGAACTATTGCGCGCAAGACATGCTAGACATCGCGGCGGCGTACAAGCCCGTCGCCGTGTATTACCCTTCGGTGGGCATGACGCCGTGGGCGATTTACCATTCCAATCTGCGCTTGGCACCGGTGCAATTTACCGCCGTGGGGCATGGCGCCAGCAGTTTTGCGACTGAAATTGACTATTTTTTGATTGAAAGCGATATTGCGGGCGATACCAGCACGTATTCCGAAAAAGTCATCGCACTCAAACCGGGCGACATGCCGTTCTACCTGCCCACCCAGGTACGCTACCCGAAACGCGCGCAAAAAAACAAAGATTCAGAGGTTTTGAAGATTGCTTGCAGCGCATCGAGCATGAAGCTGAACTTCAAGTTGTTACAAATTTGTCGAAATGTCGCTGAAAAATACAACGCCAAGGATCAACAAGTTGAATTTCACTTTTTTGTCATGTCGCATGGCACGGGCATGTCTGCGCAGTCGTACAAAAAACTGATTCAAAGCTATTTGCCGGACGCGACGATTCATTTGACCAAAGACTTTCAAAGCTATGTGAATGAATTGGCGGCCATGCACATCAGCGGCAGCCCATTTCCGTATTCGGGCATGAACACCGTCATTGACTACGCCATGCTGGGCATTCCTGGCATAGGCATGCAGGGCCCGCAGGTGCACGAGATGATAGAGGCGGGTATGTGGCGGCGCATGGGCATGCCGGCGTGGACCATTGTGGACGACGAAGCCGCCTATGAAGCGGCGCTTTGCCGCATGGTTGATGACCCAGAGATATGGCAAACCTTGGGCCAACAGCTGCAAGGTGAAGAGCGTTGGAAGGTATTCTTTAATGGCGATGCGATGAAGTTTGTCATGGCGGTGGATCAGATGATTGCCGCGCACAAGCCACGCGTGGCCTGAGTTCAAGGCGTAAAATCGGGGTTATGAGCCAAACTACCCCTGAAAACACCCCCACCATCGCCGCAGCTCCCAAGACCGAACCGTATTACCCGCGCCACATCTTTTTTTGCGTCAATGAGCGCAAAAATGGCGAAGACAGCTGCTCCAAACACCACGCCGTTGAAGGCTTTGACCACTGTAAAAAACTGGTCAAGCAAGCTGGGCTGATGGGCAAAGGCAGCGTTCGCGTCAACAGCGCCAGTTGCCTAGACCGCTGCGCAGGCGGCCCTGTTGCGGTGGTTTACCCCGAAGGCACGTGGTACAGCTTTGTCGATAACCACGACATTGAAGATATCGTCGAATCGCACCTGAAAAACGGCATCGTGGTCGAACGGCTGGTTTTGCCGGCAAGCATTGGGCGTTAAGCGCATTTAAGTCATTGATTTAATTCATATTTTTACCGTAAAAACGTCAAAGTGGACTTTGAGCCATTTTAAAGCAATCATCAGCATATAGCCGGCGTATTTATTGCCTAAGCTGCTATTTTAAATATAGCAAAATTAACGTTCTCATTTCATGAAAAATTTACTCAAAATCACCCTGTCCACGCTTTGCCTGTTGGTTGGCTTGTCGTCACAGACGGCGCAGGCGCAAATGCCCGCAGCGCCTGAGGTTGCAGCCAAGTCTTATTTGTTGTTAGACGTGACGGCGAACCAAATCTTGTCCGCTAAAAACGTCGATTCACCCATAGAGCCTGCCTCGCTCACCAAACTGATGACAGCGTATTTGGTGTTTGACGCGCTCAAAGCCAAGAAAATCGACTTGAAACAGACCCTGCCCGTCAGCACCCGTGCCTGGAAAATGCCTGGTTCACGCATGTTTATCGACCCCACCATGCAAGTGCCGGTGGAAGACCTCATCAAAGGCATGATTGTGCAGTCCGGCAATGACGCCACCGTCGCCTTGGCCGAGGGTGTGGGCGGCAGCGTAGAGCGCTTTGTGCAGCTGATGAACGAGCAAGCCAAAGTCTTGGGGCTGAAAAACACAGGCTACAAAAACCCGGAGGGCTTGACCGAAGCCGGCCACACCACCACAGCGCGTGATTTAAGCGTATTGGCCACCCGCCTCATGACCGATTTCCCCCAGTACACCAGCTACTACGCCCTCAAAAAATACCGCTACCAAGGCACACCGACGTCCAATGACAGCAATCGCAATTTGTTGCTTTTCCGCGACCCCACGGTGGACGGCTTGAAAACCGGCCACACCGAAGCGGCCGGTTATTGCCTGATTGCCACCGCCAAACGCGACTTTGCAGGTCTTGGGGCTGGCAATACCGTTGGGAGCAGGCGTTTACTCGCTATCGTTTTAGGAACGGCCAGTGAAAATGACCGCGCCAACGAGGCACAAAAACTCCTCAACTGGGGTTATACCGCCTTTGAAGCCGTTAAATTGTTTGATGCAGGTCAAACAGTGGTTACCCCTAAGGTCTGGAAAGGGACAGAAAACACCGTCAAGCTTGGCCGCCCAGAGTCCATCGTGGTGGCCGTGCCCGCAGGCAGCGCGGCGCGCTTGAAAACCAGTATTGCTAGAGCCGATCCGCTGATGGCGCCCTTGGCAAAAGGTCAACAAGCCGCCGTTTTGAAGGTGTCGCTGGACGACCAAGCCATGCTGGATGTGCCACTTTTGGCGCTTGAAGGCGTCGCGCAAGCGGGGTTTTTGGGGCGGGCTTGGGATGCGTTGCGGTTGTGGATCAAATAATGAAAGGCGCGTGCGTGTAGGTTGGTTACACACGTAACTATGTGAATATTACCCAAGTAGTAGTTTTTTGAGAAAATGAGGTATTTAGTGTTGCAATAGCCTTTAAGATGTGATTTGCTGTAACTTATAAGCAATTATTTGTAACGGTTTGTTTTCAATTTAAAGGAAATGCAATGTCAAAAATCACGACAACACAACGATCAACACAAACAAAAATCAGCAAAGCCTTGGCGACGTTGTTGGTGAGTTCTGGATTTGTAATGACGCTGCCGATGAATAGCGCGTTTGCTGCTGCTAATCCGCCATCCACCGTTGGCGTGGTTCAATGTGGCAATGGGCAGGCGAATCAAAGTGAGGACTGCAATCTTGCCACTCAGCCAACGGCTTCCATTAATAATTTGAGCGTCAAAAACCTCACTGTTGGGACTTTAACGGTTATTAGTGCGGTTGTGGTTACTTCCGCCAATGCTTCGTACACCAGTTTGAGCGCAGGCAGCATCACCGCCGGCACGGTTGGCACGACGAATCTGACAGCAGTCAACGGCTCGATCACCAGCCTAGCCGCAGGCAGCATCACCGCC
>JAYUCJ010000003.1:0-2323 GCA_043740415.1 Polaromonas sp. | reverse complement strand
ATCACGCAAACCTAGTGCACGCGCAGAGACGGGCAAAATATTGTCAGCCATTGTATTCACCCGCGCACGTTCTATCGGGCTGGCGGCCGCTACCAGTTCGGGCGGTGTGGCCAACACGCGTTTAATTACTTGGTCACGCGCCACATGAAGCGCAACCCAGAATACAAAATCTGAGCTAATGAGCTGCATTAACACCTTTTCGGCAAAGAGTGGCAGCTTCTGTGCAGAGTCGACCAGTGTACTTGGTTTGTAGGCTATTGGTACTATCAGTGCAAGCGCACTCACGCGGTCAGGATGGCGTATGGCCATTTGCATCGCTGACGGCGCGCCCGCAGACGCGCCCAAGACCGCCGCTCGTCGAATGCCTAGTGCATCAAGCAGACACACATGCGCATCTACTTGAGCAGCAGGTGATGCATCGGCTGGCATTGGCGTGCGCAAATAACCGAAGCGTGACATGGCGATTACTCGAATACCTGAGTGAGCCAGCGCTCCCGCAAACGCCATGCCTTGGTCACGCCCACCGCCAGCACCATGAACAATCAGAAGTGGCACACCTTTACCAGCCTCCTGATATTCTATCGTGCCGCAGTGCGTTGCAATCAGCGTGCTGCCAAGCGCGCTACGGGCGGAAGCTGCCTTTATGTCTTGATCAAAGTGCCACCAAATTAGAAAGCAGGCGGTGAGCAGGCTAACTACGATTAATATTAGTAAGCTTATTCGCATACTACCTTTCACCGCAGCTTTCACCCTAGGTGGATGCGGTCACCCCGCACGAGAAAGCGATTATCGAAAGTCATTGGAATCGATTCACTAACAATGGCATCAAGGCAAACAAGATTAGACTGACTATGTAAGCTGCGCCTGAGATGGAATCTCGATTGGCGAAGGATTCCGCAAGGCTGATGCCCTGTAGCCATAGCACTACTGTGAACTCCACCAACAGCAAGCAGATAAGTGCCGATATGCCGACTATAAGCCGAGCCGTTGCAGCGGGTGGCACGGCAAAATATTGAGTTACCCAACGTGCGACGAAAAAAACGGCTAGCAGCATAATGGGCATCTCGGTGAGTTCCGCAGCTCTAACACTTAACCGCTGTATCAGCCAAGTGACACGTATGCTGCCAAGCAAGAACCCTATGCCAAACGCGATTGCAAAGTAGGCTAGTGCGGGCATTGCAAGTTGTTTGATGCTCATGTAATGACGACCTCTTCAACGGGTCGGCGTAGGCTGTGCGGGGTAATCGGCTCGCCGCCATAGCGTACTATTAAATGCACATGTTGTTGCGGCACGCCGAGCCAAGCGTGTAATTGCGGGCGTAAACTGCGAGCCTCAATAGGTTGATTGATAAACGCATTGCGCGCGGTTGCCTGCAATGCAAAGCGCTGGTATGCGCGCCCAGCGGCGACCCAGCTAGCTTTGTCGTCACGTTCACCCACAAAAGCGATGATGCCAGCGGAGCTGCGAATCGCTTTAGTGTTTATATCTGCCTGTTTATTGCCCGATGAAATCAAACTATAAATTCTGCGGCCTAAGCCGCTAGGAATTGAGGGCTGACCACCGACTTCGCCCGCAAGACCGTCGCCAGTCTTAATCGCATCGGTTGGATTAAAGCGAACCCAGTCGCGCAGCTCTTTAACAAAGGCTGTGTCATCAAACTGGGCAAGGTTGCCTTGACGCACATATTCGAGCATTGCTTCCATCTGTAGCGGCGTCTGTAAAATTAATGGGGTAATGTCAGTCGAGGTAGCAGCAGTAATTATGGATGCTTGTACTGGCGCGATAACTGGCTTGCCGTCATAGGGCGTGCGGCGGCAGAGGCGGTTTATAATTGCTGCAGATAAGTTGTTGTGCTTAATTGATTTTGAGCTTTCAACGTTGATGACGACAGTAGCATGCGCTGCATCGAAGTTGGCATCCACATGAAAACCATCGGCTGTTGCGGCATGCATAAGATTCTCGGCGGCACAGCCTAAACCTTTAAAAAGGTGGCTATCATCAGGGTCAACCGCAGGGCAGCGGCGCTGGTAGTCAGGGATAATTGTGATTAAATTGCCTTGTAATTTAAATTTCCAAGGTTGAGAATTATGACTGGATGCGGCCATTGCCGCCATTCGCACCCATTCTTTGCTTAGCGAAGCAATATTTGAAGAAGGTGTACTTTTTGGTCGCCAAATCTTTTTGACTGCCATTTGGAAGTAATTATCGACTGCTAGTGCTGGCATCGCGTGAATAGTGGCGGCTAGCGAGGCACATGTTTTTAAGAGCTGCCGTCGATTGAGCATGGCGTTTCCTTTCGATTATTTAGCCTCATCCACCATC
>JAYUCJ010000002.1:0-16510 GCA_043740415.1 Polaromonas sp. | reverse complement strand
CCCGAGCGCTGAAGTCGCCGCTGTTTGGGTTGACGGATGATGACTTGGTGGAGATTGCCTTGGCCCAAAAAGCGACGCATTCTGATGCAGCTTCAGGTTCGAATTCATGGCCAAATTCGTGGTTTGATTTACTGCAAAATTCAGAGCAACTTAGGCAAGAAATACGCCGGCTAGGGGCTAAATTAGTTCTTTGGAAAGCATGGCTGGACAGCTTGCCGCCGCACGACGCTTTGGACGCTATTTTTCACGATGGCGACGTGCTCGCCCGCTACGCCAGCGCTGCACCAGCGACACAGCGCGACCCTATTTTGGCGAACTTGAACGCCTTGCTCAGCGCCGCGCTAGACATCGACCAAGCGCGGTATTTGACGCCGTATGCCTTCGTTCGCGCTATGAAAGCGGGATTGAGTGCAGCTAGTTCGGACGGTGACTCTGATATGGCGGACGCCACGCAAACCGTGAAATCGCCCATGAAGAGCGACGACAGCGCCATTCGGCTGCTGACGATTCATGGCGCGAAAGGCTTGGAGGCGGATGTCGTCATCATCTTGGATACCGACGCTGCGCCCTCAGCAGCGGCGACGATGCGGGTGTTGGTTGACTGGCCGGGCGAGACGGAAACGCCGACCAGTTTCGTCTTTCTAACCAGTGAAAGCCGTCCAGCGCCCAGCGCAGCCGCTGCTTTTGAGATCGAAAAGCAGGCGCGGCTGCGCGAAGAGTTGAACGCTTTGTATGTGGCGATGACGCGGGCGCGTGAGCAATTGGTCATCTCCAGCAGCCAGCCGCGCCATGCGAACGCTGAGAGCTGGTGGCAGCGCATGCAAGCGGTGGCGGAGCCAATCAAACCCGTTCTACCTGGGCTTGTTCAAGGGTTTCGACAAGCTCAACCCGAACGGGGACTCAGTAATGAAAATACCGTTCGCCCTGAGCTTGTCGAAGGGTCTTCAGAGATAATTGAGCTTCTGGTACTTCCTAGCCTAAAAAATGCTGAAAATACCTCAAGTAAGGTATCAAATACGACTCTAACCGGCGTATTTGTTTCCTATGGTGCTATTGAAAATATAGTAAATTCTGCTGAGGAAGTGGCTCAAACATCCCTTGAATCCCGTCTAGGTCAAGCCATGCACCGCTTGCTGCAGCGGGCTGATGTCACAGCGGTGGATGCTGTGGCAGTGGAATTTAAGCTGAGCAGCCAAGAAGCCGAGCAGGCCGCGCAGATGGCGCAACGCATCTTGGCGGGTGAGGGTGCTTGGGCTTGGGACGAGACAATAGTTAGCTGGCAAGGCAATGAAATCGAGCTCACCGCCCACGGCAAACTCCTGCGCTTAGACCGCTTGGTGCGTCGCCAAGACACGGGGGAATGGTGGGTGCTGGATTACAAATCTGAGTCGCAGCCGCAGAGCAAACCTGAATTGGTCGCGCAAATGCGTGCTTATGTCGCTGCGGTGCAAGCTTGCTATGCGGGTGAACCTGTCAAAGCGGCGTTTTTGACAGCGACCGGGAAGATGGTTGAAGTGATTTAAACGAAAATGTCAGATTACAGAATTTCTTGAAAGTAGTTAGTGGAAAAAACAAAAATAACAGCAAAAACGACGAATAAGTCTGTAGCCATCATCGGTGGTGGCCCAGCGGGGTTAATGGCTGCGCAAGAAGCTGTTAAAGCGGGTTTGCAGGTTGATGTCTATGACGCCATGCCGTCTGTGGGGCGCAAGTTTTTACTGGCGGGCAAGGGTGGGCTGAATTTGACGCATTCTGAGGTTGCTGAGCCGTTTGTGTCGCGTTTTGGGGCTAGAAGTGGCGAAATTGGGGCTTTGTTGCAGCAATTTGGCGCGGCCGAGGTGCAGTCTTGGGCGCATGGGCTGGGTGTGGAGACCTTTGTGGGCTCGTCTGGGCGGGTGTTTCCTAAGGACATGAAGGCTGCGCCGTTGTTGCGGGCTTGGCTGCATCAGCTGCGCGCTGCGGGGGTGCGGTTTCACATGCGGCATAAGTGGTTGGGTTGGGCAGATGCGGCGCAAGCAGAAGCCGGCGGACATGATTTGCAGTTTTCAACACCGTCGGGAAAAGTCACGGTGCATGCGGATGCGGTGGTTTTGGCGCTGGGTGGTGGCAGCTGGGCGCGGCTGGGGTCGGACGGAGCTTGGGTGTCTGTGTTGCAACAGCAAGGTGTAAACGTGAAGCCTCTTTTGCCATCGAACTGCGGGTTTGATGTGGGCTGGAGCGCGTATTTTGCGGAGAAGTTTGCGGGGCAACCATTCAAAACAGTCGTAATCACTGTGCCATCTAGTGATGCTGATAAGCCTCGCTTTCAAAAGCAAGGCGAGCTTGTAGCTACGAGTACGGGCGTGGAAGGCAGCTTGGTTTACGCGGCGTCAAGTTGGTTGCGGAACGATATCGCTGCAAACGGAACAGCTACTTTTCACCTTGATTTACTGCCCGATAGAACGGCTGAACAAGTGTTGGCCGAAGTACGGCACCCGCGCGGTTCGCGCTCGTTGGTGAGTCATTTGAAGAGTCGTTTGAAGCTGGATGGTATCAAAGTGGCGTTACTTTACGAGGTGCTGGGAAAAGATGCGATGAATGATGCTGTCACATTGGCTGCAGGTATCAAATCATTACCAATTCGCTTGAAAGCTGCTCGCCCAATTGATGAGGCGATCAGCAGCGCGGGTGGCGTGGCGTTTGAGGGCATGGATGCCCAGCAAATGCTTCAACCAACACAGAAATTAGCTGCGGGCGTGTTTTGCGCGGGCGAGATGCTGGATTGGGAAGCGCCTACGGGTGGCTATTTGCTAACCGCCTGTCTGTCTAGCGGTTTTGCCACAGGGCGGGGTGTGGCTCAGTTTTTGGCCGCTTAGTTGGATGGGCTAGCCTAGCGTCTAACCTGCAATGCGCCTGGATTGACAATATTGGTAGGCGTGCCTTTGACGAAATTGAGGATATTGTCAAAGGCGGCGCTGAAGTACATTTCATAGGTATCTTGCTCGACGTAGCCAATGTGCGGCGTGCAGATGCAGTTTTCTAAGCGCAACAGCGCTTGACCTTGCAGCACGGGCTCGGTTTCATACACATCAACGGCAGCCATACCGGGGCGGCCACGGTTGAGTGCTGAGATGAGGGCATCGGGTTCGATAAGCTCGGCGCGAGATGTGTTCACCAAGAGCGACGTGGGTTTCATCAACGACAACAATTGCGATGTCACCAAGCCACGCGTTGCATCGTGCAAGCGCAGGTGCAGCGTGATGATATCGCAGACCGTGAAAAAGGCTTCGACCGACGTTGCTGAAGCGTAGCCATCATTTCTGGCTTTTTGGCGCGACTCTTCGCCGCCCCAAACCATCACATTCATGCCAAAGGCTTGGCCAAAGCCAGCGACCAATTGCCCGATTTTGCCGTAACCCCAAATGCCCAAGGTACGGCCTTTGAGATTCATACCAAGACCAAAATTTGCCGGCATGGCTGTTGTTTTTAAGCCTGATTGCTGCCAGCCACCGTGCTTGAGCGTGGCGATGTATTGCGGCAAGCGACGCATGGCCGCCATGATGAGCGCCCAGGTCATTTCTGCAGGTGCCGTCGGTGAGCCTGTGCCGTCGGCAACGGCGATGCCGTGCTCAGTGCAGGCATTCACGTCAATGTGAGAACCGACTTTGCCGGTTTGCACGATCAGCTTGAGTTTGGGCAGCTTTTCGATGAGCTGTCGGTTCAAAGGCGTGCGTTCACGAATCAGCACAATGATGTCAGCATCTTTCAATCGCAAAGCGAGCTGACCAACGCCTTTGACAGTGTTGGTATAAACCTTGGCATTGAAGGCATCTAACTTGGCAGCGCAGAGGAGCTTACGGACAGCATCTTGGTAGTCGTCTAGGATCACAATATTCATGCCGATATTGTGCCTAAATCTTGGCGCATTATTTGATTCGCCCTCAAGTTTACTTAATATTACGTAACTGCTGTCTGTAGGAAATGACCAATCGCGATCATTCATAGGGGGTAGTTAATTCAAAATTTTAAAATTTGTGCCAAATGAGTCATGCAACTCGAATTTGCATTTATTTGCCAAACTTCGTTTTGGCAGCCGCGACGCAACTGGATTTAGCATCGTCAGCTAGCGTTGCACATTTCTGAGTAGCAACTTTATAGTCAGCGTCTATCTTGGTTTGGGCATCGTCAGTTTTTGCAGCACTGATTTGTTTGCCCATTTTGATGTCAGCCAGCGTTTTCGTATGAGTGGCTTTTGCATCTGTTCTGCAAGTTGTTTTAGGAATACCCGATAAGTCATCGCATTTTTCTTTCGCAATGGCAAACGATGTATCTGCTTTGACGGTAGAAATTTTGACTTTATCAGACGTTTTGGCTGTATAACTAAAGGTCAACTCTGCTTTGGCAATCTTTTCTTTAGCCTTGGCTTCTTCGATGCAAATGTCTTTGGCATTTCCTGCCAGTTGTTTGCAGATAGTTTTATCGGCTTTGTATTCAGAGCTTATTCTCGTCTTTGCTGCGCTGTAGTCAGCTTTGCTTATTGACTGGGCTGATACTTGTGTGCTTATTGCGAGACTCGCCACGACTGCAGTTAGAGCTACGAACGCAAATTTGACAAATGTGCTTGCATTTAAAACTATTTTTCCGACATCCATGCTTGATTGTTGATGTGATAATTTCATGAGAGCCTCCAGAATTACAAAATCGTTATTGATGTTGTAAGTATTGAAGGTGTCAAACAAAAGTAACAGAGGACAGCAGCCACAAGTCATGTAGTTGCTGTCCTACAGACGCATAAAGCGACAGGATAAGCTTACAAAATCATGCGGCTAATCGGTCTAATTCAGCACAAACATCAGCCATACGACCTGAAATAACCATACGACCAGCCATTTTTGGCGCATTAGCTGCTACCGAAATCTGTGAATTGGTGTCTTTGACGCGAATGACTCGCAATGGAAAGACGTTGTTATCTGCGGTTTGAGGCTTTGCCGCAGCTAAATTGGGTGAGGGCGTGGTCCAAATACCAAAACCAGCTAAACATCCTGAAATGACGTCGCTGAATAAATCGTTAGATCGAGTCGATGTATGAACGGTAGATTTTTCGGAAAATTGATTGAATCCCATGTGAAACTCCTAAATAGTCAGAGGTAAAACATAGGCAGGATTGTTAAGAAATTGCTACAGCAGGGTGATGTCAGCCCCGCACGCGATAAAAATCGCGAGAAAACACGGTTAAATGCCATGTTGAGGCCACCATACGCCCGCCACCTGCTGCGGCAACGGGTGATTTTTTACATCATGAAGGTGTTACGAATCAAACCTACAGCTAGGCCTTCAATGGCAAACGGCTCTTCAGGGTCAACGGTGATGATCTTGAAGTCAGGGTTTTCTGGCAACAATTCGATCAAGTTTTGGGTTCGACGGTAGCGCTTCACGGTGACTTCTTCACCCAAACGAGCAACAACGATTTGACCGTTGCGGGCGTCTTTGGCAGACTGCACTGCGAGCAAATCGCCGTCCATGATGCCAGCATCGCGCATGCTCATGCCTTTGACTTTGAGCAAGTAGTCTGGCTTGTGAGCAAACATGCTGCTCTCAAAACTGTAGCTTTGTTCGACGTTTTCTTGCGCCAGGATAGGGTTGCCGGCAGCAACGCGGCCAATCAGCGGTAGTTGCAAAAGACTCGAAAAATTAGGATGGGGCAACGAAGACTGCTCTTTGAATTGTTTTGAGCGTGAGGCGTTGATGGACTGCAACGAGTCACCTTTGAGGCGAATACCGCGAGACGTGCCGCTGACCAACTCAATCGCGCCTTTGCGTGCCAAGGCCTTCAAATGTTCTTCAGAAGCGTTGGCAGATTTGAAACCAAACTCGGTGGCGATTTCAGCACGCGTTGGTGGCGAGCCCGTGCGGGCGATAGAATTTTGGATTAACTCTAAAATTTGCTGCTGACGCGCAGTTAACTTGATCGTGAACTTGTCGCTGAAACTTGGCATGTCGCTTGCCATATTCTTAATTGTATTGCTCATGGTGGCTCCTAAAGAACAGAGTAGTTAAACTAAATTTGCTGTTTTTTTGCACAGTAGCTGTATTTTTAACCAGTTTCTACAGCAATGCAAGCATTTTTTGCAAAATTATCAAAATAAATAGCAAACTTCGTACAAATCACTTCATAACTCCCTGCAAAATAACCACCATGGAAACTCAAAAGCACAAACAAATCATCGTTTTAGGTACAGGCGGCACGATTGCGGGTAAATCTAGCTCAGCAACGGATAATGTCGATTACACAGCTTCAGAAGTTGGCGTAGAGACGCTTTTAGCGGCTATTCCTTCCTTGACGGATTCTTCAGGAATTGCGGGTAAGGCTTCCTATGCTGGCTGCGAGCTGGTTTGTGAGCAAGTGGCGCAAGTGGACAGCAAAGACATGACTTTCGAGGTGTGGCTGCGCTTGCTGGCGCGCTGCACATACTGGCTGTCGCAGCCGCAAGTGAAGGGTATCGTCATCACGCATGGTACGGACACATTGGAAGAAACCGCGTTTTTCATGCACTCGGTATTGAAAACCGACAAACCCGTGGTTTTGACGTGTGCGATGCGCCCATCCACAGCGGTCGCACCTGATGGTCCACAGAATTTGCTTGACGCCTTGGCAGTCGCTTCAAGTGACCAGATCAAAGCGGTGGTGGCCGTGTGTGCCAGCACGATTCACAGTGCTGTTGACGTACAAAAAGTGCATAACTACCGCTTAGACGCCTTCAGCTCTGGTGATGCAGGGGCGATTGGGTATGTGAAAGAGGGAAAACTCGTCACCTATCGAAATTACGAGTCAAATATGTCTATAGCCGGTGTAAATAATGCATATGTTGCTATAAATTATATAGCAAAATTAGGGCTTTTGCCACGTGTCGAAATCGTCTTAAACCACTCAGGTGCAACTGGGGACGGCGTGCAGGCACTGCTGGCACAACGAACTGCTGCCACTGTAAATATATTACGTGGCATTGTGGTTGCCGCAACTGGCAATGGCACCATCAGTAAAGAGTTAGAGCGCGCCTTGCAGGCCGCCGAAGCTGCTGGCGTGGTCGTTTGGCGCAGCTCGCGTTGCGCATTTGGTTCTTTGGTGGGCAAGGCGGATACGCAGTTTGGCGATTCGGGTGGTTTGGCACCCGTCAAGGCGCGGATTGCGTTGATGCTGCATTTGGCTTTGAAGTAACCAGTTGTAGGCTATTCGTATTTAATTTACTATACTTCTGATAGCATTTTAGGCATTAATTACGCCGGCTACAGCGATTTTAAGGGCGCGTTTCAAATCGTCCAGCAAATCATCCGGGTCTTCCAGCCCGATGCTGAGGCGGATCGTGCCTTGGGTGATGCCGCCTGCGGCCAGCGCCTCGTCCGTCATGCGGAAATGCGTCGTGCTGGCGGGGTGGATCACCAAACTACGGCAATCGCCCACATTGGCCAAGTGACTGAAGATTTTGAGCGCTTCGACAAAGGCTTTTCCCTGCTCGCGGCTGCCTTTCAGGTCGAAGCTGAACACCGAGCCGGCACCGCGTGGCAATAGTTTGCTAGCTAAAGCGTAGCTGGAGTGCGACTCCAACATCGGGTGGCCGACGCGGGACACAAACGGGTGCGCCGCCAAGAATTCGACGACTTTTTGCGTGTTGCCCATGTGCCGCGCCATCCGCAACGGCAGGGTTTCGATGCCCTGCAAAATCAGCCAGGCGGTGTGCGGGCTCATGCAGGCACCGAAATCTCGCAGGCCTTCGCGGCGGGCACGCAACAAAAACGCACCGACGGTGGATTCTTCGCTGAACACCATGTTGTGAAAGCCGTCGTAGGCCTGCGTCAGCTCGGCAAATTTGCCTGCTGTAGCTGGGCCTTCCCAGTCAAACGAGCCACCGTCGACGACCACGCCGCCAATGACGGTGCCGTGACCGCTCAAAAACTTGGTGGCTGAGTGGTAGACCAGGTCTGCGCCAAAGTCCAGCGGCTTCATCAGCCACGGCGAGGTAAGGGTGCTGTCTACCAGCAGCGGCACGCCGGCTTCGTGGGCTATTGTCTTGACGGTGGGGATATCCAGCACATCCAGCCCCGGATTACCCACGGTTTCGCCAAAAAATAGCTTGGTGTTGGGCTGCACGGCCTTGCGCCAGCCGTCGATGTCGTTGGGTTTGACGAAGGTCGTTTCAATCCCAAAGCGGCGCATCGTGTAGTGCAGCAGGTTTTGCGAACCGCCATACAGCGCGGTTGATGCGACGATGTGCGAGCCAGCGCCCATCAGCGTGGCGATGCTCAGGTGCAGCGCGGCCTGGCCGCTGGCAGTGGTGATCGCGCCAATGCCGCCTTCCAGCGCTGCGACCCGCTGCTCCAGCACCGCGTTGGTCGGGTTGCTGATGCGGCTGTAGACGTGGCCTGAGCGCTCCAGGTTGAACAGCGCAGCGGCGTGGTCGCTGGATTCGAACACAAACGAGGTGGTGAGGTGAATCGGCACCGCACGCGCGCCCGTCACGGGGTCGGGTGATGCGCCTGCGTGCAGGGCAAGGGTGTCAAAACTGGGGTCTGAATAGCCGGGCATTTAAATTTCCTCTGCTTTTTTCAAATAAGCTGCAATAAGGTGCAATTAACATGCGAATAACTACGCACAAGTCTACATTGTGGGCTATATTATTCTCATTATTGTCACACCTTATTTCTCTTCTTTCTTAGGAGCTCATCATGAAAGTTAGCGACATTCTTCGCGTCAAAGGCAGCACGCTGTACACCTGCACCCCAGAAGACAGTTTATCCAGCGCGGTGAACCTGATGGAAGAAAACGACATCGGTTCTTTGGTGGTGATATCGCACGGTAAAGTCGTCGGCATGTTGACATTTCGTGAGGTGATCAAGTCAGTCGTCAAAAACGGCGGCAGTATTGGGGACACCACGGTTTGGCGCGCTATGGACAACGGCCCGTTGACCTGTACGCTAGAAACCGAACTAGACGAAGTGCGTCGCATGATGCTTGACCGCCACGCCCGCTACCTGCCCGTCATCGACAAAATGATGCTGATGGGCGTGATCAGCTTTTATGACGTTGCTAAGGCTGTAGTAGATAGTCAAAACTTTGAAAACAAAATGCTCAAAGCCTACATCAACGACTGGCCGGCAGATGACGAGAATCAAAGTTTGAGTTGACCTCCTAGGGCTTACCCTTGGTTTGCTGGTTTATCCATCAAACTTGACCCGAGTCAATCATTTTTAAGTCAACATGCGCGAGCATCAGCACGTTGTTAGGAAGTCGGTTTGCTTAACCGATTTGAACTAACTTGATCAACTATTTAAAACTGGAGATTTTTGGCATGGCACGTTTTACAAAAACACACTCTGTATTTAAAAAAACCCTCACGGCCATCTTGGCTGCGGGTGCTTTTACTGCTGTTTTGAGCCCAGCTCATGCAGCTTGGGAGCCTACAAAACCGGTCGAATTCGTCGTGCCAGCTGGTACGGGCGGCGGTGCTGACCAAATGGCGCGTTTGATTCAAGGTATCGTCATCAAGCACAAGCTGATGAAAGAGCCCATGATTGTGGTGAACAAATCGGGTGGTGCTGGGGCTGAAGGCTTTTTGGCCGTCAAAGAGGCTAAGGGCGATCCGCACAAAATCGTCGTTACTTTGTCCAATTTGTTCACAACCCCATTAGCTACAGGTGTGCCTTTCAACTGGAAAGACATGACCCCCGTTTCTATGATGGCTTTGGACCAGTTTGTGCTGTGGGTGAGTGCAGATACACCGTACAAAACGGCTAAAGAGTATTTTGCCGCCGTTAAAGCAGCAGGCCCTAGCAAAATGAAGATGGGTGGTACAGGTTCAAAACAAGAAGACCAAATTTTGACGGTGGGTATCGAAAAAGCGACTGGCACCAAGTTTATTTACGTGCCGTTTAAAGGTGGTGGTGAGGTGGCTGTTCAATTGGTTGGTAAGCATATTGATTCCACTGTGAATAACCCTATCGAAGCAGTTGCACAATGGCGTGCCAACCAGTTGCGTGCACTGTGCGTGTTTGACAACACACGCATGCCGTACAAAACCAAAGTGACTGACACCCTGTCTTGGAATGATATTCCTACCTGTCAAGAAGCTGGTGTCCCGACTGACTACGTCATGCTTCGCGGTATCTTTATGGCGCCAGGCGTCACCAAAGATCAAACTGATTTCTACGTCAACATGATGAAGAAAGTACGTGAAACGCCTGAGTGGAAAGACTACATGGAAAAAGGTGCGTTCAATCAAACGGCTTTGACCGGCGATGCTTTTGTCAAATGGTTGACGGTTAACGAAGCTATGCACCGTGACTTGATGAAAGAAGCTGGTTTTCTGGCCAAGTAAATTCGCAATATTTAGAAGTGCGGTACATCGACTAATGAGTTAATGCCGCATTTTTTTTGACATGCAAAGGTTCAAGGCATGCGAATCTTTGCTAATCCATAAAAAGTATTTTTTCTTTGACACAAATTTCAGCCTGGATGTAAGATGACCAACAAGAACGATAACGACGATGTGAGCGAAGTTCAGAGACAAGGTGTTGCCACCTACAAAGTAGAGGCTGCAGTTGCCTTTCTAATACTTGTCTTGGGTATCACAGTTGCAGCCGGTAGCTGGAAGTTAGGTGCCGGCTGGACAACGGACGGCCCAGGCGCTGGCTATTTTCCGTTTTACATCGGCATTTTGCTGTGTATTGCAGGCTTGGGTGTGATGTACCAATCGCTGTTTGGTAAAGATAAAAATACCGATATTTTTGTTGATGAGGTGCAACTCAAGCGGGTTTTGTCCGTGTTTCTCCCTGCCTGTGTCTATGTGCTGGGTGTGCAGTTCTTGGGGTTGTACGTTGCATCTGCCATTTACATTGCCTTGTTCATGATTATTTTGGGCAAGTTTTCCTTGTTTAAAAGTGCATTCATCTCGCTTGCAGTTGTCGTGCTGTTTTTCTTCATGTTTGAAGTTTGGTTCAAAGTGCCATTGTTCAAAGGTAGCCTAGATCCTTTGGCATTTCTTGGGTATTAAGTCGATTACAAACTGACAAAAATCGTACTCAGAATCACCTAATCAATCGATCTAACCAAATTACTTAAACATACAACTACTGGAAGAGACAATGGAAGAACTAAACGCACTATTTCACGGCTTCAGCGTCATATTGACGCCTATGAACATGCTATTAATGTTTGTGGGTATTATCTTGGGTGTCTTGATTGGCGTATTACCAGGATTAGGTGGCGCCAATGGCGTAGCTATTTTGCTGCCATTGACCTTCACGATGTCGCCAACTTCGGCGATTATCATGCTGTCCTGCCTTTACTGGGGTGCACTCTTCGGTGGCGCGATCACTTCCATTTTGTTCAATATTCCAGGTGAACCGTGGTCTGTGGCGACCACGTTTGATGGTTACCCCATGGCACAACAAGGCCGGGCTGGCGAGGCACTCACGACAGCATTTACTTCTTCATTCATCGGTGCTTTAGTCGCTGTGGTCATGATCACCTTCATGGCGCCACTGGTTGCTAAATTTGCATTGAAATTTGGTCCTCCTGAATACTTTGCCGTTTACTTGCTGACGTTTTGTAGCTTTGTGGGTATGGGCAAAGGCTCTCCATTCAAAATCTTATCCTCTATGACGATTGGTTTTGCATTAGCCGCTGTGGGTATGGACACGGTCACGGGTCAGCTGCGTTTGACATTTGGCTTCCCTGATTTGATGCGCGGTTTTGACTTCTTGATCGGCGTTATCGGCTTGTTCGGTATCGGTGAAATTTTGCAATCCATGGAAGAGGGTTTGGAATTTCAAGGTAAGAGTGGCAAGATTGATTCAAAAATCGTTTTGGCGACTTGGAAGAAATTGCCACAGTACTGGATGATTTCTTTACGCAGTTCCTTGGTCGGTATCTGGATGGGTATCACCCCAGGCGGTGCAACCCCAGCTTCATTCATGAGCTACGGTTTGGCTAAGAAAATGTCCAAAAACGGTGCCAAGTTTGGTACGGGTCAAATCGAAGGTGTGATCGCGCCTGAAACTGCTGCGCATGCTGCTGGAACTGCTGCATTGTTGCCTATGCTCGCGCTTGGCATTCCTGGCTCACCTACGGCTGCTGTCTTGTTGGGCGGTTTGTTGATTTGGGGCTTGCAACCTGGTCCACTGCTGTTCGTTGAGCAAAAAGACTTTGTGTGGGGCTTGATTGCCAGCATGTATTTGGGTAACTTGGTGGGTTTGATTGTGGTGCTGTCCACCGTCCCATTGTTTGCGTCGATTCTGCGTATTCCGTTTTCCATCATTGCACCCGTCATCATCGTGATTTGTGCCATTGGTGCCTACACCGTGCACAGCGCTATGCTGGATATTTGGTTCATGATGGGCTTTGGTGTGATCGGATATTTGTTTAAGAAACTGGATTACCCCTTGGCACCGCTGGTTTTGGCATTGGTGCTGGGTGACAAAGCAGAAGACTCGTTCCGCCAAGCGATGCTGGTGTCCCAAGGCGATTTGGGTATTTTGTGGTCAAACCCACTGGTTGGCACGATTTCTACACTCGCGATTGGTTTGCTCGTTTGGCCTTTGGTGTCGAAATTGATCGCTAAAATTCGCCCACCTAAAGTGAATGAATTTGCCGTCGAGCAACCAGTCGATTAAGTAATCAGAAAAGAAGCTCTTTAAAATAAAAATCCCGTTCTATCGTTGAATAGAGCGGGATTTTTTTATGACTTATTTTTTAAGATTTAAACTCTTTTGAGTTTAAATCTTGCCTTTTTGTTTGAGCCGGCTCAACGTTTCAGCAGACAGGTTCAAATAAGAAGCCAGTTCTTTTTTTGGCAATCGTTCAAACAATTCGGGTTGCTTGCGCATGAATCGGTTCACACGGCCTGGCGCATCGAGCAAATGTAAGGTAATCGTGTGCGCCATGATTTCACTCATCAAGCGCATCACGCTGTATTCAAAAGACGCTTTGATGCTGGGGTGCTTTTCCATGAAGGCGACCCACAGCGGCAACGGTAATTTAGCAACACGTGCTTTGGTGACGGAGACAATGCTGTAGGGCGTCGGTGACCCTAAACGCCAAGCTGCATAGCTGGTTTCCATGTCGCGTTCATCAGAAAAACGCAAAATCATTTCTTTGGCTTGGTCGTTTGAAACCACGCGTTTCAAAATACCGTCTAGCACGAAATATTGTTCCATATCGTGCACGCCTTGATGTAACAAAAAGTCACCTTTTGGGCAGTCGACGACGACAAGTAATTGCTCTAATTCCTTGCGTTCGGAATCGGTGAGTTCACTCAGAACGGCGTTTTGCGTCAGTTGTACCCGAATGATATTTTTTTCGGGATGATTCTCTATGGAAGACATGAAGTTATTGACCACGGTCAATGGAAGAGTTCTATTAGCCTTCTATGATAACGCATCAACGTTCATGAAGAGACATTCAATATGACTACAGACAACTCAACCCCTGAAACCATTGATGGTTTTCAACTCGTTATTGACGCACTCAAGCTCAATGGCATTAAAAACATTTACTGTGTGCCAGGCATTCCTATCACCGATTTGTCGCGCAAGATGCAAAAAGAAGGCTTGCGCGTCATCTCTTTCAGGACCGAGCAACACGCTGGCAATGCGGCGCAAGCAGAAGGTTTTTTAACCAAACTTCCCGGCATCGCGCTGACCGTGTCTGCGCCTGGGTTCTTGAATGGTTTAACCGCTTTAGCCAACGCCACGACCAACTGCTTCCCCATGATTTTGATCAGCGGTTCGTCTGAGCGCGAAATCGTCGATTTGCAGCAGGGCGATTACGAAGAAATGGACCAGTTGGCGATTGCCAAGCCATTGTGCAAAGCAGCATTCCGCGTGCTGCACGCCGAAGACATCGGCGTAGGCATTGCCCGCGCCATTCGCGCTGCGGTTTCAGGTCGCCCTGGTGGCGTATATTTAGATTTGCCAGCCAAGCTGATGCCACAAGAAATGCCGCTAGCAGCGGGCAGGGCTTCCTTGATCAAAGTGGTGGACGCTGCACCTGCGCAAATTCCATCCGGCGAAAGCATACAACGCGCCATCGACTTGCTGAAACATGCCAAGCGTCCTTTGATTATTTTGGGCAAGGGCGCTGCTTATGCGCAGGCCGATGACGCTGTCAAAGCCATGGTCGAGACCAGCGGTATTCCTTACCTGCCCATGTCCATGGCCAAGGGTTTGCTGCCTGATACGCATGTGCAATGCGCTTCTGCAGCACGCTCGTATGTGCTGGCTGAGGCTGATGTGGTCATGCTCATCGGTGCGCGTTTGAACTGGTTGCTGTCACACGGTAAAGGTAAAACTTGGGGTGGCAAAACCCCTGCCAGTGCGGGCGCAGCGCGTCAGTTTATCCAAATCGATATTTCACCAACCGAGGCAGACAGCAATGTTGCCATCGCAGCTCCGGTGGTGGGTGATATTGGCTCCTGCGTCGCTGAGTTGACCAAAGCCATGAAAGCCAGCAACTTGCCAAAACCAAGCGCCGATTGGCTTGACCCGGTTTATGAGAAGCGCGACACCAATGTCGCCAAAATGGCGCAAACCTTGACGCTGAATCCAAGCCCAATGAACTACCAAAGTTCTTTGGCTGTGATTAAAAAAACCCTCAAAGATTACCCAGATACGATTTTGGTCAACGAAGGTGCAAATGCGCTCGACTTCACACGCAGTATTGTCGATATGTACAAACCGCGCAAACGGTTGGACGTGGGTACTTGGGGCATTATGGGCATTGGCATGGGCTTCTCTGTCGCTGCCGCGGTGACGACTGGGTTGCAAGTGCTGGCGGTTGAGGGCGATAGCGCCTTTGGCTTCAGCGGTATGGAAGTAGAAACCGTTTGCCGCTACAAATTGCCCGTGTGTATTGTTATCATGAACAACAATGGCATTTACAAAGGCACAGACAAAAACCTGAGCGGTGGCGACGACATGGCGCCGACCCTGTTTGTCAAAGACGCCCGTTACGACCTGATGATGCAAGCCTTCGGCGGCGTGGGCGTGACGGTCAAAACACCGGCTGAGCTGGATGCCGCGATTCAAACCGCGTTTGCCTCACGTTTGCCAACTTTGATCAATGCCGTCATCGACGAAACGGCAGGCACAGAAAGCGGTCGTATTACCAGCTTGAACCCGACAGCGGCGAAAAAGAAGTAAGCTTTAAAAGTAATCTTCGTATATTAAATTTTTAGAATTTTTAGTTTTAGTAATTTCAACAGGAGCACAGAAAAATGAGCAATAAACCACTAGCTGGCATCAAAATTATCGACTTTACCCACGTCCAAGCAGGCCCGGCATGCACGCAAATGTTGGCATGGTTTGGCGCAGACGTCATCAAAGTTGAGCGTCCAGGCTCTGGCGACGTGACGCGTGGTCAGTTGCGTGACATGCCTGATGCAGATGCGTTGTACTTCACCATGTTGAACTCGAACAAACGCGGCTTGACCTTAGACACCAAGCAGGCTGCTGGTAAAGAAGTGCTGGAACGTTTGATCAAGGAATCTGATGTGATGGTCGAAAACTTTGGCCCTGGTGCTTTGGACCGCATGGGTTTCACATGGGAGCACATTCAATCTCTTAACCCAGGCATGATTTTGGCATCTGTCAAAGGCTTTTCTGACGGCCACCACTACGAAGACCTAAAAGTTTACGAAAACGTCGCGCAGTGCGCTGGCGGTGCCGCTTCTACCACTGGCTACTGGAAAGGCGAGAACTCTGGCCCAACCATTTCTTCAGCCGCTTTGGGCGACAGCAACACCGGTATGCACCTCGCGATCGGTATTTTGACAGCCTACATTGGCCGTCAAAAAACGGGCAAAGGTCAAAAAGTCGCCGTGTCTATGCAAGATGCGGTGTTGAACCTCTGCCGCGTCAAAATGCGCGACCAGCTGCGTTTAGACAAGGTTGGCTACTTGGAAGAGTACCCACAGTACCCGCACGAAATGGAAGCTTTCAAAGATGGCGTTGTGCCACGTGGTGCGAATGCAGGCGGCGGCGGTCAGCCAGGTTGGATTTTGAAGTGCAAGGGCTGGGAGACTGACCCAAATGCGTACATCTATTTCACCGTGCAAGGCCACGCATGGGGTCCGATTTGTGACGCTTTGGGCAAACCAGAGTGGAAAGACGACCCAGCGTACAACACGCCACGTGGCCGCCAGCCGCACATCATGGACATTTTTGCGACGATTGAAGACTACATCAAAGACAAAACCAAGTTTGAAGCGGTCGATATTTTCCGCAAGTTTGACATCCCATGCGCACCTGTGCAGTCCATGAAAGAGCTGTTGCATGACAAGTCGCTCATCGCCAGCGGCACCATCGTGGAAGTCCCGCACAAAGTGCGCGGCAGCTACACGACCCTGGGCAGCCCAATCAAATACAGCGGCTTCAAGCCGGAGGTCACCGCATCGCCTATTCTGGGTGAGCACACCGACGAAGTGTTGACAGAGTTGGGATACACCAAAGACCAAATTGCAGCCATGCACACGTCAAAAGC
>JAYUCJ010000001.1:0-2335 GCA_043740415.1 Polaromonas sp. | reverse complement strand
GCAAACGCTCGAGACGATTGACCCGTGAAATACGTTCAGCAAGCGCCAGCGAAAGCATGACGGCATCCACCAACATGCCAAAGTCAACGGCCCTAAAGGTTGCGAAGGTGTAAGGCAGAATTCCAAGAACCGTCAATGACGTAATAGATGTACCAATTAGGCCGGCCACGGTGGCTGCCAGGTAGTATTTGGCAACGCTGTTACCTTGCTTCATCGAAATGAAGCCAAGACCCAGGACGAAGACAGAACAGATGGCGATCCAAGTGACCGCTCCACGCGCATGAATCCCGTAACCGAAGGGAAACGTCGCAAAAAAGTACACCACAAACACGAGTAAAAATTTCTGCCAAACCCTGTGAAACCGGGGAAGCTTGTGTTTAAGGTCAAGAAACACACTGGCAAAAACCAACCCGGACAGTGCAAAGAGGTAAGCAAATAGGGAATGCGCCCAATTGGACAGCTCGGGCAACTCGCGAAAAAACAGTCCGAAGGCGTGCCCGTTGTACACCGTGTAGATCAGTAAAAATGCCCCTACATAAGCGCAGTAAGCCAGGTACATCGGCTCGCGCACCGAGAGGTACAGCACAAAGTTAAACGCGATCAGCGCAATCAATGCGCCATAGAAAAAACCAAAATAGGCCGCTTCCCCAGACGCCAATTGATTCAATGCGCTGCGATCCAGCAAGGACATAGCAACAAAAAATGTATCGCGGCTGGCGACGCGTACGACGAGTGTGCTCTGTCCGGGTGGCAACAGCAAATTGAAATTGATCTGCCGGCGCAGCTCTGCGCGCTGCGTAAAAGGCAGGGTGTCGCCGCCGAGCTGGGTCTGTAGTTGCCCACTGGCATCAACAAGGTTGACCTGCACTTCGTCGAGCCAGGTAGGCTCGAATATTAGCAGGCGCGCCAGAGGAGTTTTTTCAGAATTGTCCAGGGGAATCACAAACCAATAAGCCGCATCTGTGTAGCCAAAATTAATCGCGCCACCGGTATCGCTTGGCGGTATCTCCAAGGGCGAACTAAGGATTTGCTTGACGGTTTTGTTTTTGTCGGCGTCCTTGACGATGCGCACCCACGGTGTCAAAGCCACTTCAGTTGTGTTTGACGACAATGCGAGCCTTGACTCCTGTGCTGCGGCAGGCAGCGCGTAACAGGGTATGGCAAACAGGACGATCCAGAAAAGGCGGGCGTATTTAGTCATGGGCTTTTAGGGGCGCGCGGTATGCCTACTTTAATGGCAAAGGCATGAAACAGAAAACGCAGTTTCTGACAGCAGGCTGGATTACCCAAAATCACACCGAATGGGTACTCAGGGTATTCGCTTATGGTGATGGTCGGATTTGCGTAAACAATTCTTGCTGCTCGGCCGCACGGTGTGAGCCGCAGGCTAAAGCAGAAATCAAAATATCTGGCACGAGATGCCAACCGATTCAAGAAGCAAGAATAAAGAGGAATACCGTGTCATGAAGAAGCCCCAATGGAGCCAGCCCGACCTGGCAGCTGATCAATTTCTTTACCAGCGCAAGGGTCCTTGGCCTCAGCCAAGCCCCTCGTACCCTACGGAGAATGCGCCTGAAATTCTGAATATCCCGCCGGTTGAGACGCTGCTCTGGAATCAAGCCATTGGCTCACGCTACTTCAAGACCTTGACTTTTTACCCAGGCAGTGCGGCGGCCAATGCAGTGACTGGCAGCCAGCTTCCGATACCTTCTGATGCAGAGTTCGTCCGGATGATGACAAATTCAGTGCATGCGCGATGTCTGAAAAATGTTGAGGGCAATACTTGGGTGTCAAGTTTTTATGCAATGGCATTGATCAAAGACGCGACATTGCAGGGCACCTACTCATGGCCCGTGAGCTGCGTCTTCTCGCGCAACGGTGATCAGTTTTCTTGCGTGAGAATCGAGGTGCCAGTCATTGCTCAGCAACCGCTGGAAGTGCATCCTGGCGATCCAGCCTGGAATTTGGCCAAGGCTTACGCCCTGCAAGGGGCATCGTACATTGGCCTATTTATTGTCCACCCGGCCTTGCATTTCCCGATGGATACGGTCAACGCGATCACCAAGACCGCAGTGCCGCACACTCACCCACTGTTTCAACTGCTTGCGCCACACAGTAGTTATGCGCTGGCCGTGAACAATGCTGTGCTTGAAACTGAAGATGGCGTGCTCAGCAGCAACCCGCCGGGAACCTGGTTTGACCCACTCACGGCCACGGGCTTGGTGATAAAGGGCATGTTTGGCGCGGGCTACGCGGGCCTTCCAGACAGCGGGGGTCTGTACCCGAGATACAACTACATGGCCCCCTGGATGGATACCAGCATTGACTACGGTCG